>JBKQTR010000350.1:0-14802 GCA_052143095.1 Allostellaceae bacterium
GCCGCCGAGTTGGCGCGGGCGGCGGCGAGCAGCACGGACGCGCTCGGCCGGGAGGCGTTTACCGAGGCGATGGCGGCGCTGGCCGTGCTGCGCGGGCCGGTGGATGAATTTTTTGCGCGGGTAACCGTTAATTGCGAGAATAGGGAGCTGCGGGCGAACCGCCTGCGGCTGCTGGCGCAGATCCGCGATACGCTCAATCGCGTTGCCGACTTCTCAGAGATCGAGGGATAGACGATGACGAAATGGGTCTACGGCTTCGGTGACGGCAAGGCCGAGGGCAAGGCCGAGATGAAGAACCTGCTCGGCGGCAAGGGCGCCAACCTCGCCGAGATGAGCAATCTGGGCCTGCCGGTCCCGCCGGGCTTCACCATCACCACCGAGGTCTGCACCTACCTCCACGCCAACAACAAGACCTATCCGCGCGACCTGCGCGAGCAGGTCGAGGCGGCGTTGTCGCAGCTCGAGCAGCGCATCGGCTTCACCTTCAGCGATGCCGAGAACCCGCTGCTGGTGTCGGTGCGCTCGGGCGCGCGCGCCTCGATGCCGGGCATGATGGACACCGTGCTCAATCTCGGCCTCAACGACCGGACGATCGAGGGCCTCGCCAAACGCAGCGGCGACCGGCGCTTTGCCTTCGACAGCTACCGCCGCTTCATTCAGATGTACGGGCAGGTGGTGCTGGGCGTCGACCACCATCATTTCGAGGACCTGCTGGAGAACACCAAGCTCGATCTCGGCCTCACCCTCGATACCGAGCTCGCCGCCGACAATTGGCAGGAAGTCGTCGCCGGCTACAAGGAAGTCGTCCAGCGCGAGCTCGGCAAACCCTTCCCGCAGGACCCGCAGGAGCAGCTTTGGGGCGCGATCGGCGCCGTCTTCGGCTCCTGGATGAACCAGCGCGCGATCACCTATCGGCGGCTGCACGACATTCCCGCCGATTGGGGTACCGCGGTCAACATCCAGGCCATGGTGTTCGGCAATATGGGCGAGGATTGCGCCACGGGCGTCGCGTTCACGCGCAACCCCTCGACCGGCGCCAACGAGTTCTACGGCGAGTATCTCGTCAATGCCCAGGGCGAGGATGTGGTCGCCGGCATCCGCACGCCGCAGCATCTGACGCTGGCCGGCAAGAAGGCGAACAAGTCGCAGCTGCCGGCGATGGAGGAGGTGATGCCCGGCGTGTTCGGCGAGCTAGCCAAGGTGCGCGAGACGCTCGAGAAGCATTACCGCGACATGCAGGATGTCGAGTTCACGGTGCAGCAGGGCAAGCTGTTCATGCTGCAGACCCGCACCGGAAAGCGCACCGCGCCGGCGGCGCTCAAGATCGCCGTCGACATGGCGCAATCCGGATTGATCGACAAGGCGGAGGCGATCCGCCGCATCGAGCCGGACTCGCTCGACCAGCTGCTGCATCCCACGCTCGATCCCAAGGCGCCGAAGACGGTGCTGGCGCGCGGTCTGCCGGCCTCGCCCGGGGCGGCTTCCGGCGTCGTCGTCTTTTCCGCCGACGAGGCCCAGGCGCGCGCCGAGAAGAAGGAAGCGGTGATCCTGGTTCGGATCGAGACCAGTCCCGAAGACATCCACGGCATGCATGCCGCCAAAGGCATCCTCACCGCGCGCGGCGGCATGACCAGCCATGCGGCGGTGGTGGCGCGCGGCATGGGCCGCGCCTGCGTCGCGGGCGCCGGCGATCTGCGCATCGATTATCGCGCCGGAACCATCACCGTGCGTGAGCATGCGGTGAAGGTGGGCGACGTCATCACCATCAACGGCTCGACCGGCGAGGTCATGCTCGGCGCGGTGCCGACCATGCAGCCCGAGCTTTCCGGCGATTTCGCCACGCTGATGCAATGGGCGGACGAGGTGCGCAGCATGGGCGTGCGGGCGAATGCCGACACGCCGCTCGACGCCAAGACGGCACGGCGCTTCGGCGCCGAGGGCATCGGCCTCTGCCGCACCGAGCATATGTTCTTCGACGAGCAGCGCATCGTCGCCGTGCGCGAGATGATTCTGGCGGATGATACCGAGGGCCGCCGGCGGGCGCTCGCCAAGCTCCTGCCGATGCAGCGCCAGGATTTCATCGAGATCTTCCGCATCATGAAGGGGCTGCCGGTGACCATCCGGCTGCTCGATCCGCCGCTGCACGAGTTCCTGCCCAAGACCGACAAGGAGATGCAGGAGCTGGTCGGCGTCACCGGCAAGGATATCGGCGCGATCCGCCACCGCGCGCAGGCGCTGCATGAGGCGAACCCCATGCTTGGCCACCGCGGCTGTCGGCTGGCCATCACCGGTCCCGAGATCTACGAGATGCAGGCGCGGGCCATCTTCGAGGCGGCGGCGGCGGTGATCAAGGAGACCGGCGAGAAGATCGAGCCGGAGATCATGATCCCGCTCATCGCAACCAAGAAGGAGCTCGATATCCTCAAGGAGATGATCGACCGCATCGGCGCCGAGGTGATGAAGGAGACCGGCGTCAGCGTCGCCTATCTCGTGGGCACGATGATCGAGCTGCCGCGCGCCGTGCTGCGGGCGGGCGAGATCGCCGAGACGGCCGAATTCTTCAGCTTCGGCACCAATGATCTGACGCAGACCTGCTTCGGGCTGTCGCGCGACGATGCCGGAAGCTTTCTCGGCGCCTACCAGCGCGCCGGCATCTTCGAGCACGATCCCTTCATCACCATCGACCGCGAGGGCGTCGGCGAGCTCATGAGGATCGGCGTCGAGCGCGGCCGCAAGACGCGCAAGACCCTGAAGCTCGGCATCTGCGGCGAGCACGGCGGCGACCCCGCCTCGGTGCGCTTCTGCCAGGAGATCGGGCTCGACTACGTGTCCTGCTCGCCTTATCGCGTGCCGATCGCGCGGCTGGCCGCGGCTCAGGCGGCGCTGAGCCGGCAGCCGATCGAGACGACGGCTTGACGACCGCCCTCTCGTCCGTCGCGGCGGGAGGGAAGCCGGCGCTTGCGGCCGCCTTGGCGCGGCTCGAGCGCGCGCCGGAGGACGAGGCGACCTTGGCGCTGCTTGATGCCGCCTATGCCGCCCCGCGCGCGCAGGTGGTGGGGGTCACCGGCCCGCCCGGCGTCGGCAAGTCGACGCTGCTCGGCGCGCTGATCTCCGCCTGGCGGAGCGAGGGGCGCACTGTCGGCGTCATCGCCGTCGACCCGTCTTCGCGCGCCTCGGGGGGCGCGCTGCTCGGCGACCGCACGCGGCTCAGGACCGATCCCGGCGATGCCGGCATCTTCGTGCGCTCCATGGCGGCGCGCGACCGGCTCGGCGGGCTTGCCGCGCTTACCGTCTCGGCCATGGTGCTGATGCGCGCGCTCTTCGATATCGTCCTGATCGAGACGGTGGGCGTCGGCCAGTCGGAGACCGAGATCGCCGGCGCCGCCGACACGGTGGTGCTGTGCGTTCAGCCGGGCTCGGGCGACAGCCTGCAATTCATGAAGGCGGGCATCGTCGAGATCCCGCACATCGTCGTCGTCACCAAGAGCGATCTCGGCGCCGCCGCCGAGCGCGCGCGGGCCGACGCCCTTGCCGTGCTCGGGCTTGCCGGACATGCTGGCGCGGGCTGGGAGGTGCCGGTGCTGATGCTCTCGGCGCTGCGGCGCGACGGCATCGACGACCTCGCGGCGGCGGCGGCGCGCCACTGGCATTGGCTCGCCGATGGCCTCGCGGCCGCGCGACAGGCGCAAGCGCGGCACTGGCTCATCGAGGGGCTGCGCGAGAGTTTTGGTCGCGACGGGTTGCGGCGGACGGGTGAGCCGGCGCTTCACTCCGGCGAATCGCCGTTCCGCGTTCTCGCCCGGCTCGGCGCGGGCTTGCGCGGCTGACAGGAGGCTTGCCGTGGACGATCTTTCCGGACGCGTTGCCCTGGTCACCGGCGCCAGCCGCGGCATCGGTCGCGCCATCGCGCTTGCGCTTGCCGAGGCAGGCGCCGACATCGCCGTCAATTACCGCAACCGCGCGACGGAGGCGGAGGAGGTCTGCCGCGCCATCGCCGGGATCGGGCGCCGCGCCGTGGCGCTCGCCGCCGACGTCGCGGCGTCGGCCGAGGTCGGGCGCCTTGTCGCCGCGGCGGAAGCACGGCTGGGGCCGGTTGGCGTTCTCGTCAACAATGCCGGCATCTCCCAGCCGATGACGCTCGACACGCTGAGCGAGGCGGTGTGGGATACGACGATCGCCACCAACCTGACTTCGGTATTCCTGGTGACGCAGGCGGTGCTGCCCGGCATGCGCCGCGCGCGCTGGGGCCGCATCATCAACGTCTCGTCGACCGCGGCGCAGACCGGCGGCATCATCGGGCCGCATTACGCCGCCTCCAAGGCCGGGATCCACGGCATGACGCATGCCTATGCCGCCTGGCTCGTCCGCGACGGCATCACCGCCAATGCGATCGCGCCGGCGCTGATCGAGACGGATATGATCCGCGACCACGCGCAGGCCAAGCCCGACCGCATCCCGCTCGGCCGCTTCGGCCGCGCCGAGGAGGTGGCCGAGGTCGCGGTGATGCTGGCACGCAACGGCTACATCACGGGGCAGACGATCAACGTCAACGGCGGCGCCTATATGAGCTGAGTCCGGGGGAGGGGGGAATGGGCGTGATCTATGTGGCGCGCAGCGCTAAATTCGGCAAATGGGCGAGCGATGTCGGGCTCAGCAAGCATGTCTACAAGGTGGGCTATGCCGATGCCGATCCCAAGGCGATCGTCGAGCAGGGCTGGGGCGGCGAGAGCGACTGGGCCATCCTGAAGAAGCAGGAGGTCGAGGGGCTGAGCGAGGAAGAGGTGATCCGGCGCCTCGCGCGCAAGGAGAAGATGGTCGATCCCGCCTATTACCCGCGCCTGCGCGGCGCCACCGGCGTGTTCAAGGTGCTGCCCGAGCATGTCGAGAACCACATGATCGTCTCTCGCACCATGGCAGGCGAGTTCGACCGCGCCGAGATCAAGCTGAAGCCGGTCGATTTCGCCGACTACCTCATCCATAACGCGTTGCGCTAGGCTGGTGCGTGTTTCCGCTGCATGCGCGCCGGCGCGTCCTTCGACAGGCGCGCTGCGCGCGCCAGCTCAGGATGAGGTATGTTGTTGATGGCACAAAGAAAATCGCCTCATCCTGAGCGCGAGCGGAGCGAGCAGTCGAAGGACGCACCGAGTCTATCCAGCGGAAACTTGCGTTAGGCGCGCCATCAGCGCTCAGAAATTCGCCCAGCGGGGCTTCTTGGGGACGAGCCGCGCCGTCCCGGCGGTGAGCGGCTTGTCCGCCGACGCTTCGCCCAGAGCCTCGAGCCGAAGCAAGGCGAGGCCCAGCCCATCGCGGCCGGAGCGCATCTCGCCCGCCTCCTGATCGCCGAGCATCACCGGCGTGCCGGGCGCCGGCAGCGGCCCCTCCACGGCGACGGGCAGCAGCCGCTTCTTGATGAGCGCACGATATTTCGTGCGCGCCGTCAGCTCCTGGCCGATATAGCAGCCTTTCTGCCAGTCGACGCCGTTCAATTCCTCGAAGCCGGATTCGAGCAGAATCGCCTTCTCCACCGGAAGATCACGGCTGCCGTCGGGAATGCCGAGCGACAGGCGCAAGCGGTCGTATTCCGTGCCGTCGTCGATCCGGAACCCCGCGCTCTCGAGCGGCGCCAGGCCGGCGCCGCGCCGCAGCAGCAGCCGCGCGCCAAGCTCGGGCAGCCGCGGGTCGACATAGGCGAGCCCGCCGGCAAACGGCACGACGGCGCCGGGCTCCGCCGGCAGGTCGAGCAGGCTCAGCGCATCGCTGCCGAAGGCCGCGGCGACGATATAGCGGTCGCCGTTCTCGCCGAGCGTCACCCTGGCGCGCAATCGGTAGAGGCCGAGACGCCGCTTCAGATCGGCCAGACGCGCCGCCTCGGCGTCGAGCAGAAAGGCCTCGCCGATCTCGGCGATGAAGAAGTCGTGGAGGTATCTCCCCTGCGCGGTCAGCAACGCGGCGTAGACCGCCCGATCCGCCGTGACCTTCTCGACATCGTTGGAGACGAGCCCCTGCAGGAAGGCACGGCGATCCGCGCCGGCAATCTCCAGCACGGCGCGAGCCCCCAGCAAAGTACAGGACCGCTCAACCATCCCGAAATGCTCCACGCCTACCGGCCAAGGGGATAGAAGTAGGCAAGCGCCGCAACCTTGGCAAGCGCCGGGGGGCGGCTTATAAGGCGCGTCCGGAGGTAAATTCCGCGGGCTCATGAGGATTCTCTTCGTCACCGGCACGCGTATCGGCGATGCCGTGCTGTCCACGGGGCTGCTCGGTTACCTCGTCGAGCGCACCCCCGGCGCCCGCCTCACCATCGCCGCCGGCCCTGCCGCGACGCCGCTGTTCCAGGCGGTGCCGGGGCTCGAGCGGCTCCTGACCGTCGCCAAGCGGCGCTATGCGTTGCACTGGCTGGAGCTCTATCGCGAGGTGGCGCTCAGGCGCTGGGACCTCGTCGTCGATCTCCGCGGCTCCGCGCTCGCCTATCTCCTGGCCGCGCGCGAGCGGCGCGTCATGGGCAAGGGCGATGCCGGCGCGCATCGGGTGCAGCAGCTCGCGCGTCTGTTCGCGCTCGATCCGCCGCCGGCGCCGCGGCTGTGGACGGCCGCCGAGCACGAACAGCGGGCGGCCATGCTGGTGCCGCCCGGCACGCCGGTGCTGGCGGTGGGGCCGACCGCCAATTGGCGCGGCAAGCAATGGCGGGCCGAGCGCTTTGGCGAGCTGGCGGCGCGGCTCACCGCCGCGTCCGGCCCGCTGCCCGGCGCCCGCATCGCGGTGCTGGCGGCGGCGCATGAGCGCGCGCAAGCGGCGCCACTGCTGGCGGCGCTGCCGCCCGGCCGATGCCTCGATCTCACCGGCCGCACCGACCTGCTGACGGCGGCGGCGGCGCTGCGGCGCTGCGCGCTGTTCATCGGCAACGACACCGGCATCATGCACATCGCCGCGGCGATGGGGACGCCGACGCTGGGTCTCTTCGGGCCGAGCCTGCCGGAGCAATACGCGCCGTGGGGACCGCGCACCGCGGTGGTGCGCACGACCATATCCTATGCCGAGATCGTCGGCGCGCCCGACTACGATCACCGCACCACCGGCACGCAGATGGATTCGCTGAGCGTCGATGCCGCGGAAGCGGCGGCGCGACGGCTTTGGGACAGCGTCCAGGGCGAGGCCGCCTGATGCGGCTGCTCCAGGCCATGGCCGGCGCACGGCATGGCGGCGCCGAAGCGTTTTTCGTGCGGCTCGTCCTGGCGCTGCACCGCGCCGGGCAAGAGCAGCGCGTGCTGATCCGCGAGGATGCCGCGCGGGCGGCGGCGCTTCGGCGCGGCGGCATCGAGCCGCTGCAACTGCCCTTCGGCGGCTGGCTCGACATCGTCACGCGGCTGGGCTTCCGCCGCGCGATTACGCAGTACCGGCCGCAGGTCGTGCTCACCTGGATGAACCGCGCGAGCAGGCTTTGCCCGCGCGGCGATTTCGTGCATGTTGCGCGGCTTGGAGGCTATTACGATTTGAAGTACTACCGGCGCTGCGATCATCTGATCGCCAATACGCGCGACATTGCCGCTTATCTCGTCGGGCAGGGCTGGCCGCAGGACCGCGTCCACTATCTCCCCAACTTTGTCGCCGTGGCGCCGGCGGCGCCGGTGGCGCGGGCGAGCCTCGCGACCCCCGCGGAGGCGCCGCTGGCGCTGGCGCTCGGCCGGCTTCACGCCAACAAGGGCTTCGATACGCTGCTGGCCGCCTTGCCGCTGCTGCCCGAGGTCTATCTCTGGCTCGCCGGCGAGGGCGATCAGCGCGACGCGCTGGAGCGACAGGCGCGCTCGCTGGGCCTCGCCGAGCGCGTCCGCTTTCTCGGCTGGCGCGAAGATACGGCGGCGCTGCTGGCGGCGGCGGATCTCCTGGTCTGCCCCTCGCGCCATGAGCCGCTCGGCAATGTCGTCATCGAGGCCTGGGCCGCCGCCCGGCCGGTGGTCGCGACGGCGAGCGCGGGGCCGCGCGCGCTCATCAGCCAGGACGAGACCGGCCTGCTCGTGCCCGTCGACGATGCCGGCGCACTGGCCGCGGCGCTGCGGCGGCTGGTCGCAGACCCGGCGTTTCGAGCGCGTCTCGCGGCGGCCGGCCGCGCCGCCTACGAGGCGGAATACTCGGAGGCGCGGGTGACCGGGCTCTACCGCGATTTCCTTGCCGCGGTCGCGCGCTGATGTGCGGCATTGCCGGCGTCATGATGGCCGATGGCGACACGCCGCCCGCCGCGGTGCTGCAGGCGATGTCGGCGGCGCTCGTCCATCGCGGCCCCGACGGGAACGGCCACTACCGCGCGGGCAATGTCGGCATGGTGCAGACGCGCCTTGCCATCATCGATCTCGCCACCGGCGACCAGCCGCTCTACGAGTCCGGCGGTGCCGCGTTGATGGCCAATGGCGAGATCTACAATTACATCGAGCTGCGGGCGGAACTCACCGGCGCCGTCTTCTCCACCGGCTCCGATTGCGAGCTGCCGCTCCATCTCTATCGCCGCCACGGGCTCGACTTCACCGAGCGGCTGCGCGGCATGTACGCGATCGCGCTGCACGATCCCGCCGCCGGACGCCTCGTCCTGGCACGCGATCCCTTCGGCATAAAGCCGCTCTATTACGCCGAGACGGCCGCCGGCTTCGCCTTCGCCTCCGAGCCGCAGGCGCTGATCGCCGGCGGGCTGGTGCCGGCGCAGCTGGTGCGCCAAGTGCGCAACGAGCTGCTGCAGCTGCAATTCACCACCGGTCGCGAGACGATTTTCGCCGGCATTCAGCGGGTGCTCCCGGGCGAGACGGTGGTGGTGACGCGCGGCCGCGTGGTCGAGCGGAGGCGGCGCGAGGCGTTGGCCGGCGCGGCGCCGGTGCCGCGCGAGGAGGCTCAGGCGCTGCGGGAGTTCGACCGCATCTTCGCCGATTCCGTGTTGCTGCATCAGCGCTCGGACGTGCCGTATGGCATGTTTCTCTCGGGCGGAATCGACAGCTCCGCGGTGTTGGCGATGATGGCGCGGCTCAACGAGCGGCCGGTCAAGGCGTTCACCGTCGGCTTCACCACCGGTCACGTGGCCGATGAGCGCAGCCAGGCGCGCGCGGTCGCTCAATCCCTCGGCGCCGAGCATATCGAGGTCGAATTCCGCGAAGCGGATTTCTGGCGGCTGCTGCCGGAGATCGCCCGCGCCATGGACGACCCGGCGGCGGATTACGCGATACTGCCGACCTACAAGCTCGCCGCGGCGGCGCGCGCCGCGGGGCTCAAGGTGATTCTCTCGGGCGAAGGCGGCGACGAGCTCTTTGCCGGCTACGGCCGCTATCGCAGCGTCATGCGACCCTGGTGGATCGGCGGCAAGCTGCTGCGCGGGCGCGGCAATTTCGACAAGCTCGGCGTCCTGCGTGGCGATCTCGCGGGCTGGCGCGACGGCATCGCCGCTGCCGAGCTGCATGGCGCGGCGAGCGGACGCACGCGCCTGCAGATCGCGCAATCGACGGATTGCGCCGATTGGCTGCCGAACGATCTCCTGGGCAAGCTCGATCGCTGCCTCATGGCGCATGGCGTCGAAGGGCGCACGCCTTTCCTCGATCCGCTGGTCGCCGATTTCGCCTTTTGCCTGCCCGACGACCTCAAGGTGCGGCACGGGTCGGGGAAGTGGCTGTTGCGACGGTGGCTCGCCGAGCATGTGCCGGCGGCCGAGCCGATGGCCAAGAAGCGCGGCTTCACCGTCCCGGTCGGCGATTGGATCGGGCGGCGCGGCGCGCAGCTCGGGCCGCTGGTGGCGCGGCAGGCCGGGGTGCGCGAGATCTGCCTGCCGCACGCGGTGGAAAGGCTGTTCCGCGAGGCCGCCGGGCGGCGCACCGGCTTTGCCGCCTGGACGCTGTTGTTCTATGCGCTCTGGCACCGCCAGCATATCGAGCGCCTGCCGCCGGGGCCGGACGTGTTCGCGACCCTCGGCGCCGCTCGCTAGGCGAACTCCCCGTAGGGAGTTCGTCCGTGGCGGCGCCAGCGGTTGCGCCAGCAACCGCGAAAGCCGCTCGTCTCAGGCGTGTGCGCTAGCCGTCAAGCTGCCAGCCGATCTCCTCGCCGGCCAGGAAGGGGCGTAGCGGTCCCGCTCCGGTCGATATCTCCGCCGGCACGCGCCAGGGGCGGTGCGTCAGCGTTATCCGCTGCTCGTTCACGGGAAGGTCGTAGAAGCTGGGACCGTTGAGCGACGCAAAGGCCTCCAGGCGATCGAGCGCCTGCTCCTCGGCGAACACCTGCGCATAGAGCTCGAGCGCTGCGGGCGCGGTGAACATGCCGGCGCAGCCGCAATCGCGCTCCTTGTCGGGGATCGGATGCGGCGCGGTGTCGGTGCCGAGGAAGAATTTCGCGCTGCCCGAGGTGGCGGCGCGGCGCAGCGCCAAGCGATGCTTCTCGCGCTTGGCGACGGGCAGGCAGTACAGGTGCGGCCGCAACCCGCCGGCGAAGAGCGCGTTGCGGTTGATCAGCAGATGATGCGCGGTGATGGTGGCGGCGAGGTTGACGCCGGCGCCGGCGACGAAATCGACCGCCTCCTGCGTCGTGATGTGCTCGAGCACGAGCTTGAGCTGCGGCATGCGCCGCATCAGCGGCGCCAGCACGCGCTTGATGAACACCGCCTCGCGATCGAAGACGTCGACCTCGGGATCCGTGACTTCGCCATGGAGGAGGAGGGGGATGCCGAGCGCCTGCAGGCGCTCGAGCACCGGATAGGTCAGGGAGATGTCGGTGACGCCGTGCGCCGAATTGGTCGTGGCGCGCGCCGGGTAGAGCTTCACCGCGGTGAAGATGCCGGCGTGATGTCCGCGCGCGATCTCCTCGGGATCGCTGTCGTCGGTGAGATAGGCGGTCATCAGCGGGGTGAAGCTCAGCCCCGGCGGGAGCGCCGCAAGGATGCGGTCGCGATAGGCGGCCGCCGCAGCCGCCGTGGTCACCGGCGGCGCCAGGTTCGGCATGATGATGGCGCGGGCAAAGGCGCGGGCGGTGAAGGGCAGCACCGCCTGCAGCAGGGCGCCGTCGCGCAGATGCACGTGCCAGTCGTCGGGGCGGCGGAGCGTGATCGTGGTCACGGCCGGGACGGATCTTGGCCTCGCTGCGCCCGGGCCTCGCTCACTCGTAATACTCCGGCGCGTGGCGTTGCTGGTCACTTTGCGGCTTGTCGTGGTTGATCCAGAGCTGAGCGTGCCGCTCGGCCAGGATGTCGGCGATGCGCTGCATCGAGGCCAGCGACTTCTCCTTGTCGGTGTTGATGCCGGGCACGCGCCGGTTATCCCAATTGTCCCTGAAATGCGCGACGTCGCCGCTCAGCACGATCCAGCCGGTCTTGGGCAAATGGAGCAGCAGCGATTCATGCCCGGGCGTATGTCCCGGCGTCGACAGGATGACGGCGCTGCCGTCGCCGAACACGTCCTTGTCGCCCTCGAGCTTCATCACGGGGTGGCTCGCCGAGAAAGGCGGCGTCGGCTGGGCGAAGGCCCAGTCGTATTCGGCTTTCTGGATCAGCACGGTCGATTTGGGGAAGAGCTCGACATTGCCGACGTGATCGGCATGGGTGTGGGAGATGCCGACATAGCGGATGTCGTCGGGCTTGACGCCGATGGCGGCGAGCTGCGCCGCAAGCGTCTTGGGCCGGTGCCACACCATGGCCCCGTTCAGCATCGACACGCCGTCGGGCGCAGCGGCGATCGCGTCGGAAATGCCGGTATCCCAGAGGAGATACCCCGCCTCGGCATGATGGATGAGGTAGCAATTGTCGGAAACGTCGATCGGCTTTCCGACATTGACGCCGGGCGACCAGCGCGATTGGTCGGCGGCATGCGCCCAGCCGCAGTCGAGCACGTAGAGCCGATCGATCCCCGACGCGGATTGCGCCGCGCCGGGCCCGGCGCACAACAGGAGCGCGGCGACAGCGACCGGGATCAGGCGAGCGAGCTTCATGGCACTCCCTCCGTCATCGACAGCGCCCAGACTAGGCCGAACCCGCCGCAGGCGCCACCCGCGCCCTCGGACATCGCAGCCCCGAGCGGCGCGCGCCCCTCCCCGTGACAGGGCTATCGCATATGCGCATAGGGGGTTCACCACGGAGGCACGGAGGGCACGGAGAAGGGGGGCTGGCGCGCAGTCGTGCGCTTGGCGCATGTTCCAAGCACCCCACACCCACCAACCATCGCCGTCCCCGCGCAAGCGCGCGCAAGCGGGGACCCAGGGCGAGCGCCGCGTGGTTGCTCCTGGGCCCCGGCCTTCGCCGGGGCGACGGAGACGTTTCCAAGGTTTCTTCTTCTCCGTGCTCTCCGTGTCTCCGTGTTTCATCTGTCCCACCCAGCGGCTTGACGGCATATGCGATTGCCCTGCTCCCCGTGACGATCGGCAGACCGACTGCTATATCTAGCCGGGATCGAGATCGGAGGATGACATGACCGCTTGCATCGTCGGCTGGGCACATTCGCGCTTCGGCAAGCTCGAGGAAGACCTCGAGGCGCTGATCGTCAAGGTGGCGGTAGAGGCGATCCGCGATGCCGGGATGGAACCGAAGGACATCGACGAGATCTTCATCGGCACGATGAATGCCGGCTTCCAGCGGCAGGAGTTTCCCTCCTCGCTGGTGCTGCAGGCGGATCCCGCCTTCCGCTTCAAGCCCTCGACCCATGTCGAGAATGCCTGCGCCACCGGCTCCGCCGCGATCCATCAAGGCCTCAACGCGATTGCCGCCCGGCGGGCGCGCACGGTGCTGGTGCTCGGCGTCGAGAAGATGACCGAGGTCACGGGACCCCAGGTCGGCGAGATCCTGATCAAGGCCGCCTACATCAAGGAGGAGGGCAGTATCGAAGGCGGCTTCGCCGGTGTCTTCGGCCGCATCACCCAGATGTATTTCCAGCGCTATGGCGACAAGTCGGACGCGCTCGCGCGCATCGCCGCGAAGAACCACAAGAACGGCGCCTCCAACCCGCTGGCGCAGCTGCAGAAGGATCTCGGCTACGAGTTCTGTCGCACGGTCTCGGAGAAGAACCCGCTGGTCGCCGGTCCCTTGCGGCGCACCGACTGCTCGCTGGTCTCCGACGGGGCGGCGGCGCTGGTGCTGACGGATGTCGAGACGGCGCTCGGTTGCGATAAGGCGGTGGTGTTCCGCGCCGCCGAGCAGGTCAACGACTTCCTGCCGATGAGCCGGCGCGACATCGTTGCCTTCGAGGGGCCCGAGCTCGCCATCAAGCGCGCGCTGGCCTCGGCCAAAATCGGGCTCGATGATCTCGGCTTTGCCGAGGTGCATGATTGCTTCACCACGGCGGAGCTGCTGATCTACGAGGCGATGGGATTGACGCCGAAGGGGCAGGGCGAGCGCGCCATCACCGAGGGCTGGGTCGCGAAAGACGGCAAGCTCCCAATCAATCCGTCGGGCGGCCTCAAGGCGAAGGGCCATCCGGTCGGCGCCACCGGCGTCTCGATGCATGTGCTGGCCTCGATGCAGCTCACCGGCACCGCCGGCGGCATCCAGGTGAAGGAGCCGAGGATCGGCGCCGTCTTCAACATGGGCGGCGCCGCGGTGGCGAACTACGCGAGCGTGCTCGAGCGGCTGCGCTGAGCGGGGGAGCGAGATGGGCGATGTGAAGGCCTTGGTGCTGCGCGAGGCCGAGGGCAAGGTTCAGCCGCGGATCGAGCGCATCGACGACAGCGCCCTGCCTGCCGGCGAGGTGACGGTCGCGGTGGAGTATTCGACGCTCAACTACAAGGACGGGCTGATCCTGAACGGCCTCGGCCGGCTCGTGCGCAGCTATCCCCATATCCCCGGCGTCGACCTTGCCGGCACGGTCGAGCGCTCGGACTCGCCGGAGTACAAATCCGGCGACAAGGTGCTGCTCACCGGCTGGCGGGTCGGCGAACTCACCTGGGGCGGTTACGCCGAGAAGGCGCGGGTCAAAGCGGCGCATCTCATCAAGCTGCCGGACGGGCTCACCACCCGGCGCGCGATGGCCATCGGCACCGCCGGCTTCACCGCGATGCTGGCCGTAATGGCGCTCGAAGAGCACGGGCTCGCCCCGGAGAAGGGTGACGTGCTGGTCACCGGCGCAGCGGGTGGTGTCGGCAGCATCGCTATCTGCGTGCTGGCCAAGCTCGGCTACCGCGTCACCGCCTCGACCGGGCGGCCGGAGCAGCACGACTATCTCCGCGGCCTCGGCGCCAGCGGTTTTATCGACCGCGCGGAATTGGCCAAGCCGCCGGCGCGACCGCTCGATGCCGAGCGCTGGGCGGGCGCCATCGACGCGGTCGGCAGCACGACGCTCGCGAGCCTGCTGACGCAGCTCAAATACGGTGCCGCCGTTGCCGCCTGCGGTCTCGCCGGCGGCAACGACCTGCCGACGACGGTCATTCCGTTCCTGCTGCGCGGGGTCAACCTGCTCGGCATCGACAGCGTGATGTGCCCGGTCGAGCGGCGGCGCGCGGCGTGGTCGCGGCTCGCCCGCGACCTGCCGATGGCGAAGCTCGACGCGCTCACCGAGATCGTGCCGCTCGAGGCGCTACCGGCGCTCGGGCAGAAGATCCTTAAGGGCGGCGTGCGCGGCCGCATCGTGGTCGATCCGCACGCCTAGATGAAGGCGCACCGGCCGGCGGGCCGCCACGGCTGTCTGGTTGGACGAAAGCGGTAGCAAGGACGCTGCTCGCCTACACCCTTCTGTTGTCATGCGCGGGCTTGACCCGCGCATCCACGTCGTGCAGCGCGCTCGTTGCAAGACGTGGATGCCCGGGACTCGGCCTGCGGCCGGCCTGCCTTCGCCGAAGCGAAGCCGCTTCGGCTTCGCGCAGGCA
>JBKQTR010000351.1:0-38387 GCA_052143095.1 Allostellaceae bacterium
GCCCGGGCGCGTGCCGATCCGCGCCAAGGGCGATGGCTGGCTGCCGGCGCCGGGCTGGGCCGGCGAGTATGACTGGACCGGCTTCATCCCGTTCGACCAGTTGCCCAGCGCCTTCAACCCGCCGAGCGGTCGCATCGTCACCGCCAACAACAAGATCGTGCCCGACGACTATCCCTATTCGCTCGGCCGCGGCTGGGACCTGCCGTACCGCGCCGAGCGCATCACCGCGCTGCTCGACGCGACGCCGCAGCAATCGCCTGCCGCCTCGGCCGCGATCCAGTCCGACACGCTGTCGCTGATGGCCAAGGATCTGCTGCCGCTGATGCTGACGGTGGCGCCGGGCTCAAAGCCGGCTGCCGACGCGGTCGACCGGCTCAGGGCCTGGGATGGCCGTATGGAGCGCGACCAGGTGGCGCCGCTGCTCTTCGCCGCCTGGCTGCGCGAGCTCAACCGCACGCTCTTCGCCGACCGGCTCGGCGGCGCCTTCGACGATTACTGGGGCATGCATCCCGACGTCGTGCGCCTCGTGCTGACCAAGCATGCCGAGTGGTGCGACGACCCCGCTACGCCGAAGGTCGAGAGCTGCGCCGACCAGCTCGCCGCCTCGCTGGAGCGCGCGCTCGAGCAGCTGCGCCAGCGCTACGGCGCCGATATCGAGCAATGGCGTTGGGGCGTGCCGCACCAGGCGCAGTTCACCAACCAGCTCTGGTCGAGCATCCCGGTGCTGGGCGCGTTCTTCGCCGCCGCGATCCCCGCCAATGGCGGCTACGACACCATCGACCGCGGCGCGACGCCGCTCGCCAGCGCCAACGATCCCTATGCCGACGTGCTCGGCCCCAGCCTGCGCATGATCGTCGATCTCGGCGATCCCCGCGGCGCCCGCTTCGTGATCTCGCCCGGCCAGTCCGGCAACGTGCTGTCGCCGCACTACCGGGATCTCATGGCGAGCTGGCGCGACCACGCCTATGTCACCTTGGACGGCGAGCCCGTCGGCGGCACGCTGGTGCTGGCGCCGCGATGAGCCTCGCCGTCTCGCTCGTCGATATCCGCGCCGCCGCTGCTGCCATTGCCGGCGCGGTGCTGCGCACGCCGTCGGTGGCGGCGCCGGCGCTGGCGGAGCTCGCCGGCGCCGAGACGGTGGTGCTGAAGCTCGAGACGCTGCACCCCACCGGCTCCTTCAAAGAGCGCGGCGCGCTCACCAAGCTCCTAAGCCTCGACGCCGCCCAGCGCAGCGCCGGTGTCATCGCCATGTCGGCCGGCAACCATGCCCAGGGCGTCGCCTGCCACGCCCGCCGCCTCGGCATCCCCGCCACCATCGTCATGCCCGCCGACACGCCCTTCACCAAGGTCGAGCGCACCGAGGCCTATGGCGCGCGCGTCGTGCTGCGCGGCGCCGGCCTCGCCGAGGCGCGGCTCGCCGCCGACGCGTTGGCGCTCACCGAGGGGCTCACCCTCATCCATCCCTATGACGACGCCGCGGTGATCGCCGGCCAGGGCACCGTGGCGCTTGAGCTGCTCGCCGACCATCCCGAGCTCGACGCGCTCATCGTGCCGGTGGGCGGCGGCGGCCTCGTCGCCGGCATCGCGGTGGCCGCCAAGGCGCTCAAGCCCGGCATCGCGATCTTCGGCGTGCAGGCCGCACTCTACGCGGCGATGGCGCAGGCGCTGGGGCAGGGCGGCGCGCCCGCGGGCGGCACCACGCTGGCCGAAGGCATCGCCGTGATGGAGCCCGGCCTGCTCACCCGGCCGATCGTCGCGGCGCTGGTCGACGGGCTGTTGCTGGCCGACGAGCCCGCGCTGGAGCGCGCCGTGGCGAGCCTGCTCGATGCCGAGAAGCTGGTGGTCGAGGGCGCCGGTGCGGCGCCGCTGGCGGCGCTGCTGGCCAACCCGGAGCGCTTCCGCGGCCGGCGCGTCGGATTGGTGCTCTCCGGCGGCAACATCGACGCGCGCCTCCTCGCCTCGATCCTGCAGCGCCAGCTGGTGCGCGCCGGCAGGCTGGTGCGCCTGCGCATCGAGATCTCCGAC
The DNA here is from genome assembly GCA_052143095.1 of Allostellaceae bacterium. Lineage (GTDB taxonomy): Bacteria > Pseudomonadota > Alphaproteobacteria > ATCC43930 > CGMCC-115725 > DAHUYF01. The sequence goes on from JBKQTR010000351.1 coordinate 2,026, forward strand.
CAGCCCGGCGCGCTCGCCAAGATCGCCACCATCATCGGCGAGAACGGCGGCAATATCGTCGAGATCTATCATCAGCGCCTGTTCCAGGACGTGCCGGTGAAGCTCGCCGAGATCGACGCCGTGCTCGAGACCCGCAACCCCCGCCATGTCGGCGCGCTGGTCGCGGCGCTCGGCGCCGCGGGCTTCCCCACCCGCCTGCTGTCCAGCAGCGCGTTGGAAGGGAGCTAGCGGATCTACCCGACGCTTGAACTGCCGACCGATGTCCGACGCCACCTCCGGCCTCGCCTGCGGCCGAAATATCGGGCATGCTCGTATCGTGAGTTGCCGAGGGGGTGGGGGATGAAGACGGATCCGGGATCGCTGATCGAACAGATGACGCTCGTCCATGGCCCGCGCGAGCTGATGAAACGCTATTTCCTCATCGTCGAGGAGGCGCTCCAGGCGCGCGGCATCCGGCTCAGGCTGCGCACCGATTTCGAGCAGCTGGTGGAGATCAATCACCAGCATCGCGACAGCTGGCCCGCCTTCATCCCGATGTTCGACCCCGCCCACAACACGCTGCGCATCGACAATTCCTTCTGGGTCGAGGCGCTCGACGAGGCCGGCTGCCCGGTGGCGACCCATGCCGGCCGCCTCTATGACTGGCAGGACACCACGCTCGAGGCCGAGCTGACCTCGCTCCGGGCCTTCTTCCGCGACCCCCGGCCGCATTTGGCCAATGGCGATGCCATCGGCGTCGAGGCGCCGGCAGCCAGGCGGATTCGCGGCCGGGTCATGGGCGGCGGCGCCGTCTGGGTGCGGCCGGACCATCGCGGCAAGGGGCTCGCGACGCTGGTGCCGAGGGTGTCGCGCGCCTACGCGCTGACGCGGTGGAACATCCAGGGGGCCTGGGCGGTGATGGAGCCGCGCATCCGCGACCTCGGGCTGGCCGAGCGGCACGGCTTCAACGAGGAGGAGATGATCGTGTTCCACCTCAAGACCTGGCGCGATTATCTGCCGATGCTGCTCATGTGGATCACCCGCGAGGAGGCATTCGCCCATATCGCCGCGGCGGTCGACAACGGCACGGTCGACGAGGTGACCGAGCCCGACGCCGCGGTGGCGCGCCGGAGCTAAGGTCGGCGTCCGGGACCAGATAACGCCAGGGATCAGATAAATCAGATAAAAGAGTGCCGCGACCCCGGCGCGGCGGTGCCGCTGGCCTCGGGTCTCGGCTCCGGGCCGGACGCCGCTTCCGGCGCCAGCGTCTCCGCATACCCCGCAAACTCCCAGACGCCGGGAAAGATCGTAACCCGGGCGGCGCCGCCTTCTTCGAACTGCGTCAAGGCGATGCGCTTCGGGCACAAGAGCCCGATAAGGTGCAGCGCCTTGGCGAGGGTCCGCGCCGGCAGCCCCTCGCCGCACAAAGCCACTTCGATGCCGTTCGCGGCGGGGCCGATATAGAGGATGCCCGGCGCGTACCCCGCCTCGGCCGGCAGCGCGACCGACCCGCCGGCTGATCTGTGGTCCGGCCGTGCTGCGGGCCAGAGTTGGCCGCGTGCGTCGATGAGGAAGCCTCTGCGCATGGTGCTCCGGTGACAAGGCCGGTCCCGCCGCGGGTCGGCGCTTTCCCGCCCATCTAACCCGGATCGGGTAAAGATTTAGGTAATCGCGCGGCGGCAAGCCCTTGCGGCCACTGTGAAATCTTCATCGAAGCTTTACCTCGACACGGTAAGACGGCACGCCTGCACTGTTCTGGGGCAAATCTTGGAGTTCGACTATCGCGTTGATCCCGTTCTCGGTGACGCCCTCGCTTATTGGTGGCGCCAGCGGGGCTCGCGCGCGATGCCGCGCCGCCGCGACATTGACCCGACGGAAATCCCGAAACTGCTGCCGCATGTGCAGCTCATCGAGGTGGCCGAGGGCGGCGCGCGCTTCCGCTATCGGCTGGTCGGCACCGAGCTCGTGGCGGCCTTCGGCAAGGAATACACCGGCAAATACCTTGACGAGCTCTACACCGGCGACCGGCTCACCTACGCGAACCACGTCTATGGAACGGTCTGCACGCAACAACGGGCGGTGTTTCTGCGCAACCGATACAGCTCCACCCGCGATGTCTTCATGGTGGCGAACCGGCTTTACATGCCGCTCTCCGATGACGGACGCTCGGTCAATGTCATTCTCGGCGCGCTGACCTTCGAATGGGGACGCGGCGCCACCATCGATCTCATGGACAGCGGGCGGCTCGACCCCTCGACCGCGGCGCTTGAGATCGTCGGCGACGCGGAGCCCGCCGCCGTGCCGGCCTGATCGGTCGATTGTCGCGCTGGAAACGCGGGGTGCTCTCACGGCCGGTGGGCGCGAGCGACCAGGCGGCACAGCGTCCCGACCCGCCGGGTGCAAGGGCTTGGCGGTGCTTGGTGTGATCCAGCTCACACCTGCCGCCGGCTGACACGCGCACTATCAACCCTAAAATTTTAAAACACGCCGGAAATGCGCGCAATCCGGCGATGGACAATGTGGTAGATAGAGCATATTGCCGGCGCTCACCTGGCGAAGACCGCTTTTGGCGCGATAGTATTTGCGCCCGGGGCTTCGCGGCGGCTCTGGATCGAGCGCGCGTCGTGGCACCGGGGAGACGAGTTCCAGGCACCAATGGGCTAAGGCCTGGAACGCCGCTGCGACACTCAGAGGGGGCGACATGGAGTGTCCGAGCTGCCGTACCGACATTCCGGAGGGTGCCAACGCGTGCATTGCGTGCGGCGGTGCTGCCGCTTCCTCCTGTCCCTCTTGCGGTACCGCCAACCGGGTGGGCGCGAAGTTCTGCTCCGAATGCGGCGTCTCGCTGGTCGCCGTGGGCGCCTCCGCGGCGAAGAAATCCTCCGCCAGGAAAATGCCGGCGCCGGCGGCACTCCATACCCAGGCGACAGATATTTCGGCCGAGCGACGGCAATTGACGATCATGATGTGCGATATCGTCGGCTCGACGACGCTGGCATCGCAGCTTGATCCCGAGGATCTCCGCGACTTGATCGGCGCGTGCTTTCGCTGCGTCTCCGATGTGGTCACGCGTCTTGGCGGCGTCGTGGCGCGCTTCATGGGGGATGCCGCCCTGGTCTATTTCGGCTACCCGAAAGCGAACGAGGACGACGTCGAGCGCGCGATCCGCGCCGCCTTGGAAGTCGTCGACGTCATGCGACGGCTCACGCTGTTCGACGGCCACAAGCCGCGCATCCGCATCGGCATCGCCACCGGGCTGGTGGTGGTGGGCGACACCGGCCGCACCGGGCTGCTTGCGCTCGACCAGGATGTCGTGGGGGCGACGCCCACCCTGGCGGCGCGCTTGCAGACGCTCGCCGGGCCCGGCGAGGTGGTTATCGCATCGACGACGCACAGGCTCGCCGGCGCGCTGTTCGACTACCGGGATCTCGGCCTGGTCGCGCTTAAGGGCTTTGACGAGCCGATACGGGCTTGGCGGGTACTGGGGCCACGCGTGGTCGAAAGCCGCTTTGACGCCCAGCATGAGGCGGATGCCTCGCCTCTCATTGGCCGCGAGGAGGAACTAAGTCTCCTCCTCCGGCGCTGGCAGCAGGTCCAGAGCGGCGGCGGGCGCGTCGTCATGATTTGGGGGGAGCCCGGCATTGGCAAGTCCCGGATCAGGCGCGCGCTGCAGGAGCGCTTGGCCGGCGAGCATCACTTGCGCATGAATTTCTACTGTTCGCCGCAGCACGCTGACAGCTCCTTCTATCCCCTCGTCAGCCGCATCGAGCAATGGGCCGGGTTCGCGCATGAGGACACGGCTGAGCAGAAGCTCTTCAAGCTCGAAGGCCTGCTCGGCCGATCCATCAGCGATCCCGAGCAGATCGGGCTCATTGCCGAGCTCTGGTCCCTGCAGCTCGGCCATCGCCATCGCGCGCCGGAGCACAGTCCCGAGCAGCACAAGGAGAAGACCATCGAGGCGCTATTGGCGCCGCTCGTGGCCTTGTCGGCGCGACGACCGATGCTCGTCGTTTTCGAGGATTTGCATTGGATGGATGCGACCTCGCTGGAGCTGTTGGGTGTCCTGATCGAGCGCGTGGCGCGCTTGCGCGTGCTGCTGGTCATCACCGCCCGGCCGGAATTCTCCTTGCCGTGGCCAAGCCACGCGCATGTGACGACCATGACCCTCAGTCGACTGAACCGCAGCGACGCGGCGGCGCTGGCCCTCGGGGCGGCCGGCGGCAAGCATTTGCCGGATGCGGTGCTGGGTCAGATTTTGGCGCGCACCGACGGCGTACCGCTGTTTATCGAGGAGCTGACCAAGGCCGTGCTCGAGAGCGGGCTGGTCCAGGAGCGCGAAGAAGCCTACGTGCTGGAAAGCTCGTTTCCGGCGGTGGCGATCCCGACAACCCTGCACGATACATTGATGGCGCGCCTCGACCGCTTCGGCGGCGTGCGCGAGGTGGCCCAGGTGGGCGCCGCCATCGGGCGCGAGTTTTCGTCCGACGTGCTGCGTGCCGTGTCGGGACTGCCCGCCAAGATCATCGAGGAGCGATTGGAGAAGCTGGTCCAGTCCGAATTGCTCAGTCGACGGGGCGACGGCCCGGACGGGCTATACGCGTTCAAGCACGCGCTCATTCGCGATGCCGCCTATAGCACGCTGCTGCGCGGCCAGCGCCAGGACCTGCATGCGCGCATCGCAACCGTGCTTGAAGAGCGCTTTCCAGGGTTGGCCGAGCAACAGCCGGAGCTGCTCGGTCATCACTGCAGCGAGGCGGGGCTGATCGAGAAGGCTGTCGCCTACTGGGGCAAGGCCGGCCGGAAATCGGCGGCTCATCACGCGAAGGTGGAGGCCGTCGTTCATTTCCGACGCGCCTTGGCGCTGCTCGCGAGCCTGCCTCGCACCCTCGATCGTCAGCGCCAGGAGCTTGACCTCGAGAGCGCTCTCGGCAGGGCGCTGATCGCCGCCAGAATCGGCGCCGAGGAAACCGGCCAGAGCTACATGCGCGCGCGCAAGCTATGCGAGGATCTCGGCGACGCCACCACCCTGGTCCCCGTGCTGGGCGGGTTGATCATGTTCCATCTCGGGCGATGCGAGCTTGATCAGGCGCGTCGGACCGCCGACGATCTGCTCCGGCTGGGCGAGAAGCAAATGGATGTCGGCGCTTCCTTGGCCGGCCACCTCTTCATGGGCGTGTGCTTGTATTGGGTCGGCGAGCTGGCGCCGGCCAGGCACGAGCTTGAGCGGGTGCTCGCTTTCGCCACGCCCGGGACAGGCCAGTCGAGCGCTGCAATCGCCGCGTGGGATATGCGCATCGCCGCGCAGTGCTTCTTGTCGCTCACGCTCCTCGTTCTCGGTTACCCGGAGCAAGCAATGGCGCACAGCCGCGAGGCGCTTGCCCAGAGCCGCGAGCTGCGGCCGCCTCAGATCCTGGTCCGGGAGCTGACCTATGCCGGCCTCTTCGGTCTGCTCCGCCGCGCCGAGGACGCAGCCTTGGCGTTGGTCGAGGAAGCCATTTCGCTCGCTACCGAGCGCGGCTACCCCTTCTGGCTGGAGGTGGCCTACATCATCCGCGGTTTCGCGCTCACCGCCCGCGGCGATACGGCGGAGGGGCTGCGGCTCGCGCGCGAGGCCGCCGCTGACCGGGCCAAGACCGGGTCGATCGGCGGTCAAACCTACTTTCTCGGGCTCCTCGCCCAGATTTGCGAAAGAACGGACCAGCCCGACGAAGCGTGGGACCTGCTGCGCGCGGCGCTCGACATGGTCGAGAGGACCGGCGAGCGGTTTTTCGAGCCCGAGCTGCATCGCATGCGGGGCGAATGGCTGATTGCGCATCGGCGGGACGCGCAGGTCCGCGCGGAGGAATTGTTCAGGAAAGCTCTTGCCATGGCGCGCCAGCGCGGCGCGAAGCTTTGGGAGCTGCGCGCCGCCATGAGCTTGGGCCGGTTATGGCTCAGCCAAGGCAAGGACACCAATGCACGCGAGGTCCTTGCGCCGATCTACGCAGGCTTCACCGAGGGCTTCGATACGCCGGACCTCGCGGAGGCCAGAACCTTGCTCGACACCCTCGCCGTGCTCGACGGCAACGCCCCCTCCCCGGCCGGCGCGAAAACGCCCAGCTGGGGGGAGCGTCCTCGCTACCGCAACACGGTGGAGAGGTGGCGGTGACGCGATGAGCGCCGCGGTGGGCGGATATCGGTTTCGCGATGCGCTGGGGAGACCAAGATGGTGATCAACGAAGCAGCACCGGCATTCGAGCTTGCGTCGCCCGCCGCTGCCGGTCGCGGCAGGTTCAACCTCGATGACCTCAGGTCGAGCGGGTTTGGCAGCGACATAAGCAGGTGGCTCGCCGATCATCCGCGATGGATCTTCAGCCTGCTGCGGCGCTTCTTGCCGATTGCCCATGTCCCCGGGACCAAGGTGGTGATCGTGACGCGGTTCGATGACGTCCAGGAAGTGCTGGCGCAGGAGCGGATCTTTCACGTGCCCTACGGCAAAAAGGTGAAGGACCTCAATGGCGGCCCGAACTTCATGCTCGGGCTGCAAGACGGCGACGAATACGTTTTCTACCGCGCGCTCGTCATGCGGGCGTTCCGGCGCGAAGATATGCCGGCCATCGTGACGCCGGCGGCCGCCCGGCTGTCGCGGGAGCTCCTCGACCGATGCAACGGCAGGATTGATGCGGTAGAGGGCCTTCTCACGCTGGTATCGACGTTTATCTGCAAAACCTACTATGGCCTCACGATCCCCGACCCGATCGCCTTTGGCCACTGGGCGATCGCCATGAGCACGGACATCTTCGTCGATGCCACGACCACCAATCCGCGCCACCAGCGTGCGGCAGAGGACGGCGCCGACAGAATGCGCCGCTTGGTGGACGCCTCCATCGTCACCACGCGGAACACGCCAGGAGGCCCCGACACCGTTCTGGCGCGCCTGATCGCAATGCAGGCCGCCGGGGCGGCGGGGCTCACCGACGAAATCATCCGCGCCATCCTCATCGGCATGGTCACCGGCTTCGTTCCCACCAACACCTTGGCGGCAGGGCGTATCCTGGACATGCTTCTCAGCCGCCCCGACTTCATGGCGCAGGCGCGCGCGGCGGCGCTTGCCGGCGACGACGATTTGTTGCGGCGATGCCTGTTCGAGACGTTGCGCTTCAGGCACATCCATTGGGGGCTGACCCGAACCTGCGTCCAGGATTACACCGTCGCCGCCGGGACGCCGCGCGCGAAGACCGTAAAGGCCGGGGAATACGTTCTTGCCAGCACCTGGTCGGCGATGTTCGACGGGCGCCGGATCGAGCATCCGAAGGATTTCGATCCCGACCGCCGGCCGGCCGACTACATGCTGTTCGGCTACGGACTGCATTGGTGCGTCGGCGCTTATATCGCGCAAGCGCAGATAACCCAGGCGTTCAAGGCTCTGCTGGTGAAGAAAGAGCTGCGCCGCGCCAAGGGCAAGGACGGCCAGCTGCAACTGCTTGGCGACTTTCCGCAGCATCTGTTCCTCGAGTTCGCGGCTTCGTAGACCAGATCGGATGGCCGGCCACGCCGAATTTTAGGAGAGCGCGATGACGCAGGCCTTCGTTACGGTGGCACTCCCCTTCGCGGCGGACAGGCTCGCGGCCGTCACTGCCTATCTCGAGTCACTTCGAGAGCCGACGCGAAACCTTGGCGGCATGCTCGATCGGACGTCGCTGGTGCACTTCATGAGCATAACCGCGCTTCCCGCCGCCGGCGAGACGACGACCCAACTGATCCTGGAGATATCTGCCGATGGCGAACCCGGCCCCGCGCTCGAGCGGATCTGCGCGGCCCTGAGCAAGGAGCTGCTGCGGTTGCTCGACCTGGCCGGCATCGCGCACGACGGCACGCCGCTCGGCAAATTTCTGTTTCTGCGGCGGGTGGACGTCGGACAAGGATGGTTCTCGACGCCCGGGGTGAATTTCAGCGGCACGCCGGGCATGACCGTGGAGCGCGTCACCAAAGAGGCCGATCTCGCCAAGCGCGTCTCGGCGCTTCTCGATGACGTCCCGCGCTCCGATTCCGCGCTTGCCACGCTCGAGCGCGTTCGCTCCATCCTCTGGAAGGATGACGCCGCGAAATGGGCGTTTGTGGCCGAGGCTGCGCCGCTTCTCGAGCCGGCGCCGTCGCCCTACACCGCCCTTCTCCCGGCGCTGGCATCGGCGATTGCGGCCTTCCTCTGGCCTTTCCTGCTGGTCGCGGCCTTGCCGCTCGTGGCCTTCGTCGCCGCCGCTGTCCTGCGGCACTCCTGGACGACCGCGGCCGTCGGCTTGGGCGCGGCCTTTGCGGGAACCGCACTGATTGTCGCGGCCGAGCTGGGCGCAGCGGCGCTCGCCTATGGCCGGCTGCGGGCGCTGGAGCAGTCGGACGTGCCCGACGACACGCCGCCCGTGAAGGAGCGTGTCGACGAGATCATGAAGCTTGAGAGCTTCACCTTCCAGAACCATCTCGCCTCGGTCTCGATCATGAAGCCCGCCGCGCTGCGGCGCTTTACGCTGCGGCTCGGATTGTGGGCCGCCGGCCTGATCGCGCGCAATTTCTCGCAGCCCGGTTTCCTGGCCTCGACCAGCATGATCCACTTCGCGCGCTGGCTGCTGCTTCCCGGCACCGACAAGCTGGTGTTCTTCTCGAATTACGATGGCGCCTGGGAAAGCTACCTCGAGAATTTCATCCAGCAGGCGCATCAGGGCGTGACCGGTATTTGGAGCAATACCCGGGGCTTCCCGAAGACCTCCAATCTCTTTTCCGAGGGTGCGGCGGACGGCAATCGCCTCAGGCGCTGGACGCGCCGCCAGCAATATCCGAGCGCGTTCTGGTATTCGGCCTATCCGACGCTGACCATGGCCCGCATCCGCACCAACGCCGCGATCCGTCAGGGCATCGCCGTCGCAGCGACCGAGCCGGAGGCGGCGGACTGGCTGTCCTGTTTCGGATCGGCGCCCCGGCCGGCGGATGAAATCGTGCCCCAGGAGGTGCCGACCTTGGCGCTCGGCGGGCTGCGCCACTTGCGCTACGCCAAATCCCTGTTGCTGCAGCTCCCGGCCGACACCGCCTCGTGCAAGGCGTGGCTGAGCGCGGTCGAGCCGTCGATCAGCTATGGCGACACGCGCCAGGCGAGCTCGGCGGTGGTGGTCGGCTTCTCCCACAGCGGGCTGCGGAAGCTGGGGCTGGACGATCGTGCCATCGCCACCTTCCCCGTCGCCTTCCAGGACGGAATGTATGCCCCCTGGCGCGCCCGCGCGATTGGCGATGACCCCTCGCAATGGCGCTGGGGCGGCCCGAAAAACCAGATCGACGCGATCATGGTCGTCTACGCGCTGGACGACTCCGCGCTGCCGGTGCTTGCCGCTGAGCACAGCGAAAAAGCCCGCGCTTTCGCGGTCGAGGTGGCGGAGGAGCTGGCCTTCGCGCCGCTTCCCAAACGCGCGGACCCGGTGAGAGAGCCGTTCGGGTACGTCGATGGGATCTCGCAACCGGCGCTTCGCGGCGTCGGCCGCTGGACGGAAGAAAAATACCGCGATCAGCTCATCGAGCCCGGCGAGATCATCCTGGGGTATCGCGACAACAGCGGCTACCTGCCGCCCTCGCCGATGGTCGCCGCTAGCGACGATCCCGAGAACCTGCTTCCGGGGCGAGACGCCAATCCCCAGCGGCAACGGCCGGACTTCTCGGTGCCGCAACCGACCGGGCAACGCGATCTCGGGTGCAACGGCACCTTCCTGGTCGTGCGGCAGCTCGAGCAGGATGTGGACGCATTCAATGGCTTCCTCGACCGAGCCGCGCGTTCGCTGGCGCAGGATCAGCGAATGCCCAGGGGTCTGCAGACATCGCCCCAAGAGTGGATCGCCGCCAAGATGCTCGGCCGCTGGCGGGCGGACGGCTCGTCGCTGGTCCGTAACCCGCACCGTCCGCGCTCCGAGACCGCTGCGGACGCGGGCGGCCAAGCGCCGGACCCCGACAACACGTTTTTGTTCGGCGCCGAGGATTCGAGCGGCCAGCGTTGTCCTTTCGGCGCGCATATCCGGCGGGCCAATCCCCGCGATACCTCGGCCGTGGCGTCGCAGAATCCGCTCGCCATTACCAACCGGCACCGCATCCTGCGCGTCGGCCGCCCCTACGCCCCTCAGGGCGAGGCGACGAAACCCGGCTTGATCTTCATGTGCCTCAATGCCGACATCGAGCGTCAGTTCGAGTTCCTGCAGCAGACCTGGCTGCTGGGGCCGAGCTTCCAAGGCCTCGAGGACGAAACCGACCCGATCCTCCGGCGCACGGGCACAGGCCATTTTACCATCCCGACGCCCGATGGTCCGTTGCGGCTCAAAGGGCTGAAGGATTTCGTCAGCGTGAAGGGCGGCGGTTATTTCTTCATGCCGGGCCGGCGGGCGGTGCAGTTTCTCGCGCATCCCACGGCGAAAGACGGGGCGGCGACCGCGGCGTCGGCGATAAAGGCCGGCGCGCACCCCGACAAGGAGCGGGTCGACCTGCCCGCGGCGCAGCCGACCTGGGAGATCGTGTCGCCGTAATCGCGGCGACGATGGTATGTCGCGAGGTGCGCCCCCGGTCCCGCGCCGGGGTCTGAGTAGTTTCCGAGTCTGTCGCACCCGCTTGGCTGACGGCTATGATCAAAGCGCTCCGCCCAGCGATCCCCGTATCAAGAATTTTTGCTCAACCGACAGAGACGGACTCTCTAGCGATCGGTGACATCGCGGCGCATGACTCTCAAGGAACGACCCCTATCGCGCTGTCGGCGCATCATCAGCAGATGAAGGAGCCCGAAGCCGTGATCGACCTGCCGATAAAGCTCCCTGGAGCCGATCCTCCGATCACGATTGAGCCGAACCCGGCGCGGGTTCTCGTCTCCGTCGCGGGCCGCGTCATCGCCGACACCTACGAGGCTCTGACGCTGTGCGAGGCTTCCTATCCGGCGGTACAATATATTCCGCGCAAAGATGTCGAAATGTTGCTGCTGGAGCGAACCAATCACCACACCTACTGCCCCTACAAGGGCGAATGCGCCTACTACAGCATCCCCATCGGCGGGGAGCGGTCCACCAATGCCGTGTGGACATATGAGGTTCCCTTCGCCGCCGTCGGCGAGATTAGGGATCATCTCGCTTTCTATCCCGACCGCATTGGCGCGATAGAGGAGCGGCCGCTGCCTCAACGCTTGCGGAGCACAGTCTAACTGGTCGGCATGGCTGGTGCCCGACGCTGCGTGCCGGGTCACGACAAAGAGCTGGAGCCGGCTGAAATCCCGGCCCGTCGGCATGCCCATAGCGGATACTTTCGATCTTGCCACGGCGGCGGAGCCCGACCCCGTGCGGGCGACAGCCCCCACGTCAAACCAGCCGCTCGACCTCTTCCGGCCGGCTCACTGTCACCTCGAGGTCGGTGACGAGGCCGCTGCCCAGGGAATAGACCCAGCCATGGACGTGGAGGTGTTGACCGCGCGCCCAGGCATCCTGCACGAAGACGTCCGACGCGACGTTCCTCACCTGGCGGATGACGTTGAGCTCGCACAGGCGGTCGAGGCGGGCGCGCCGATCGGGGATCGCGTCAAGCTCGTGGCGGTGCTCACGGCAGACCTCGCGGATGGGATGCAGCCAGTGGTCGACGAGACCGCGGCGTTCGCCATCGACCGCCGCGCTCACGCCGCCGCAGCCGTAATGCCCCACCACCATGATGTGCTTCACCTGCAACACGTCGACGGCGAACTGCAGCACGGAGAGGTAGTTGGCGTCCTGCGGCGGCGCGAGGTTGGCGACGTTGCGGTGCACGAAGAGCTCGCCGGGATCGAGGTCGACGATCTCGTTGGCCGGCACCCGGCTGTCGGCGCAGCCGATCCAGAGATACTCCGGCGCCTGCTGGCGCTCGAGCCGTCGGAAGAAATCCGCGTCGGCAGCGACCATCCGTTCCGCCCAGGCGCGGTTGTTGGCCTTCAGATGGTCGAGCATGGGCGCGCCTTTTCCGCAAAATGTCCCGAGCCATAAGACGGCGCGTCGCCTGACGTCAAGTCCACCGGCCCGCGACGGCAGCGCGCCGGCAATCGATCGGGATGGATGAGCTCCCCGTCGGGAGCGTTTCGCCGCCCGGGCCTTGTGATAGGATCGGCGCAAGGCGAGGGAACGGGCGGAGATGCCGGCGGGAGCGATCAGGGCCGTAGTGCTGGGCTTGCTGCTGGTGCTTGCGACGGTCTCCGGTAGTGGCACAGCGCGTGCGCTGGGCGATGAGCCAAAGGCGGGCGAGACCGTCACCCAGTATCTGACGCCGGCCATCCTGGCGCTGATCTTCCCCGGCGCAGACAAGGTGGGCGCCGTGGACGGCGCGCCGCCCTCGGCGCCGGTGTACAAGGACGGCCGGCAGGTCGGCTACATCTTCTCCACCTGGGACGTGACGCAGTCGAAGGGCTTCTCCAACCGGCCGCTCGTCCTCCTCGTCGGCATCGATCTCAGTGGCCACATCGCCGGGGTGCGGCTCGTCCATCACACCGAGCCCATTGCCATTCTCGGCCTCAAGGACGAGGAATTCCACCGCTTCACCGAGAGCTACAAGGGCCATGACGTCAACACGGGGATCGACGTCGTGAGCCAGCTGTCGTCCTCGGTGCTGGGCCCCGGCGGCTTCTCGCAGCGCTCCGCCCCTGGCGCGGCGACGGCGGCGCAAGTGGATGCCGTGTCGCGCGCCACGACGAGCTCGGTGCTGATGAGTGACGCCATCGTTCGCGGCGCGCGCATCGTCGCGCGCAGCCGCGGCGTCCTCGCGCCACCGCAGGCAGGAACGGCCCGTCTCGATGTCGACCGCTTCGCTCCCGCCGACTGGCCGGCGCTCGAGGCGGCGCATGCCATCGCGCATCTTCATCTGACTTACGGCGAGGCCCGCGCCAAGCTTCCCAGCGGCCGGGCAGCGCAGCTCGCCTTGGGCGATCCCGCCGCGGGGCCAGACGACACCTTTCTCGATCTCTATGTCGCTCTCGTGACGCCGGCCGGAATCGGCGTCAATCTGCTCGGCCAGACTTGGTACGACCAGTACACGGCTGGGCGTGGCATCGACGACCAGTTCATCCTGATCGTTGCCAATGGCGCCTACTCGTTCCTCGGCGACGACTGGGAGCACGCCGACGTCCTCCGGCGCATCGAGCTGGTCCAAGGCGACCGGACCATTCGGCTCGCCGGGAAGCAGATCAAGGCGCTGCCGTTCCTGCACGCCAGCAAGGCACCCGATCTCTCCGAGCGCGCCCTGGTGTTTCTCACCGGCACGCGCGACCTCGACCCGAGCGAGCCATGGCAAGTGCGGCTGCTGGTGGTCGGCAGCGCCGACGCCGGCGGTCCCGGCTTCGCCAGCTTCGATCTCGCCTACCGCTTGCCGGAAAACTACGTGGTGAGGGCAGCCGCCAGCGAGCACGCCGACACCCCAGGCGCGGCGGCGGATCAAGCGATACCGTGGCAGGCGATCTGGGCGGCGCACACCGGCAGCATCGCCATCCTCGGCGGGGCGCTGACCGCTTTGACCGTCATCCTCTTTCTGCAAGACCCGATCAGCCGCCGGCGGCGGCTGCATCGCTGGGTTCGCATCGGCTTCCTGAGCTGGACGTTGGTCTGGCTCGGCTGGTATGCCGGTGCCCAACTCACGGTGGTCAATGTCCTCACCGACATCCACAGTCTCGTTACCGACTTCCGCTGGAACCATCTGCTGGCCGACCCTCTGATCGCGATGCTGACCGGCTTCACCTTGGTCGGCATGTTCTTGTGGGGACGCGCCGTGTTCTGCGGTTGGCTCTGTCCCTTCGGCGCGCTCCAGGAATTGGCGAACAAGGCGGCGCAGCGCTTGCGCATTCCCCAGCTCACCATCCCGATCGCGCTGCACGAGCGGCTCGTCGCCCTCAAGTATCTGGTCTTCCTCGGACTCGTCGCGGCGTCGTTCCTGTCATGGGACCTCGCCATGACCGGGGCGGAAATCGAGCCCTTCAAGGCCGCGATCATCCTCCGTTTCATGACGGAATGGCCGATGGTCGCCTACGCCGTTGCGCTCGTCGCCGCCAGCCTCTTCGTCGAGCGCTTCTATTGCCGCTTCGCCTGCCCGCTCGGCGGCGGTCTCGCCATCCTCGGCCGCGTGCGCATGTTCAACTGGCTGAAGCGCCATCCCGAATGCGGAACGCGATGCCGCGTCTGCGAAAGCGTCTGCCCGGTCGGCGCGATCAAGCGCAGCGGCGAGATCAACATGAACGAATGCTTCTATTGCCTCGATTGCCAAGTAACCTACTACGACGACCATATCTGCCCGCCCATGGTCTGGCGCCGCAGGCGCCAGGAGCAGGGTGTGGTCGTGGCGCCCACGCGCGCACCGCACGAGGCGGTGACGGGAGAGCGCCGGTGACCGACAACGTCGACCGCCGCCGCTGCGATCCCAAGGGATCGGCGACCGCGCCAACGACGGGATCGCCCGGGCGGCCGTCGCGCCGGCGCATCATGACGCTGCTGGGCGCCGTCGCCGGCCTGCCCTTGCTCGGCGCCGGCGATCACGCGGTCGAGGCCGAGGCGGTGCCGCTTCACCGCTGGAGCGGCACGTCGCTCGGCTCGCCGTCGCGCCTGCTGCTCTACCACAGGGACCGGACCGCCGCGGCGCGGATCGCCGGCTACTGCGCCGCCGAGATCGCGCGCCTCGAGCGCATCTTCGCGCTCTACCGCGGGGACAGCGAGCTTGCGCGTCTCAATCGCGACGGTTGCCTCGATGCGCCCTCCTTCGACCTGCTGACGCTGCTGTCCCACTGCCAACGCTTGTCCGCACTCAGCGACGGCGCCTTCGACGTGACGGTCCAGCCCCTGTGGAACCTCTATGCCGGGCATTTCTTTGCCGGCCCCTACCCCCCGCCAGAGGGCCCGGCGCCGAGGGCGATCGACCAGGCCCGGCGGCTGGTGGATTTCCGGAGCATCGATGTGGCGGCGCGGCGGATCGTGCTGGCGCGCCCGGGGATGGGTCTGACGCTCAATGGCATTGCCCAGGGCTACGTCGCCGACCGCGTCACGGAGATTCTGCGCGACAATGGCTGCGATTGCACGCTCGCCGACCTCGGACGGAGCGAAATCAAGACGCAGGGCCGTCGCACCGACGGCCATCCCTGGCGCATCGCGCTTGCCGATCCGCGCCAACCCGACAGATTTGCCGCCGAGATCGAGCTTCGCGACCGCGCGGTCTGCACCTCCGGCGGCTACGGAACGATGTTCGAGCCGACCGGCCGGTATCACCACCTCTTCGATCCCGCGACCGGCGGGAGCGCCAACCACTACATCGGGATCTCGGTCATCGCCGCGAGCGCCATGATCGCGGACGCGCTATCAACCGCGCTCTACGTCAGCCCGCCGGAGCGGGGGCCGGCGTTGTTGGCGAGCTTTCCCGGCGTCAGCGTCCGGCTTACCCGGCCCGACGGCACGGTAGAGCTGCGACGGAGCTAGCGGGCGCCGCGTCGCAGCGGCGCGGAATTGTCACGCGAGGACGGCACCGCGCGCATTGTCAAGGAGAAATCTCAGGTATAGGCTTTATCCGTCAAACAACGAATCGTTGGGGAGGAACGACGATGGCTAATTGGCTCAGCGAGAGAGAACAGCGCCTAGTCGCAGGTGCTGAGACGGCTTCGGCCGCCACTCCGATACCCACCCAGATCGTGTCGAACGGCGAATACTTGCCGCCGCCACAGAGCGAGACGCAAAAGCGCGTCCAACGGCGGATCTTCGAGTTGGCCGACGAGAACGGCAAGAGGCTCGGGCTCAACCGCCGGCAATTCCTGCGCACGAGTTGCGGCATGGCCGCGGCGTTCGTCGCCATGAAGGAGATTTACGGCACCAACGCGTTCCAGGTCAGCGAGGCGGAGGCGCGCGAGCCCGAGCTGATGCTGGCGCGGGCGCAGACCTTGGCCGGCCAGTTCATCTTCGACGACCAGACCCATTTCCTGCGCGACGATTTCGACCACAAGGAGATGCTGGGCCTCGGCGATTTCGCGGCCGAGCACTGGAACCCGAAGCTCAAGGAAGAGGGCGTCACGCTGCAGAGCTACAAGTTCCAGAACTACATGAAGGAACTCTACTACGACAGCGACACCAGCTTGACGCTGCTGAGCGGGGCGCCCTTCGACGACCCGACCTGGTGGCTGCTCTCCAACGAGCAGATCGTTCGCGCGCGCGAGATGATCAACGATTTTGCCGGGTCGCGGCGCATGTACGCGCATACCGTGATCACGCCGAAGCAGCCCGGCTGGACCGAGGAGGTCGACAAGGCGATCGCCGTCTACAAGCCGGATTCATGGAAGGCCTACACCAT
Source organism: Allostellaceae bacterium (assembly GCA_052143095.1). Taxonomy (GTDB): domain Bacteria; phylum Pseudomonadota; class Alphaproteobacteria; order ATCC43930; family CGMCC-115725; genus DAHUYF01. The sequence continues at coordinate 18,322 of JBKQTR010000351.1, forward strand.
CGGCGATCCGCTGGCACCGTCGAAATTCCCATGGCGGCTCGACGACGAGACGCTGATGTATCCCTTCTACGAGAAGGCGGTCAAAGCGGGCATCACGACGATCTGCATCCACAAGGGTCTGCTGCCGCCGGACTACGAGAAATCCTTCGCCGGCGTCTGGGAATATGCCACCACCTGGGATATCGGCAAGGCAGCCAAGGACTGGCCGCAGATGAACTTCATCATCTACCACTCGGCGCTGCGCCCGTTCCTGGAGCTCCCCGACCAGGCCTGGGCCGAGTTCGAAGCGTCGGGCCGCATCAAATGGGCGACCGACCTGGCTGAGATTCCCGAGAAGTTCGGCGTCACCAACGTCTATGCCGAGCTTGGCACGTCGTTTGCCAATTCGGCGGTGGCCAATCCGAAATTCTCCGCCGCCTTCATCGGCACCTTGGTCAAGGGCTTGGGTGCCGATCACGTCGTCTGGGGCACCGATACCGTGTGGTATGGCTCGCCGCAATGGCAGATCGAAGCGATGCGCCGGCTCGAGATCCCCGAGGACATGCGCAAGAAGTACGGGTTCGCCGCGCTCGGCGGCCCCAACAGCGCGACCAAGCAGCTGATCTTCGGCGCCAACTCGGCACGTCTCTACAAGGTCAACCTCAAGGCCGCGGCCAACACGCAAATGCCGGCCTATTCGGAGGACCGGCTGGCCAAGCTCAAGGCCGAGTACGAGCTCGCGGCGGCGCCGTCGAACCTGCGCTACGGCTACGTTCAGGCCGGCTGAGCGGCAGCGCCGCGCCCGACCAGGACTGGCAGCACGGGGCCACGCTCGCGCGGGCGTGGCCCCGGCTCTCATGCTTGTCCGCGGCAGGCTTCGCTCGGCGCAACCCGGCATTGGGAGGACGACATGCTTCGGCTTGCGGTGACGGTCGCCTCGCTCCTGCTCTGGGCCGTCGTCGCACCACCGGTCGCCGCCGAAAAGGCCTACGGGCCGGGCGTCAGCGACGACGAGATCAAGATCGGCCAGACGATGCCGTACAGCGGCACAGCGTCGGCCTACGGCGCCATCGGCAAGGCCGAAGCCGCCTACTTCGCCATGATCAACGATCACGGCGGCATCAACGGGCGGAAGATCAGGTTCCTCACCGTCGATGACGGCTACAGCCCGCCCAAGACGGTGGAGCAGGTGCGCAAGCTCGTCGAGCAGGATCAGGTTTTGCTGCTGTTCCAGACGATGGGTACGGCGACCAACAATGCCATACACAAATACGTCAACGACAGGAAGGTGCCGCATCTGTTCCTGGCCTCGGGCGCCTCGCTCTGGGCGGACCCCGAGCATTTTCCCTGGACCATTGGCTGGCAACCGGATCTGCAGACGGAGGGCGCGATTTTCGCCCGGGATATCCTCGACCACAATGCCGGTGGCGAGATCGCCGTCCTTTATCAGAATGACGACTACGGCAAGGACTATATGAAAGGGTTCAGCGCCGCCCTCGGCGACCGGGCGCCGAAGATGATTGTCGCGGTAGCATCGTATGAGTCGACAGACCCGACCGTGGATTCGCAAATCGTCACCTTGCAAGCCTCCGGAGCGGACACGTTTTTCAACGTCAGCTCGCCGAAATTCGCCGCGCAAGCCATCCGTCGGGCCTACGACATCGGCTGGAAGCCGCGCCAATATCTCACCAGCGGGTCGAGCTCCGTCGCGGCGGTGCTGCAGCCGGCCGGCCTCGAAAAATCGATCGGCATCGTTTCGGCCGCCTACATCAAGGACCCTACCGACAGGCAGTGGCAGAACGACGGGAGCTACCGCGATTGGCTGGCCTGGATGAGAAAATACAATCCCGACGCCGACCTCGCCGACCGCTTCAACGTCTATGGCTACAGCGCCGCGCAGACCCTCGTGCAAGCGCTGCAGCAATGCGGCGACGACCTCACACGGGAAAACGTCATGCGGCAAGCCACAAATCTTCAGAACCTGCAGCTGCCGATGATGCTGCCGGGAATTCTCATCAACACGAGCCCGACCAACTTCCATCCGATCCACCAGATGCAGTTGCAGCGCTTCGACGGCGAGCGGTGGGTCCTGTTCGGCGGCATCATCGGTGACTGAGCCCGGCGGCGCCGCGCCCGGCGGCGAGAGCGCGGCGACGCCGCCCTTTGCGGGCATCCGCGTGCTCGACGCAACCCATGTCATGGCCGGCCCCTTTTGCACCTATCAGCTCGCTCTGCTTGGCGCCGCGGTAATCCGCGTCGAGCCGCTGGAGGCCAGCGATCCCATCCGCGTCCATGGTTCCGATGCGGTGCTCAATCGGCGGCGCATGGGCACCTCGTTCCTGGCGCAGAACGCAGGTAAGCGCTCCCTCGCTCTCAATCTCAGAGAACCTGAGGGCAGGGCAATCTTCCGGCGGCTGGCGGAGAGAGCGGATGTCGTGGTCGAAAACTTTCGCCCGGGCGTGCTCGATCGCCTCGGCCTCGGCGCGGCGGCGCTGCTCGCCGCCAATCCTCGTCTCGTCTATTGCGCCGTTTCCGGCTTCGGCCAGGACGGACCGCTGAGAGATCGCCCCGCCTACGACCATATCATTCAGGCCGTGAGCGGGATGATGGCGGTAACGGGGACGCCGGCGAGCGGACCGCTGCGCGTGGGATTTCCCCTCACCGACTACGTCGCCGGCCTTCTCGCCGCTTTCGCCGTGGCGGTTGCGCTGTTCCGGCGCGAGCGTACCGGCGCAGGCGAGATCATCGATGTCGCCATGTTGGACGCGGCGCTGATGATCATGGGGCCGCTGCTGACCCAGGTGCTGATCGCCGGCAGCAACCCGGGGCTTGCCGGGAATGCGCCGTTCGGCGGCAGTCCCTTCTCGGGCATCTTCGCCACGGCGGACGGCCTCCTCGCCGTCGTCGGCAGCACGCCGAAGCAATGCGCCGCCATCTGGCGCGTGCTCGGTCGCGCCGACCTCGCCGGAACTCGCGACATGGTCGATTGGCAGGCCTATCCCGAGCGCGGCGCCGAGCTGGCACCGATCCTCGCCTCGGCTTATCTCGCGCGCAGCGCCGAGGACTGGGAACTGGCGCTCGCCGCCGCCGACGTTCCCGCGGGAAAGATCCGCAGCCTGGAGGAGATGCTGCGCCATCCTCATCTGGCGGGCCGAAATCTGCTGCTCCCGCTCGATGGCGCGCCTGGGATCGACCGGCAGATCGTGGTGCCGAATGTCGGCTTCAAGCTTGGCAGTGCCCGAGCACCTGCCCTGCGAGCCCCGCCATTGCCCGGCGCCGACACCCATGACGTGCTCCGCGAGCTCGGCTACGGCGAGGCGGAAATTGAGGCGCTAGCGGCGTCCGGAACTATCGCCCGCGCGCGCCAGGCCGCTCGTTGATGGCCGCGAAGCGCGTCCCGAGCAGCACACCAGCGACTTCCAGAGACAGCTTCTTGTGTATGGCATCGGCAAAGCTATCGTGGCCATTGGCGACGACCATGAAGGCGCCGTCACCGCCGACGACATGGCTCCGGTACCAGCGATCGACCTCCGGCTCCTCACCGGAGGTAATGGGCAGGCCGTTGATGGTGATGTCCTGGGCTACCGCCATGTCGCGCGCCGCTTCGGCGGCCAGCGTGCCGTCATTCTGCTGACCGTCGCCACTGACGTCGATTATCTTGCGATCCGCCAGCAGCGGTGCGGTTTCGAACAATCCCGCTGCGTTGACGATGCCCGCGGCGACGTTCGTCTTGTAGCCGACGTTGGGACGCGGGCTGGTGCGCAATGCCTTCAGCACCGGCTCGAGATCGGCCCGGCCGCGAATGACGGTCCAGTCGACGACGACGTGCTGGCGCTCGCTCCATTCGATGACCGCCAGCTCGATCGTCTGGTGCGGTCCGCCGGCAATGGCATCGAGAATCTCTCTGCTCTCCAGACCCTTGGCGATGCCCTCGCGCTGCAGGCCGAAGCGCTCCTCGTTGATCGAGCTCGACACGTCGACCGCCAGAACCAAGGCGAGGTCGGCTTCCGCCGCGGCGGCCCGAACTGCGATCAATGCGCTGAAGGCCAGGACTGCCGCGGCCAAGGTGCGAACCATCATGCCAATTCCTCAACCGGCCTCACGGACTTCCGGCGGTGCACGCCCGCGGGATGCTTCTAAGGCGTTATGGTTAAGGGAAGGTGAAGACGCGGCGGGGACGCCGGGTCGGGGAGAAAATCAACTCGCCATGGCACGGAGACCGCGAGCGGTCAGCAAATGACCCCCTGCGCACGGAGTTCGGCGATCTTTTCCTCGGTGATGCGCTGCTCGCGCAAAATGGCGTCGCTGTGCTCGCCGAGCTTCGGGGCCGGCGTTGCGACGGTTTTTTCCATGTTTGCGATCCAGAGCGGGCTGCTGACCGTGTAGCCGCCGCCCCCGAGCGGCACGATCACGCCATTCTCACGCATTTGTCGGTCGTGGAGCGCTTCGCCGGGTCGCGCCACGAGCGCCACAACCAAGCCTTTCGACTCAAGAAGACGCATCCATTCCTCGGCATCGCGCTGCAGGAAGATCTCGTCCAGCAGCGCCGACAAGGCGCCGGCGTTCTTGAACCTCCTCGGGCGGTCCGCGAAGCGCGGGTCTTGGGCGAGGTCCGGCCGCCCGACGGTCTCGGAAAAAAGCGGCCAGAGCTTCGCATCCTGAGCAACGCCGATCGCCAGAATGAGCCAACGATCATCACGGCAGCGATAATGGTTCGAGAGCGCATTGAGGGCTTCGGTGCGTCGCGGCCGGGGTATGAAGCGAGCGCCGTCGAGCCCGGCCTGGATGAAGCAGGCGTTCGCCCAGGCGCCGCTCGCCATGAGCGAACTGCCGACATAGGCCCCTTTGCCGGTACGCTCGCGATGGAAGAGCGCGGTGACGATTGCGCCATAGAGAGCGAGCGCAGTCGGGTGGTCGCCCATACCGGGGATTGATCGCGCCGGCAAGCTCCCCGCGTCAGGTCGTACTTGATCCATCAGACCCGAGCGCGCCCACCATGCGGTGGAGTCAAAACCCGGCTTGTTTGCCTCGGCGCCGTGTTCGCCATAGGCGGTGAGCGACGCATAGATAAGGCGCGCATTTATGTGCGAGAGCTGGTCGAACGCGATACCGAGGCGACGTCGGACCGGCGGTGGATAGTTCGTGATGAACACATCGGCGCCGGCAATGAGATCGTGCAGGATCTTCCGCGCTTGCGGATGCTTGAGATCGAGGGCCAGACTGCGTTTGTTGCGATCATCGACCGTCCAGCAGTAGTCCCGATCGCTGACGGGCATGCCCGGCTGGAAAGATACGTTGCGGTAGGCGTCACCCTCGCCGGGAGGCTCGATCTTGATCACGTCCGCGCCGAAATCGGCCATGATCGTGGCGGCGGCGGGCGCCGCGATGAAGCTCGCGGCATCGAGCACCTTCAGCCCGGAGAAAACACCTTGCATGCTCACCGAAATTCCTCCCGTGCGTCCTATTCTTCCGGATAGCGCCAGACCGCGGAGGACTGCTGCGCGGCCTGGTCCAAGGTCCACTGCGGCAGGGCAAGGCCGGGAGCGATGTCGGTGAACACCATGCGCACGCGCGTGCCGATGCCGACCTTGCGCACCAGCTCCGGCGGCGCCAGCACGCCGTCCGCGGTCGTCAGATTGCCGACGATGCGCAGCGCCTCCTCGGCGGTCGGTGCCCCTTTTTGCGTGTCGAGGTCGACGAGCAGGACAAGATAGGGCACATGGTCGCGAAACGCCGGCTGGATGGCATGGTGGACCTCGGTGTAGGAATGCACGGTGCCGCGCCCCTCGACAGGGGTCCAGCGCGCACCGGGGTTGGCGCACCAAGGACACGCCGTGGTCGGGGGATAACGCACGAGCCCGCAGCTGGTACAGGCCTGAAGCCGAAAATCGTGTCCGGCGCAGTAGCGGAAATACTCCAAATTCTCGGCGTCGAGCTCGCTGATATCGAGCGGCATGCCGAGGTATTGAGCTTTGACTGTCATTTCCCGTGCCCCTCAACCGCGCCGCATGACCATGGCCGAGCCGGTCGCCGGCATCGCCCAACCGAGATTGGCCGTGACCTCGACGTCCTTGACCTGACGACAGCCGCCCGCGCGGTAGTCGTAGCTGTGCTGCCGCTTGCCGTCCGGTCCCATGGGGCACGAATCGTCCACGTCGTGGCGGAGCTGACGGACATTCTCGATCACCATGTTGATGCCGTGGGTATACCCCTCACAGAGATGACCGCCGCTCGTATTGTTGGGACGCCGGCCGCCCAGCCGAATGGTGCCGTCGCTGACGTAGTCGCCGCCTTCGCCCTTCTTGCAGAAGCCGTAATCTTCGAGCTGCAGCATCGTCGTGAAGGTGAAGGCATCATAGGAGCCGGTGGCGTCGATGTCTTCGGGACCGACGCCCGAATTGGGCCATAGGATGTCGCGTGCGTAGCGGCCGGCGACCGTCGAGATCGGTCCATGCTGGTAATGCATGTCAAGGCGCGGCTTGTTGCATCGGCCAACCACGCCGCGGATCAAGACCGGGGGGTGGCGACCGTCGCGCGCACGGTCGGCACCGGCCACGATGATGGCATTGCCGTTATCGGTCTCGACGCAGCAGTCGAGAAGATGGAGGGGCATGCAGATGATGCGGCTTCCCAGCACATCGGCCACCGTCACGCGGTCCTTGTAATACGCCTTCGGGTTGTTCGCAGCGTGCTCGCTATGGATCGCCTTGACGGCAGCGACCTGTTCGGGACGCGTCCCATAGTCGTACATGTGGCGCATGAAAGTCGGGCTGAAACTCTGTCCGGCGCTCTGCCAGCCATAGGCGCGACTGTGCAGCATGTCGCCCGAGACCGGCGCCGCAGCGCGCACTCCGGTGCCACCGATCCGCACCTGCGAGTAACCGTTCATTGACCGGAAGATCACGACGACCTTGCACATGCCGGCCTCGATGAGTCCCATTGCCATGCCGACAAGCGCCTCGGTAGATGACCCGCCGCCAAACACGTCCATATAGAAGTTGAGGCGGATTCCCAAATCGCCGGCCACAAAGGGGGAGAAAATCGAATCGCCGGATTGATAGGACAGCATGCCGTCGACATCGGCAGGCCTGAGGCCCGCATCCTCGATGGCGTTCCGGACGGCCCAGGTGGCGAGCGCGCGCGTCGTCTTGCCCGAGCCTCGCATGTAGGCCGTTTCTCCCACGCCGATGATAGCGTATTTGTCCCTCAGATATTTCGGGCTCGTCGTATCAAGATCGCTCGTCACGGACACAATCCCTTCCTCCCGATAAGTCGCGGTACCGACCGGTTTCCGGCGCGACCGAAGAATAGCAAAGAATGCAGCCGTCGACGATCCGGCAGCTGCGCGACGGTGCACGTGCGGCCGGATCGTCCGATCTTCGGAATTTAGCGGCGCCGGACGAACTCCGGCGCCGCTTTCTTCTGTCCGGCTACAGCTTCACCTCGCTCACCTGGATCGTCGGCGCGATCTTGGTGAAGTTGCGGATGTAGCCCATGATCTCCTGGGCGTGGGGCGTGAGGGCGGCCTGGAAGGCTTCGACGGAATCGGCAAGGATATGGCCGATGGCGATGAAGGAGGGCGGCGTGCCGGGCGCGCCGCCTGCCACGCCCTGGTCGACGCTGATCCCCTTGCAGGCGGCGCCGAGCCGCTTCTGCACCATCGGCATATGGGTGGCGAGATAGTAGTTCATGTCGAACGTGGCGCCGGTGCTCCACGGATAAAAGACGCTGACCCTGATCATCGTGGCCTCCCTTCGTTTCAGTCCGTTCAGAAGTCGATCACCGCACGGAGCGTCGCATCGGTCTGCCGGCGATTTCGGACCCATGTTGCTCCGGCCCGGCTTTCCGGGCAAGCCTGCGCCACTGGCATTGGGCATCGATGAGCGTCGCAGCGTTGATCCGCGCGTCGCGGCTGAGGCGTTTTCACGAAAAACTTTTAATACCGTCGCCATGGCCGCGTAACGGCTCATCCCCATTCTCCTACGCAAGGAGACGTGCCTTACCGATGATCTGGACCGCGGGAAGCCTCGCCTTTCTCGTCTGCGTCGGCGCGGCCATCGCCTTTCTGCTGGGCAGCGAGATCCTCGCGGCACACGGCCGCATGCGCTCCTCTGCGCCCCGCCAAGCGCAGCCGCCGAGCAACGCCGCCCCGACCCGGCGCGAGCCCTGCCCGAACGGCCGGCTACCGACGGCCGCGCCGCGGCAGGCCGAACTCCACTGACGCCTTTCATCGATGCTTTACCTTAGTGTGATCGAATGGCCGGCGCAGCAGTTTTTGGGCGGTTGTGACCTTCGACTATCGCAGAGATCCGGTTTTGGGGTCGGCACTTGCCTACTGGCAGCGCCAGCGGGGCTCGCGCGCCATGCCGCGCCGCCGTGATGTCGATCCGATCGACGTCCCCAGGATCCTGCCGCACCTGCAACTCATTGAAGTGATAGGAGGCGGCGCGCGCTTCCGCTATCGTTTGGCCGGCACGGCACTCGTGGCAGCCTTCGGCAAGGAGTACACGGGCAAACACCTCGACGAGCTGTTCACCGGTGAGCGGCTCGCTTACGCCAGCCATGTCCTATCGACGGTGTGCGCGAAGAAGCGGCCGATGTTCCTGCGCAACCGATATAGCAGTGCCAAGGATCTGGAGATGGTGGCAAACCGGCTCTACTTGCCGCTCTCCGATGACGGGTGCTCGGTCAATATTATCATCGGCGCGCTGACCTTCGAGTGGGGATGTAGTGCTTTGCACGGCACGTTCCTCTCCGCGCATCTCGACCCCTCGACGACGGTTATCGAGATTATAGACGACGCGGACCCTGTCGCGTCCCCGGCCTAATCACGAAGCCGCAACGCGACAGCTTCCTCAATTACCGTCCGTTGACGGGGGCGCAGCTGAGGCGCCGGACCTATCTGTCGGCTGTCCACCTCGAGGGGGTGAACCTCTTCAAAGCTGTGCTCGACGGTGCCGATCTCGCCGGAGTATTCCTTTACGGCGGCCAATTCCTGAATTGTGCCCAACTCGTCGTCACTCGGAACTGGCAATCGTCGTTTCGCGATGACGCGCTTGGCTGCGGCGCCACGATCCCCGACGGGATACCTTTAGGATAGGTCTGTCGCTTCTCCGACCATCCCGAGCTTCGACAGGTTCATGCAGATCCCGTCACCTTCCAACTCTGTACTCTTTCCCCCGCAGGGGAGGTACAATTCAAAGGGCTTCACTGGAGTCATAGGCATGACAGGGAGCCAGCGATGAACCTGCCGGCTTTCGACACGCAAACCTTTGAAGCCGCGGCAACTGCCCGAAACCGGCGTGATGTCTGGCACTCTGTGCACCTTGGCACTGGGCGAAATACATCAGTCGCGGACTACGGCCAGAGCGCGTGCGACGTCCATATGAGTTGGCATCTTCCTGGCGATTTCTGCGACACGCCGACGCCGAGCCGATCGATCTTTACCGATCATATCGAGACCACGCAGATCCCGGCAGTGCGATGAGGATAACCTTATTGGGGCATGCCTCGCTTCTCGTCGAAATGGATGGCGCGACATGCCTGATGGATCCGGTTTTCTTCGACCCCTTCGAGGAGGGAGCGGTCGTCTCCTGCCCGAAGCGACGTGTTGATCCGGAAAAGCTGCCACGCATCGATACGCTCATCGTCTCGCATCGCCATCCCGATCACTTCGACTTACCGTCCTTGAGCCGGGTGCCCCGCGACGCTGACGCCATCGTTCCGGCAGACCCGCTGATCGTCTACGCCCTTCGCAGGCTCGGCTTCGCCCGTATCCACCCGGTCCACCCCATGGGGCCGATCCGATCGGATGCCTTCGAGCTCTATCCGACCCGCTCGGCGTTGCGCTCCATTCCGGAGTTCGGCCTGGTGTTCAAGGACGCTTCCGGGACCTGCTGGAACCAGGTGGACAGCTTGCTCACGGCGGACACGATCGATGCGGTGACGGGGCGGTTCGGCGGCATCGACCTCTTATTTGCCATGTATGCGAGCCAGAATTTCGAATATTTCGAAAATCGCTCAACGGAATTCCCGTACGAGGTGCATCGGCAGAATCTGGAAAACGCCGTGCGGATCGCACCGCGATGGATAGTCCCCGGGGCGGCGGGCTTCCGATTTTGTGGCAACCACGCTTGGCTCAATCATTTCCTCTTCCCGATCTCGCGCGAGCGCTTCATCGCCGATCTGAAGCGGCTTGGCTTCGGCGGCGAAACCCGAATGATGAATCCCGGCGACGTCATCGAAATCGACCGCGGCCGCGCGAGCTGTCGCCCGGGCGCTTCCGAGATTGTGGTCACGGTCCAGGATGATACGGCGGCACTGCGCTTCGATCCGACGGGTCCTGTGCCCGATCTGGTTGATCCCAATCCCGAAGGTCGGTCCCGGGCGGAACTCAAGCGGATCATTGACCGCTTCGTCGTGGACGGGATAGCTGCGTACGCGCGGTCCGGCTTCGCGACCGGCGACAGGGTGATCGACCTTTATCGACAGCGTACCGCGCGTTATGCGCTCGGCATCGTTTTCGCCGAGGGGGCGCCTGAATGGTACCGGTTCGACTTCGATGAGCATGCAGTGCGGATCGTCACCGGAGGGGAAGCAGCCGCGGCAGCGGATGTCGTAAACCGGATTGCCGCTTCGGCCTTGGCCGGCTGGATCGCTCACGACAAAAGCTTTTTTTACGTCCGGGCTTATTCCCGCCGTTGCGAGACCCTGTACGCGGTTTCGGCAGCTGGCTTGGAGGTTCGTCTGCAGCGCAGGGGCCTACCCGATCTTCTGATGCATTACTTGCTGAATGTGGCCGCGGGATCCGAACTCGCGGCCAAGCACTATGTGGATAGGCAGATCGCCGCGCTGTCATCAAGCCGATCCGTCCCATGCCGATGAGCTGGCGTTGCTGGCTTTCTTGATGACGCGATCCTAGATCCCGCCGCGAAGCGTTGCGACGAACAAGGAACTCAGCGCGCCGAGACGTCCGCTCCGGCCTCGTGCATCATTGGCGCGCCGAGCTCGGCGATGTGAAAGAGACGAAAGGCCCTTTCGCCATTGAAATCCAGGACGCGCAAATCGTCGGTTTCCCGCAAATCGCGCATAACCACGTGGAAATGGTTGCCATATCGCTCCTCGGCAGTCGCGACAGGCACTTCGTAAGCAATGAACTTGTCGATGCCTTTGGCCGCCAGCTTCTCCAGCAGAGCTGGATCGGTAAAGGAGGCGTGGGAAGTCAGGATCACCAAGGGGCCGCTCCCGGTGAATAGCAAGGCAGCTTTCATGATGCTCTCTCCCTGGAACATCGGGTCGTACCATCTGTCGTGTAAAATACAAATGGTGACCCGTCCCACTCATATAATGCGGCGCATCTATCCGCTGACGCGGATCCGCCGGGTCGTTCCATCAACTGCAGGTTTCTAGCGGCAGCGCTTGACGACGTGCCGCAGCACCAGCTCGAACTCGGCGGCATGGAAGAAATCGCCAGCGGCACGCGCCGTCTCTTGGGATCAGCGCTCCGACCGCACGGTTGAGCGAGGGACGGCAAGCAACCGCAGAGGGCGTGAGGGCCTGAGAAGGCCGCCGCGATCGCTCCCGGTCGGCGCGATCAACCAGCCGTGTTGACCCGCATATACCATTCGACGAGGCGGCGCACCTGACGCTGGGTGTAGCCGTGCGCCGTCATCCGCTCCAGGAAGTCGGTATGCTTCTTCTCGGTTTCGCTGTCTTTCTTGCTGCCGAAGCTGATGACCGGCAGGAGGTCCGAGACCTGCGAGAACATGCGCTTCTCGATCACCACACGCAATTTCTCATAGGAGGTCCAAGCTGGGTTCTTGCCGCGATTGGCTGCGCGCGCGCGCAACGCGAACTTCACCACCTCGTTGCGGAAATCCTTGGGATTGGCGATCCCGGCCGGCTTCTCGATCTTGGAGAGCTCCTGATTCAGCAGCTCGCGATCCATCAGCTGTCCCGTATCCGGGTCCTTGTAGTCGTGATCCTCGATCCAAGCGTCGGCATAGGTCACATAGCGATCGAATAGGTTCTGGCCGTAATCGCCATAGGACTCAAGATAGGCTTTCTGAATCTCGTTGCCGATGAACTCGGCATAGCGCGGCGCCAGCTCGGTCTTGATGAAGCTCAGGAACTTCTTCTCCTGAAGCTCGGGGAACTGCTCGCGGCGGATCGCCTGTTCCAGCACGTACATGAGGTGGACGGGATCGGCCGAGACCTCCTGCGTGTCATAGTTGAAGGTGCTGGACAGCACCTTGAAGGCAAACCGGGTCGAGAGGCCCTCCATGCCTTCGTCGACGCCCGCGGCATCGCGATATTCCTGCATCGTCTTGACGCGCGGGTCGCTGTCCTTGAGGCTCTCGCCGTCATACGCCCGCATCTTCGAGTAGAGGTTCGAATTCTCGTGTGGCTTGAGGCGCGACAGCACGCAGAAGCGCGACAGCATCTCGAGCGTGCTGGGCGCACAGGGCGCCTCCGCAAGCTCGCTGCTGCTGAGGAGCTTTTCATAGATCTGCCGCTCCTCGGCGGCGCGCAGGCAGTAGGGCACCTTGATGACGCAGATGCGGTCGATGAAGGCCTCGTTGGTACGGTTGTTCTTGAAGGCTTGCCATTCCGCTTCGTTGGAGTGCGCCATGATGATGCCCTGGTACGGGATGGCGCCGATGTTTTCAGCACCGATGTAGTTCGACTCCTGCGTCGCCGTCAGCAGCGGGTGCAGCATCTTGATCGGCGCCTTGAACATCTCGACGAACTCGAGGATGCCCTGGGTCGTCCGGTTCAAGCCGCCGGAGAAGGCATAGGCGTCGGCATCGGCCTGGCTGAAGAACTCGAGCTTGCGGATGTCGACCTTGCCGACGAGGGTCGAGATGTCCTGATTGTTCTCGTCGCCGGGCTCGGTCTTGGCGATGCAGATCTGGCGGAGGCGCGAGGGATGCAGGCGGACGACGCTGAATTTGGAGATGTCGCCGCCGAACTCGTCCAGGCGCTTCATCGCCCAGGGCGAAGCAATGCCGGTGAGACGCCGCTTCGGGATGCGGTAGCGCCGCTCGATCGCCTCGCCCATGCTCAGCGGATCAAACAGGCCAAGGGGGCTCTCGAAGATCGGGCTGATGTCCCTGCCGGCCTTCAGCGTGTGGACCGGCAGCTTCTCCATGAGCAGCTTCAAGCGCTCGGCAAGCGAAGACTTGCCGCCGCCCACCGGCCCCAGGAGGTAGAGGACCTGCTTGCGCTCCTCGAGGCCCTGCGCCGCGTGCCGGAAATAGCCGACGATGCGCTCGATCGTCTCTTCCATGCCGTAGAAGTCGGCGAAGGACGGGTAGACCCGGATGCTCCGATTCGTGAAGATGCGGCCCAGCCGCGGGCGGTGGCTGGTATCGGTAATCTCGGGCTCGCCGATCGCCGCCAGCAGACGCTCGGCCGCGCTCGCATAGGCGAGAGGCTCGCGGGCGCAGCATTTCAGATAGTCTTCGAGAGACATTTCCGTCTCTTTCTGGCTGTCATACAGCCTCGAGAAGAGACCGAAGAGATCGTCCTGCGACTTCATGGGCCACCTCGATGCTCAAGCACCTGGTGAATTCAGGGTCTCTCTCGGGTTTAGAAGGGAACGGTAAGGACCTTTCCCCCGGGCACTCATAGCCGGATCACGAGACCCCTGATATCTAAGTAGTCGCCCAGGCCTGGGATTTCCACGGCAGCCCATGGCAACGCCCTGAGATCGGCTGCCGCCTCCAAGGTCTGCTAAAGCTTCAGCAACTTCAGCTTCCTCGGTCCGGACCGAATGGACAACCTACTGAGACTTCACAGCTAGACACCACAGCGGAGCAGCATGCCAACGCCAATAGTCTCCGGCCATGAAACGTTCGGTCTTGGAGCACGGGCGAACGTCCGGTTCGGTCACCGAACCGCCCTGCGCTGCGGGTCCCTTGAAGGATCGCTGTCTAGGGTTGACCCGACCAAGCGTGGTCATCGCGACGACCGCCGCTGGCCTCCGTCGCTTCGCAACATGGCGGTCCGAGCACGTGTCAGCGATAGATCAGCAGCAGGAGCCCGGTGAGGGCGAGTGCGCTCGTCCACAGCAGATCGACGTTCAGCCATGCCCGCCTCAGGATCGCGAGCCCGACCCACTCATAGATCACGGCAGCGAGCAGCCCCGTCACCGCGAGCATGGCAACGGTATGAAGGCCCACCGCCATGCCCGCTGCCGCGGCCGTCCTGGCGCCGCTCTGCGCGCCGAGGCACAGCGGCATGAGCGCGGGCAGGATCATCAAGCCGGCGCCATGCGCCGTCGCCATGAGAAACGACCACAGCACCAGCCCCGCGAGCCCGGTCGTCATGCCGACGCGAACGCGGTGACGATGGCCATAAGCGTAGTGATATCCCGCCCAGCCCATGAGAAAGAGGCCGGCGCCAAGCTGGATCGAGCGGCGGTCGATGAGCACGCCGGCCGTCATCACCGCGGCGGCGACGAGGCCAATCGACAAGGCGTGACCAAGGGCGAGCGGCGGAAGCGCCCAGAGCAAGGTGGCGCGGCTCCGTCGGTGGAGCGCCAGCGCCACCGCGAAGAGCCACCCCATGGCAGGGTTGACGCCGTGAAAGGCGCCAAGCCCCGCCAGGGTCAGCCATGGCCACAGCTCCGTCATTCACCGCGCGCCCCGGCTGCGCTGTCCCCTCAGGGATAGCAGTAGGAATCCGACGAGCAGTCGCCGCCTTCGAGCCTGACCTGATGCGGGCGGTGCGATTTTGGCCAACGCACGAAGAAGCGCTCGTCGAAGGCAATGCCGCCTTCGGGCTTGGCGTCGAGCTTCACCATCCAGCCGTCCAGGCTGTCATAGAATTGCCCGTCGATGGCGCCATAGAGCGAATTGGTGAAATAAACGCGGCGACCGTCGCGGCTGATCTCGACCATTTGCGGGCCGCCGTTGAGCGCCTGGCCGTCCGCGCTGGGATGAGTGGCGCGCGCGACGATCCCGCCGATGCGCACCTTGCCCGTGAGCTTCGGCTTGAAGGGGTCGGAGACGTCGTATTGCTGCAAATCGCCCGTGCCCCAGCACGAGACGTAGAGGAAGCGGTCGTCCATCGACAGGTCGATATCCGTGACCAGCGGCGGCACCGCCTTGAAACCCTTGAGCATCGCCGGCAGCTTGTCCGGATCGGCGGGTTCGGCCGGAATTTCGATTATCTTGGTCGCCGCCCATCGGCTGCCGTCGCGGTGCCACACCCAGATCGACGACGAGAGGTCGGCAAGGCTCAGCACGCAGTTGACGAAGCCATAGGCCTTGGTCGGGTCGTGCGCCGGGCGGAGCTCGAAGACGAGCTGGTAAGTGTCACCGAAATCGATGGTCTGTTGGTGCTTGCGCGCGTGCAGATCCCAGAAATGCAGCCGTCGCCCGTATTTTGCGCCGAGCAAGAGCTCCGGCACGAGGCCCTCCTCGAACATATCGGGCGTGCCCCACTCGCTGGTGACGAGCGTGTCGTAGCCGAGATGCCACCAGGCGTCATAGGCGAGCTGCTGGTCGCCGCGATCGATCTCCCAGCGCCCGCGAACGTCGAAGGTCTCGTGATCCATGAGAAAGACGCCGCCCGGCGCCTTGCCCAAGGCATTGCCGAGCGCGGCGACGTAGATCCCTTCCGGCCCGCAATGGACGGTGTGCGGCCGGGTATAGCCGGCGCGCTCGGCGACCTCGCCGGGCTCGATCACTTTGACAAGCTTCGGGCTGCGCGGATCGGGCTTGGTGTCGAGGACATGAATGCGCGAGGAGCGCAATCCCGGCACGATCAGGTAGCGCCGCTCGGTATGCGGATGTGGCGCGTTGGGACAGAGGCAGGACGAGCAGGCGTTCCAGCCGAAGTGATGCAGCTCGTCGCCGACGTTCGGCATCGCCACGGTGTTCAGGATGTTCGCGTAGCTCTTGGATTTGGGGTCGACATCGATCACGGCAATGCCGTCTGGCGTTTTGCGCGAGGGATCGAATGCGGCGACATAGGCGACGGTCTCCGCCGGTGCCCTCATCGCCATGCGGGGCGAGGGATAGAAGGTCGGGTCGGGTTTCCATTGTGCCATGGCATTCCTCCTGGCTTCAGGTGTGCGCTGTCGCCGGAATGCTCTGGCGGTGGCCGTGCGATCGGCAATTCTCTTGGAGTAGAGGCTCTCGTCCGATGCGGTGCGGCGCTCTTTTCAAAGCGTAAGCCCGCCGGCCGGCCGCCGCAATGCTGGAACTCGCCTCGCCTGTTTCCCAGCTCAAGCCGCAATACCGACGCGCGATCAGTCGCAGGACGGCAGTGCGCGCGTTTTTGTCTGCCACCGCTCGACCCAGTCATTGTGGTGCTGCACGCCGTCAAGGCGAACCAGCCGCGCGCAATGCGACGGACCCATGCGCGCAGGAACCTCTCGACGATTGCCGGCGGGACCGCCCCATCAGCGCCGCCGACCTAGTGACGCTGCGGCGCGGCAAGGTGCGGGGCAGTGTCGCGCGGGTTCACCGAGCTGGTGAGCGTGCTGACGCCGTGCCGGGCGGCGAACGCCTCGCTGCTGGCGCCTCGGCATGTGCCGCTGTGAAGGCCGTTTGACCCGCTCAGGCCGCAAGCGTTTTAAGACGATTGGATGCTTGTGGCACGTCTGCGACATCCCGCGCCAGGTAAGGGCGACCGCTTCAGGCATGGCAGCGGAAGATCGCGGCCGATCACTGCCGCCGTGTGAGCGCCGCTTAGATCCTTCGCCCCGTCGCCGCCCAATAGGGCTCGCGCAGCTTGCGCTTCATGATCTTGCCGGAATCCTCGCGCGGCAGCCCGGTCTCGAAGCGCATCACCCGCGGCACCTTGAAATCGGCGAGCCGCTGGCGCAGGAAGGCGGCGACCTCGGCCTCGCTGAGCCGCGCCTGCGGCTCGGGCTCGATATAGGCGCAGAGCTTCTCGCCGAACTCCACGTCGGGAATGCCGAAGACGGCGCAATCATGCACGCCCGGCATGGCGAGCAGCGCCGCCTCGATCTCGGCGGGATAGATGTTGACGCCGCCGGAGATCACCATGTCGCGCTTGCGGTCGCAGAGGAAGAGATAGCCGTCCTCGTCGAGATAGCCGACATCGCCGACCGAGACGAGCCCGTCGCGCGCGATCTCGCGGCGCTTGTCGTCGAGGCCGTGATAGGTGAAGTCGGGCCAGCCCTCGAGCCAGAGAAAGATCTCGCCGGCCTCGCCCGGCGGCAGCACGCGTCCCTCGGCATCGTAGATGCGTACGATGCCGCCGGGCCGCGGCCGCCCGACGGTGCCGGGCTTCAACAGCGCCTCCTCGGCGGTGTGGAAGGTGACGCCGCCGGTTTCGGTGGCGCCATAATACTCGACGATGACCGGCCCCCACCACTCGATCATCCGCCGCTTCACATCGGCGGGGCAAGGTGCGGCCGCATGCACCACCCATTCCAGCGAGGAGAGGTCATAGCGCCGCTTCACCTCGTCCGGCAGGCGCAGCAGCCGCACGAACATGGTCGGCACCATGTGGAGGTGGGTGATGCGGTAGCGCTCGATGAAGCGCAGCAGCTCCTCCGCCTCGAAGCGCGGCTGCAGGATCGCGAGGCCGCCGTCGCGCACCGCGTAGAGGCCGTAGAAATTCGGCGCCGAATGGTAGAGCGGCCCGGTGATGACGGTGCGCATCACCTTTCCCGGCGTGATGCCCATGACGTCGCGCGCGAGCTCGCCCATCGCCTGCCCCGATCCCGCGCCCATGACCCGCCGCACGCCCTTGGGATTGCCGGTGGTGCCGGAGGTGTAGATCATGCTGGAGATCCCGCCGGCCGGCGCGTCGGGCAGCGGCGCGAAGCCCTCGAGCCACTCGTCCCAGCGCTGTGCCCCCGCCGGCGCGCGACAGGCCGCGGCGGCGATGCCATAGGCGTAGGATATCTCCGGCGGCGTCGGCACGACGAAGAGCGGCACCCCCGGCGGCATGGCCGGCGCCACTAGGGGCAGCAAATCGGCATGCGTCACCACCGCCTTGGCGCCGCAATCGCTCAGCACATAGGCGATCTCCGGCGGCTTGCCGTGCCAGTTCACCGGCACGCTGTAGGCGCCGAGCCGCTGCGCCGCATAGCTCGCCTCGAAGAACGGAAAATCATTGCGCAGCACCACGCCGACGGCGTCGCCGGCGCCGACGCCGAGTTCGGCGAGCCCGCGCGCGGCGCGCGACGCCCGCTCCAGGATGCTCTCGCGCGTCCTCTCCCGCTTGCCGCTGATGACGCGGCCGACCGCGATCTCCGTCATCGCTTCTCTCCCGACTTTCTTCTTGCTTCGCCCAGAGCTTAGCCGCCCGCCGGCCGCTTCTCCAGAACCATCGAACCGACCGTCCCGGCTCTCGGATACCCCTTCGGAGCTATGGTGCCGTCTCTTCCAGGGGCCTGTGGCCGCTACCGTTCGATCACGACGACGATGCCGGAGGCCCGCCCTGTGGACGATCGGCTTTGGGCAAGGTGAATTGAAAAAGCGCTCCATGTGAAGGCCCAGGCGTAGCCCACAGGCGGCCGCCGTAAGCTTCAATGATGGAACGGCTGATCGCCAGCCCCATGCCAATGAATTGCGGTTTCGTGGTGAAGAATGGTTGGAAAAGGCGTTCCGCCTGCTCAGGATCGAATCCTTTTCCGGAATCTCGAACCAGGATTCGCACGCCCTCGGGATTTTTCCGAGACTTGATGAGCAGTTCTCGGGGTCTGTCGGCGACCATGCTCATCGCCTCGATGCCGTTCATGATCAAGTTCAGCATCGCTTGCTGAAGCTGAACGCGATCGCCGAGCACATGGGGAGCATCGACGGCGAGTTCGGCTTCTACGGTCACACCGCGTCTCGACGCCTCGCTATCAGTTAAGGCCATTACTTCCGTGATGACGTCGTTGATATCCAGCGACTGCATTTCGGGTGACGCCTTCGTCAGTAGCGCGCGGATTCTTTTAATCACGTCGCTTGCGCGATTGGCTTCCGAAATGGCCCTGGTCAAGGCTTGCCGCGCTTCATTAGGATTAGGCGGGTGGGCTGCCAGCCAGCGCAGAGAAGCGGCTTTTGGCGGCCGGCTTTTGGTTGGCCCCTGCCCAAATCGCGTCCCGGCTTCCGGGCGCCCCCCGCGCGCTGCTATGGTGCCGCAGGCCCGCGGCTGATACGGGCCAGGCACGAGGGAGGAAGCCGTGACGTCATCCGTTGGAAATCTCTGCGTCGCAGCCGGGATCGCCGTGTCGCTCTGCTGCGCCGGCGGCGCCGCGCGGGCCGCCGATCCCTTTTCGCTGAACTCGCCGGCCTTCGCCGACAACGGCATGCTCGCGACGAAATATGCCGGCAACAATCCGACGAACCCGAATTGCGTCGGCGACAACGTCTCGCCGCCGCTCGCCTGGTCGAGCCCGCCCGAGGGCACCAAAAGCTTCGCCCTGGTCATGACCGATCCCGAAGGGCGCGCCGGCCTCGGCGTGGTGCATTGGGTCGCCTATGGCATTCCGGCGGCGGTGACCGGCTTTGCCGAGGGCGAGGTGAGCAAGCCCTCGGAGAAATTCGTCGGCGGCAAGAGCACGCCCGGCCTCGCCACATATTTCGGGCCGTGCACACCGCCCGGCGACTGGCATCATTACACTTTCACGCTGATCGCGACCGACCTCGAGCCCGCGGCACTGCAGCCGGGGCTGACCCGCGACGAGCTCCTCGCCGCGCTTGCCGGCCACGCCAAGGGCGCCGCCGGCCTCATCGGCCGCTTCCGGCACCCATGAGAGTATGTGCCGACGGATCATCGTCATAGCCGCCCCCTCACAAGACGGCTGACGGCGGATGCATCCTTCCGCGAATCAAGTCTCAGGGTTCGTACAAAGACAAATGCTTCGTTCGGGCGATACCGCCTCTCGTCCGAGTCCACGCTGCCAGCCTCCTAAATCCCCTCTCCGCCCTCGGGGGCGGAGAGGGTCGGGGTGAGGTGGGGGCTGCTTCCGCGTGACGCTCTGTCTCAGCATAATATCGAGTTTTTTCGGTCTTACGGGTCTTTATCTCGTGGTGCGCTGCGCGCCGCTCCGCGCCCGAAGCCGAGCGTTCCCCACCTCACCCGGCCTCTCCGCCCCAATGGGGCGGAGAGGA
>JBKQTR010000352.1:0-10610 GCA_052143095.1 Allostellaceae bacterium
CGCGTCCGCTCTGAGCCGCGGCAGCTCGGGCGGCACCTCGATGTCGATGGCGATGTCGAGCGAGCGCGCGCGCTCGACGACGAGATGGAGCACGTCGCGCGCCATCTGAGCGATCTCGATCTCGTCATTCTCGATCTCGACCCGGCCGGCCTCGAGCTTGGAGACGTCGAGGATGTCGCTGATGATGCCGAGGAGATGCTGCGCCGAGGAGGCGATGTCGCGGGCATAGCCGGCATAGCGCTGGCTGCCGAGCGGTCCCAGCACCTCGTCGGCCATCACCTGCGAGAAGCCGATGATGGCGTTGAGCGGCGTGCGCAGCTCGTGGCTCATATTGGCGAGGAACTCGGTCTTGCTGCGGCTCGCCAGCTCCGCCTCCTCCTTGGCGGCGACGAGCGCGAGCTCGGCCTCCTTGCGGTCGGTGATGTCGAGCGAGGCGGTGACCACCAGCGACGGCCGCTGGTCGTGGTCGCGCAGCAGCGCCTTGGTGGTCAGCAGCACGCGGGTCTCGCCCGAGGGCAGCACGATCGTCCCTTCGAAGGCGCCCGGCGGGTCGAGGCCGGCGACGATGCGTCGGTCGCGCTCCATCGCCGCGCGCGTCTCGGGCCCGTCGCTCACCGCCACCGGCGTCAGCCCGACGATCGCCGCGACCGGGCGGCCGATATGCCGGGCGTAGAAGTCGTTGACGAAGACATAGCGCCCCTCATGGTCGGTGGCGCTCACCAGCACCGGCACGGCGTCGATGACGCGCATCAGCAGCTCGTGGCTGTGGCGTAGCGCGTCGCGGTGGCGCTGCTCCTCGACCGCGATCTGCTCCTCGAGCGAGGAGGCGCGCTCCTTGAGCAGCAGCTGCTGGCGGCGCAGCATCAGCAGATTGCGCGAGCGGACGCGGAACTCGTGGTGGTCGACGGGGCTCAGCAGGAAGTCCGTCGCGCCCGCCTCGAGCGCTTGATAGCGCAGGTCGCGGTCCTCATAGGCGGTGATCACCATCACCGGCACGTCGGCGCAGGACGGCACTGCGCGGAAGCGCCGGATGAACTCGGCGCCGTCGAGCTCGGGCATCTTGAAATCGGTGATCACGAGGTCGGGCGGCTGGAGCGCGGCGTAGTCGAGCGCGCGGCGCGGATGGTCGAAGGTCCGCACCTCGACCCGGTCGTCGAGCGACGCGGCAAGACGCTCAAGGATCTTGAGGTTGGTGATCCTGTCGTCGACGATCGCTACGGTCTGGCGTCTCAAGCACTATTCCGCAAAATGCGTTCCCCCGGCGCCGCCGCCGGTCCCGGCATATCGGCGGGAGGCGGCAGCAGGACGCCTTAGCTATAATAGTACTTCGTTGAGCAGTCGTTAGGCATTTGTTATTTCGCCGAAAATCCGCGGCAAAATCTGCGAGTCGCGGCGCGCCTCACGCCGTCAGCGTGAGACTCGCCTCGCCGATCCCGGGAAAGCGCACGCTCGCCGTGGCGCCGGGCGTGGCGAAGACCAGGCCGGTATGCGTGCCGGTGGTGACGATGTCGCCGGCGGCAAGCCCGCGCCCGCGTCGCGCGCAATGGTTGGCGAGCCAGGCGAGCAGGCGCTTGGGATGACCCGCGGCGTTGCCGCCGACGGCGCGGGCGACTTCCGCGCCGTCGAGGGCGAGGCTGGCGGGCTGCGCCAGGAAATCGACGTGACGCCAGTCCCTAATGCCCGCGCCATGGCAGAAGGCGCCGTTGGCCTGATTGTCGGCGAGCAGCGCCAGCCTGTCCTGGGCGCGGAAATCGGCAAAGCGCGAATCGACGAGCTCGATCGCGGCGTGGAGCGTGTCGACCGCTTGCCACACCTCTTCCGCGTCATAGGGCTCAGCGCGCGCCGGCAGATCCCGGCCGAAGCGGAAGGCGAGGTCGCCCTCGATGCCGCCGAGCGGAAACCGCGCCGCGGCAAAGCGCGCCGGGGAGGGGGCGACGAGGTCGGCGAAGAGCGGCGCGCAATTGGGCTCGGCCTCGGGACCCGCCGCGCCCACCTTCCAGCCGGCGATCCGTCCGAGCGCGCGCGCCACGAGGTCCTGCGCCGCATAGGCCGCGCTGGCATCTTCCGGCACGAGCTCGGCCGGCAGGCTGGCGATCCGCCTGCCGCCGCGTCGCGCCTCGAGCAGCCGGCGCGCCAGCCCGTCGCCGCGCGCGGTCATCGTCCCGCCGCCGCGACGCGCACCGGCGTCGCGCCGGCGGTCTTTTCGATCGACCGCTCCGGATGCATCCAGAACGCGAGGACGGCACCCAGCAACAGCAGCGCGATCGAGCCGGCAAACGGCAGGTTCCAATTGCCGGTGCCGTCGATGATGACGCCGAAGAGCCAGGGGGAGGCGATCGCCGCCACCGCCGAGCCCGTGTTCATGATGCCGCTGGCGGTGCCGGCATGCTTGGGCGCGATGTCCAGCGGCACCGACCAGATCGGGCCGATGGTGAGCTCGAGGCAGAAGAACGCCGCGCCGAGGCACAGCGCCAGCACGCCGATGTTCTCGACGAAGAAGATCGGCGCGAGGCAGACCAGCGATCCCAGCAGGCTGCCGACGATGACGTTGCGCCGCGCCGCGGCGAGACTGCCGGTAAGGCGGAAGACGCGGTCGCTGACCACGCCGCCGACGGTGTCGCCGACCACGCCGGCCAGCAGCACGGCGGTGGAGAACAGCGCGGAGCTTTTGAGGTTGAGGTTGTGGCTGTGCTGCAGGTAGAGCGGTATCCAGCTGAGATAGAGCCAGAGCGTCCAGCCATAGCAGAAATAGACGATGGTGGTCGGCATCATCCGCGGCACGAGACGGCGCCAGGGAACGGCGGTTTCCTGGCTGCCGCCGCGATAGGGCGGCAGGCTCTTGAGCTCCTGCTCGCTGATCCCAAGGTGATCGGCGGGCCTGTTGCGGAAGTAGAAGACCCAGGCGACGACCCAGAGCAGGCTGGCGATGCCGATGAAGACGAAGGAGGCGCGCCAGGAATAGAGCGTGATGAGCGCCGCGACGATCGGCGGTGCGACCGCGTTGCCGAAGCGTGCGAAGGTGTGGGTGATGCCTTGGGCGAAGCCGCGCCAGTCGGCGCGCACCCAGCTCGACATGGCGCGCGTCGCCGTCGGAAATGTCGCGCCTTCGCCGAGGCCCAGCGCGACGCGCGCCAGGATCAGCCCCCAGAAGCCGTCGGCGAGCCCGGTGCAGATC
Organism: Allostellaceae bacterium; assembly: GCA_052143095.1. GTDB lineage: Bacteria > Pseudomonadota > Alphaproteobacteria > ATCC43930 > CGMCC-115725 > DAHUYF01. Next base: position 3,176 of record JBKQTR010000352.1, read on the forward strand.
GTCGATACCGCCCAGATCGCGCCGCACACGCCTAGGGTCAGCCGCGGCCCGAACCGGTCGCCGATGAAGCCGCCGATGATCTGGAAAGCGGCATAGCTCCAGCCGAAGGCGGCGAAGATCGCGCCGTAATCGGTGTTGCTGAGCCCGAGCTCGCCCTTGAAGACGATCGCCGCGGTCGAGATGTTCACGCGATCGATATAGGTGATCATGTACATGAGGCAGAGCATGAACAGCACCATGCTCGTCGCCGCATAGCCCGTTTTGCGCATGTCCTGTGCCCCTCGCCCGGTTTCTCTCGCTTTTCCCGTCATGGCCGGGCTTGTCCCGGCCATCCATGTCTTGCAGCGCGCCCGTCGCCAAACGTGGATGCCCGGGTCTCGGCCTTCGGCCGGCCCGGGCATGACGATGCGGAAGAGCGGAACGCCGCAAAGAGCATGTGTAGAGCCAGCTGCTAGCGCCGGTTGCCGGCGAGGTAGTCCATGGCCGCGTCGACGCCGCCCTTGCGGTGCGGCACGCCGGCAAGCGCCAGCGACATCTCGACGCCGGCCAGCGTGCCCATCAGCATGAGCTCGTTGAACCAGCCGAGATGGCCGATGCGGAACACCTTGCCGGCGAGCTTGCCGAGGCCGGTGCCGAGCGACATGTCGAAGCGCTCCAGCGCCGCCTGGCGCACGGCATCGGCGTCGTGGCCGGCCGGCACCATCACCGCGGTGAGCGAGCTCGAATACTCCGCGGGATCGGCGGCGAGGATCTCGAGCCCCCAGCCGCGCACCGCGCGCCGCGTCGCCTCGGCGAGCCGGTCATGGCGCGCGAAGACATTGGCGAGCCCTTCCTCCTCCAGCATGGCGATCGCCGCATCGAGGCCGTACAGCAGATTGGTGGCGGGGGTGAACGGAAAGAAGCCGGTCTCGCCGGCGGCGATCATCGGCGGCCAGTCCCAATAGGCGCGCGGCAGGGTGGCATTCTTGCTGGCGGCGAGCGCCTTGGCCGAGACGGCGTTGAACGACAGGCCCGGCGGCAGCATCAGCCCTTTCTGCGAGCCGCCGACGGTGACGTCGACGCCCCATTCGTCATGGCGGTAGTCGATCGAGGCGAGCGAGGAGATGGTGTCGACCAGCAGCAGCGCTGGATGGCGGGCGCGGTTGATCGCCTGGCGCACCGCGCCGACGCGGCTCGCCACCCCGGTCGAGGTCTCGTTATGCACCACCATCACCGCCTTGACGGCATGCGCCGTGTCGGCGGTGAGCCGGCGCTCGACCTCTTCCGGCGAGACCCCGTGGCGCCAGTCGCCGGGCACGAACTCGACCGCAAGCCCGAGCCTGGTGGCGATCGCCCGCCACAGCGTGGCGAAATGCCCGGTCTCGAAGGCGAGCACGCGGTCGCCTTGCGACAGCGTGTTGACCAGCGCCGCTTCCCAGGCGCCGGTGCCCGAGGCGGGAAACACCGCCACCGCCCCGGTGGTGCCGAAGACGCGCTTCATGCCTGAGATCACAGATTTGGCGAGTGCCGCGAATTCCGGGCCGCGATGGTCGATCGTCGGCCGGTCGATGGCGCGCAGCACCCGGTCCGGCACGTTGGTCGGGCCCGGAATCTGCAGGAAATGACGGCCGGTATGCAGTGCCATGGGCGGTATCCTCTTGTCGGCCCGGAGGGTCGCACAGGGACCGCGGTGGGGCAAGAAAAGTCATCAGTTGTCAGTCATCAGTTGTCAGTGAGCGCCGCGGCGAAATGACAACTGACGACTGATAACTGACAACTCCCTAGAATTTTCCCGCCCAATCCCCTCTAATCGCCGCCATGAGCGAGCGGGCGCAACAGCGATCTCTCGAGCCCGGGGACGGGGCGCTGGCGGCGCGCCTGCGCCAGAGCCTGCGCGGGGCGGTGCTGTTCGATGCCGCGAGCCGCGGCCGCTACAGCACCGACGCCTCGATCTATCAGATCGAGCCCTTGGGCGTGGTGGTGCCGCGCGACGCCGAGGACGTTGCCGCCGCTATCGCCATCGCGCGCGAGGAGGGCGTGCCGGTGCTGCCGCGCGGCGGCGGCACCTCGCAATGCGGCCAGACCGTCGGGCGCGCCTTGGTGCTCGATTGCAGCAAGCATATGGACCGGGTGCTCGCCGTCGATGTCGAGCGCCGGCGCGCGCTGGTGCAGCCCGGCGTGGTGCTCGACCGCCTCAACAAGGTGCTGCGGGGGAAGGGGCTGTTCTTCCCAGTCGACGTCTCGACCGGCGACCGCGCCACCATCGGCGGCATGACCGCCAACAACAGCTGCGGCGCGCGCTCGCTGCGCTACGGCAACATGGTGCACAACGTCCGTGCCGTCGACGCGCTGCTCGCCGACGGCACGGCGGTGCGCATGGGCGACGTGCCCGGCAATTTCGACGACGACGCGATGCCCGAGCGCTATCGCGACCTCGTGCGCGGCCTGCGCGCGCTGCATCGGCGCGAAGCCCCGGAGATCGAGCGGCGCTTCCCCAAGCTGCTGCGCCGCGTCGGCGGCTATAACATTGATATGATCGATGATGCCGGCCACAACATGGCGAAGCTGCTGGTGGGCTCCGAGGGCACGCTCGCCTTCTTCAACGCCGTCGAGTTGGAGCTGCAGCCGATCCCGCCGCACCGCGTGCTCGGCATCTGCCATTTCCCGACCTTCTATCAGGCGATGGCGGCGACCAAGGCGATCGTCGCGCTCGGGCCGACGGCGGTCGAGCTGGTCGACCGCACCATGATCGAGCTGTCGCGCGACATCGCCATGTTCCGCGCCACCGTCGACCGCTTCGTCCGGGGCGAGCCCGCGGCGCTGCTGCTGGTCGAGTTCGCCGGCGAGGACAAGGACGACACTCTCCGCCGCTTGCGCGCGCTGGTGGAGCTGATGGGTGATTTGGGATTTCCCGGTGGCGTCGTCGAGGCGACCGATCCCGCCTTCCAGAGCGCCGTCTGGGAGGTGCGCAAACAGGGCCTCAACATCATGATGTCGATGAAGGGCGACGGCAAGCCGATCTCCTTCATCGAGGATTGCGCCGTGGCGCTCAACGACCTCGCCGACTACACGCAGCGCCTGACCGCGGTTTTCGCGAAGCACGGCACCTACGGCACCTGGTACGCCCATGCCTCGGTCGGCTGCCTGCATGTGCGCCCGGTGCTCAACCTCAAGCAGGAGATCGACGTTCTGAAGATGCGCGCCATCGCCGAGGAGGCCTTCGCCATGGTGCGCGAGTACAAGGGCTCGCATTCCGGCGAGCATGGCGACGGCCTCGTGCGTTCGGAATTTCACGAGGCGATGTTCGGCCCGCGCATCACCCGCGCCTTCGAGGAGGTCAAGGACAGCTTCGATCCCCAGCGGCTGATGAATCCAGGCAAGATCGTCCGCTCGTCGCGCATGGACGACCGCGCGCTCTTCCGCTTCAAGCCGGGCTATCGCGCGCAGCATCTCGACACCGCGCTCGACTGGTCCGAGTGGGGCGGGTTCTCGGGTGCCGTCGAGATGTGCAACAACAACGGCGCCTGCCGCAAATCCGATCCCGGCGTGATGTGCCCCTCCTATCGCGCCACGGCGGACGAGCAGCACCTGACCCGCGGCCGCGCCAACACCTTGCGCCTGGCGTTGAGCGGCCAGCTCGGCGCCGGCGCGCTCGCCTCCGACGCGATGCGCGAGACGATGTCGCTGTGTCTTTCCTGCAAGGGCTGCAAGCGCGAATGCCCGACCGGTGTCGACATGGCGCGGATGAAGATCGAGTTTCTCCATCACTACCGCCAGCGCCACCGCCTCGGCCTGCGCGACCGGCTGGTGGCCTATCTGCCGCGCTACGCGCCGCTCGCCGCCCGTCTGGCGCCGCTGCTCAACCTGCGCGACCGGCTGCCCGGGCTTGCCGCGCTGAGCGAGACCGTGGCCGGCCTCAGCGCGCGCCGGCCCTTGCCGCGCTGGCATGCGTCGCCCTATCGCGACCCGCCCGCGCCAGCTGAGCCCGCCGGGCGCGAGGCGGTGCTGCTGGTCGACACCTTCAATCGCTGGTTCGAGCCCGAGAACGCGCGCGCCGCCGAGCGCGTGCTCACCCGCGCCGGCTACACCGTGCGCGGGGCTGCGCCGGCGGGCGAGCGGCCGCTCTGCTGCGGCCGCACGCTGCTCGCCGCCGGCCTCGTCGACAACGCTAAAGCAGAAGCGCGGCGCATGCTGGCGGCGCTCGCTCCCGCCGTCGCCCGGGGCCTGCCGATCATCGGCCTCGAGCCCTCCTGCCTGCTGACGCTGCGCGACGAGTTTCCGGCGATGCTGCCCGGCGCCGAGACCAAGGCGCTGGCGTCGCGCGCGCTGCTCTTCGACGAGTTCATCGCCGCGGAAAGCGCCGCCGGGCGGCTCACTCTCGATTTAAAGCCGCTGCCGGGCAAGGCGGTGCTGCACGGCCATTGCCATCAGAAGGCCTTCGACGTCGCGCGCGCCGGCGTCGCGGCGCTGACGCTGGTGCCGGGGCTCGAGGTCGAGACCTTCGACTCGACCTGCTGCGGCATGGCCGGCGCCTTCGGCTACGAGGCCGAGCATTACGACATGTCGCTGGCGATCGGCGAGCTCGGCGTGTTGCCCAAGATGCGCGCCGCGCCCCCCGATGCGCTGCTGGTGGCGTCCGGCACGAGCTGCCGCCATCAGATCGCCGACGCCGCCGGCCGCGTGGCGCTGCACCCGGCCGTCATTCTCGAGCGCGCACTCGCCGACTAAAGAGCCCTCTCCGCCCCTTGGGGGCGGAGAGGGTTGGGTGAGGTGGGGAAGCCGCAGCGCCGGAGCCGCGCGCTATTTTCCGGCCTCCGCCTGCAGCTCCGGCTTGGCGCCGTCCGGCAGGGGATAGCGGTCGACATTGAGCGCCATCGAGACGATGTGGTAGTAGCCCATCACCCCGATGAGGTCGACGACGCCGCGCTCGCCGAAGCGCGCCTTGACCGCGGCGAAGGCGGGATCGCTCACCTGGCGGGTCTCCAGCAATTCGTGGCAGAACTCATAGACCGCCTGTTCGTCGGGCTCCATGCCGGTGGGCTGCTTGCCCGTGGCGACGGCATCGATCAGCGCCGGGCTCAGCCCCGCCGCGAGCCCGTATTTGTGATGCGCCAGCCATTCATATTGCGAGTTCCAGAAGCGCGCCGTCATCAGGATGGCGAGCTCGTTGAGCTTGTGCGGGATCGAGCTGTCGAAGCGGGTATAGGCGCCGAATTGCTGGGCGAAATCGCCCATCTGCGGGCTGCGCAGCAGCACGTTGTAGGGCCCGTTCATCGAGCCGCGCTTGCCCGCCAGCACATGCTCGGTCATCGCCTTTTGCGCAGGATTCATCTCGTCCCAGGTGAGCGGCTTGAACCGGTCGCCGCGCAGTGTGAATTGCGGCGCATCCGCCGCGCCTGCCGCGGCGAGCCCGAGCAGCAGCGTGCCGCTGGCAAAAAGCACCGCATATTTCCGCATGGCTTCCTCCTCAGGCTGTGCCGCGAAGCATAGACCGCCTACCAGCCCGGAGCCACCGGTGCCAGCGGCGGCAGCCCATCTTTCCCTCTCCGCGCGCAGCCTGTCGGATTCACAGATCTCGTCGCCCGTCCCCCCTTGAGGGGGCCCTAGCTGGGCGGCTATCCCAGTTGCCCAAACACGGGGCTATGATCCCTGCGGGAAGACCCGCGCGACGTGGAATGCCTTCGATGTAACGAGCCATTTCCCGTCGATGCGATGGAATATGAGATAATCGACGAAGCCGGTTTGGCCGATCCTCACGCGCACTTTGGCGGTCGCCAATTCGGGCGCGGTGTGTTCAATACTTAGGATCTCCTGCTCACGGGGGGATTTCATAGCCGCTGGAGACGGTCGGCTGCGCATCACGTCGCGGAATTCGGACGCCGACCACGCTGTGAGCTTTCCATCCCGCATGCCGTGGACCAGACAAGCGCCGTGGAAGACCTCGAGGAATCGGTTATCGTCCGCGTCATACATAAGGTCGAAATACCCTGTGATCGCGGACGCGATGGTTTGGATCTGGTCCATTCAAGTCTCCGTTACGGGCGATGCGAAGGGCGCTAGGTCCACCGGACCGAACCAGCGTTCTCGGCTGTGACAACAGTGGCCTATGTAGAGGCGGAGTGCTACCACTCGGGTGTCATCTCTTGGATGACTGAGAGGCATCAGCGATGGACGAAATTGACGGTCGACTGGTTGGTGGCCTGGTAGTCCTCGCTGCCGTTGCCAACGCACGCAGCTTCGGCAGAGCCGCCGAACGGCTGGGCATGTCGCAATCCGGCGTCAGCAAAGCGATCGCGAAGCTTGAGTCTCGCCTCAGCGCCAGGCTGGTCCACCGCACGAGCCGCGCTGTTGAACTCACCGATGAGGGACGCGCGCTTTATGAACGGGTCGTCCAGCACCTAGCGGGGATTGGCGAGGCGGCGGCGGAGACCTCGAAATCGCGAGAGGCGGTCCGCGGCAGGTTGCGGGTCAATGTCGATCCGCTGTTCTCCCGCATGGTTCTGTCCCCGAATCTGAGCGAGTTCCTCCTACGGAACCCGGGAATGGAGCTTCGCATCGAAACCAGGGAGCGGATTGCGGACTTGGTCAGCGACGGCTTTGATCTGGCGGTCCGCTTCGGGGAGCCGACGCCATCGGCACTAATCGCCCGCCGTCTTCTCAACGCACGTATTCTCACGGTTGCCTCGCCGATCTACATTGATCGTCACGGAAGACCGAGTCACCCGCAAGACTTGGCGAGCGATGCCCACCAATGCATCCTCGCGATCGATACGTCGACGGGGCGCCCCTTCGACTGGGAGTTCTGGCGAGGGAACGAATCAGTTTCGGTTGCGGTCAATGGGCGGCTAACGGTAACCGATTCGGGAACCAAGCTGGGCGCATGCCTGGCTGGTTTCGGAATCGCGCAGGTCATCGACCTGAGGCTCGAACATTACTTCGAAAGCGGGGCTCTAATCAACTTGTTCCCCGACTGGTCGGACGAACGATTCCCACTCTACGTCTATTATGTTTCTCGGAACTACGTGCCGGCGAAGGTGAGGAAGTTCATCGATTTCATCATAGACTCACTCGGCACGGAGATCGGAACAGCTTCGACGGGCAACCCTCCCGCCAAGGGTGATGCGATGGTCACACTCGAGGCCACGGAGTCTGATTAGCGCGAGCGCGCAGCGCCAACGCTCCGCAAGCGGGCGGAGAGGGTTCCGGCCGGCCGCGTCTTGCAAAACGAGATTTGCTCTAAGACGCGTTTATGCCTCTGCGCGTGGCTGACTGCCAGCAGTGCGGGTACATATCCTCGTGTGGTGTGCAAGCCTGTTCGTATTGATCGGCTAGTCGTTCCTATCTGAGAACCTGTGCTCCGATACGAACACGGCAGCCCGGCCGCGATGGCTGCACCGCCGGCACTTCATCCTCGACGCCATATCCTCGAATGTCAGATTGCGCCCGAGCGTGTGAG
>JBKQTR010000353.1:0-12821 GCA_052143095.1 Allostellaceae bacterium
CCTGCGCCTGCACCGAGACGTCGAGCGCCGAGACCGGCTCGTCGCAGACGATCAGGCTCGGATTGAGCGCCAGCGCGCGGGCGATGCCGATGCGCTGGCGCTGCCCGCCGGAGAATTCGTGCGGATAGCGCCGCATCGCCTCGGCGCGCAGGCCGACCTTGGCCAAGATCTCGGCGACGCGCTCCTTCAGCGCCGCGCCGCGGATGACCCCGAAATTGGCCAGCGGCTCCGCCACGATCTCGCCGACCGAGAGGCGCGGGTTGAGCGAGGCATAGGGGTCCTGGAACACCACTTGCAGCTCGCGGCGATAGGGCCGCATCGCGCGCGGCGAGAGATGGTCGATGCGCTCGCCGCGCAGCTTCACCGTGCCGGCGGTGGGCTCGATCAGCTTGAGGATCGCCTTACCCGCGGTCGACTTGCCGCAGCCGCTCTCGCCGACGAGGCCCAGCGTCTCGCCCTCGGCGATGGCGAAGCCGATGCCGTCGACGGCGTGGACGTGACCGACGACGCGCGAGAAGACGCCCTTGCGCACCGGGAAATACTTCTTGAGGCCGTCGACCTCGAGCAGTGGCGGGCGCGGGGCGCTCATGCCGGCAGACGCTCGCTCTCGAAGCAGGCGGCGAGATGGCCGGGGTGCTTCACCTCAAGCGGCGGCGCCTCGACGCGGCAGCGCGGCGTGGCATAGGCGCAGCGCGGCGCAAAGGCGCAGCCGACGATCGCCTCGCGCAGCGACGGCACCACGCCGGGGATCTCGGCGAGCCGCGGCGGCTCGCCGCGGCCGAGCGTCGCGCCCAGACGCGGCACCGAGGCGAGCAGGCCCTTGGTATAGGGATGGCGCGGATGGCGGAAGAGATCGCGCACCGGCGCCTCCTCGACCTTGCGGCCGGCATACATGACGATGACGCGCTGCGCCATCTCGGCGACGACGCCGAGAGCGTGGGTGATGAGCATGATGGCGGCGCCGATCTCGGATTTGAGGTCGCGCATGAGGTCGAGGATCTGCGCCTGGATGGTGACGTCGAGCGCGGTGGTGGGCTCGTCGGCGATCAGCAGCTTGGGATGGCAGGCGAGCGCCATGGCGATCATCACCCGCTGGCGCATGCCGCCGGAAAGCTCGTGCGGGTATTGGCGCGCGCGGCGCTCGGGCTCGGCGAGCCGCACCAGGCGCAGCATCTCGACGGCGCGCGCCTCGGCGGCGCGGGCGTCGAGATGCTGATGCAGCATCAGCGTCTCGCCGATCTGGCGCGCCACGGTCAGCACCGGGTTGAGCGAGGTCATCGGCTCCTGGAAGATCATCGAGATCTCGTTGCCGCGGATGGCGCGCATCTCCGCGTCGCTCAGCGCCAGCAGATCGCGGCCGGCGAAGCGGATGCGGCCGGAGACGATGCGCCCTGGCGGCGACGGCACGAGGCGCAGGATGGAGAGCGCGGTAACGCTCTTGCCGCAGCCGCTCTCGCCGACAACCGCCAGGGTCTCGCCGCCGGCGATGGCGCAAGAGACCCCGTCGACTGCGCGCACGACGCCGTCGCGGGTGAAGAAATGCGTCCTCAAATCTTCGACGGCGAGAAGCGGTTCGCTCACAGGCGCCGCGCGAGCCGCGGGTCGAGCGCGTCGCGCAACCCGTCGCCGACCAAATTCACCGCCAGCACGGTCAGCGACAGGAACACGCCGGGAAAGATGATGAGATAGGGCCGGATCTGAAAATAGCTGCGGCCGTCGGCCATGATGTTGCCCCAGCTCGGGATCTGCGGCGGCGTGCCGGCGCCGATGAAGCTCAGCACCGCCTCGGTGATCATCGCTGAGGCGCAGATATAGCTCGCCTGCACCAGCACCGGCGCGAGCGTGTTGGGCAGGATATGACGCTGCAGGGTCCGCAGGAAGCCGGTGCCCGCGGCCATCGCCGCCTCGACGAAAGGCTGCTCACGCAGGCCGAGCACGACGCCGCGCACCAGCCGCGCGACGCGCGGCACCTCGGAGATGGTGATGGCGAGGATGACGTTGCCGAGGCTCGCCTTGGTGAGCGCCATCAGCGCGATCGCCAGCAGCACCGGCGGCACCGACATGAGCCCGTCCATGACGCGCATGAGCACGCCGTCGGCGAGCCGGCTGAAGCCGGTGACGAGGCCGATGGCGAGGCCGAGGGCGGTGCTGAGCACGGCGACGCCGAGGCCGACCTGCAGCGAGACGCGCGCGCCGTAGAGCGTGCGGCTGTAGACGTCGCGGCCATAGGCGTCGGTGCCGAACCAGTAGAGGGCGGCGGGAAAGCGCAGCCGGCGGATCGGCGACACCGCGAGCGGATCGCTGGTGCCGAGCCAGGGGGCGAGCACGGCAATCGCGCCCATGGCGAGCAGGATCAGCAGTCCCGCGACGACGGTGGGATGACGGCGAACCGCTTCGGCCAGCCAGCGCCGGCGCGGCAGCGGCACGGCGAGCTCGACCGCGGCCATCTCAATACCTCACGCGCGGATCGAGCAGCGTGTAGCTGATATCGACCGCGAGGTTGACCAGCACATAGGCGGCGGAGAACAGCAGGATCACGCCCTGGATGATCGGGTAGTCGCGCCGCAGGATGGCATCGACGGTGAGCCGGCCGATGCCGGGAATGGCGAAGACGGTCTCGGTGACGATGACGCCGCTGATCAGCAGGGCCACGCCGATGCCGATCACAGTGGCGATCGGCACGGCGGCGTTCTTGAGCGCGTGACGGATCAGCACCTCGCCCTGGGAAAGCCCCTTGGCCTCGGCGGTGCGGATGTAATCCTGGCTCAGCACCTCGAGCATGCTGGCGCGCGTGATGCGGGCGATGAGCGCGCCATAGATCAGCCCCAGTGCGGTGCTGGGCAGGATGAGATGGGCGATGAACGGCGCGAAGCCGTCGCGGATGCTGACATAGCCCTGCACCGGCAGCAGCGGCAGCTCGATGGAGAAGGCCAGCACCAGGAGATAGGCCAGCACGAAGGAGGGCAGCGAGAAGCCGAGCACGGCGAGCAGCATCACCAGCCGGTCGATCCAGCTCCCGACCTTCCAGGCGGCGATGACGCCCAAGGGAACGGCGAAGGCGACGGTGACGATGAGCGTCGTGAGCGTGAGCGCCACGGTCGGCTCGAGCCGCTGGCCGATGAGCTGGGCCACCGGCAGATTGGTGAAGATGGAGATGCCGAGATCGCCGTGCAGCACGCCCCAGAGCCAATGGCCGAACCGCAGCAGGAAGGGCTCGTCGAGGCCGAGCTTGGCGTGGATGCGGGCGATGTCGTCGCTGGTGGCGAGGTCGCCGGCGATGACCGCGGCGGGATCGCCGGGCGTGATGTAGAGCAGCGAGAACACGAACAGCGCCACCACCCCCATCACCGGCACGGTCGCGATCAGGCGGCGGATGATATAGGCGAACATGCCTGGCGCCGCGCGCCGCGCCTAGAGCTTCTCCACATTCCACAGGAACACCACGGGGGCGACGATCACGCCCTTGAGGGTCTTGCGGAAGGCGGTGGGGATGATGAATTGGCCGGTCGGGATGTAGGGGACGCTGGTGAAGGCCTCCTCCTGCAGCGCGGCGGCTATCTGCTGTTGCGCCGCGAGGTCGGGCGCGTCCATCCATTGCGCGCGCAGCGCTTCGATCTTGTCGTCGGTCGGCCAGCCGAACCACGCTTTCTCGCCGCTGGCGCGGATCGGGAAGTTGAGCGCGGGGTTGATCATGTCGGGACCGACCAGCCAGGTGAAGAAGATGCTCCAGCCGTTCTTGTCGATCGGCTCCTTGCTGGCGCGGCGCGTGATCAAGGTGCCCCAATCCATCGCCTGGAGATCGACATTGAGCCCGGCCTCGCGCAGCCGCTCGGCGACGATCTGCGCCTGGCGGTCGACGATGGGTTGATCGGTCGCGGTCATGATGACGACGCGCTCGCCGTTATAGCCGCTCACCTTGATCAGCGCCTTGGCCTTGGCGACGTCGCGCGGGCCCGAGAGCGGGCCGGCGCCGGCCTCGCTCGCCATCGGCGTGCCGCAGGTGTAATAGGAGTAGCAGGTTCGCCAGTTGCTCTGATCATCGCCGGCGAGCGCGGTCATGATCTCCTTCTGATCGATGACGTAAAGCACCGCCTGGCGCAGCTTCTGATTGTTGAAGGGCGCCTGCAGCTGGTTGAAGCGCATCACGCCGATGCTGCCGAGCGGATCGACATTGGCGATGGTGACGTCTGGATTCGTCTGCAGCTCCGGCACCAGATCCGGCGGCAGCTGCTGCCACCAATCGACCTCGCCGGCGGCAAGCGCGTTGGCGGCGGTGGCGGGATCGGGGATATAGACCCACTCGACGCGGTCGACCTTGACGATCTTGGCTCCGGCAGCCCAGCTCGGCTTCTCGCTGCGCGGCACGTAATCGGGGTTGCGGACATAGACCGCCTTGTTGCCGGGAACCCATTCCTCCTTGACGAATTTGAACGGGCCGGAGCCGGTGGGATCGGTGATCTGAGTGTTGGCGTCGGTGCTGGCGATGCGTTCCGGCATGATGAAGGGGACGTTGCTCGAGAGCTTGCCGATCGCCTCCAGCAGCAGCGGGAAAGGCTTCTTGAGGATGATCGAGAAGGTGCGATCGTCCGCCGGCTTCATCTCGGCGACTGACAGCGCCATCACCTGGCCGAGCCCGTCGCGCTTCATCCAGCGCGCCAGCGAGGCGATGCAATCGGCCGAGCGCACCGGCGTGCCGTCATGGAATTTGAGCTTGTCGCGCAGCGTGAAGGTATAGGTGAGCTTGTCGTCGCTCACCGTCCAGGTATCGACCATCTGCGGCTGCGGCTTGAAATGCTCGTCCAGCGCAAAGAGCGTGTCGTAGACCATGTAGCCGTGATTGCGCGTGATGTAGGCCGTGGTCCAGATCGGATCGAGGCTGCGCAGATCGGCCTCGGGGATGAATTTGATGGTCTTGCCCGAAGTTTGGCCATGAGCGGCCGGCACCAACAGCCCCGCCGCCAGCATCGCCGCCGCCGCCCAACGCCAGCATCCCGCCGAAATCCACCCCATCGCCGGCCTCTCCTTCATCGCGCCTGTTGCCGCGATTGCACATGCAAGTTCAATGCCGGCCACCTTACGCCAGGAGCGGCAGGCCAACAAGCGAGCGCCGGCTTGTCGGCGGGCGGCGCTTTCGCCGATAGTGGGCGTGTCCAGCCCCGGCGGAGAGCAGCGTGACCGACCCATCCGATCGTGATATCGCCTTTCTCACCGCGAGCGAGCTGGTCGCTCGGTATCGCCGCCAGACGCTGTCGCCGGTGGAGGTGACGGAAGCGCTGTTGCGGCGCCTCGACCGGCTGGAGCCCGAGATCAACGCCTTCGTGCTGGTGGCGCGGGAGAGCGCGCTCGCCGAGGCGCGCGCGGCCGAGGCGCGCTGGGCGAAGGCCGCGCCGATGGGGCTGCTCGACGGCGTGCCGGTGACGATCAAGGACCTCTTCCTCACCAAGGGCTGGCCGACCTTGCGCGGCTCGACGCTGGTGCGGCGCGAGCAGGATTGGGCCGAGGACGCGCCGCCGGTGGCGCGGCTCAGGGAGCATGGCGCGGTGCTGCTGGGCAAGACCACCCTGCCGGAATTCGGCTGGAAGGCGCTGGGCGACAGTCCGCTCACCGGCATCACCCGCAACCCCTGGAGCCTCGCGCACACGCCCGGCGGCTCCAGCGCCGGCGCGGCGGCGGCGCTCGCCGCCGGGATCGCGCCCTTGGCGCTGGGCACCGATGGCGGCGGCTCGATCCGCATTCCCTGCGCCTTTTGCGGCCTGCCCGGGCTGAAGCCGAGCTTCGGCCGCGTGCCGCATTATCCGCCGAGCGCCTTCGGCCTCGTCGCTCATAGCGGGCCGATGGCGCGCGATGTCGGCGACCTCGCCTTGCTGCTCAACGTCATCACCGGCGCCGACGACCGCGACGTCTATGCGCTGCCGCCCGAGCGGCGCGACTGGACGCAGGGGCTCGAGGACGGCGTCAAGGGGCTGCGCATCGCTTTCAGCCCGACGCTGGGCTACGCGCGGGTCGATGGCGAGGTCGCCGCTGCTGTGGCGGCGGCGGCGCAGCGTTTCACCGAGCTCGGCGCCGCGGTCGAGACGGTGGATCGCCTGTTCGACGATCCCGCCCAGGCCTGGCTGACGCTGTGGTGGGCGGGCGCCGCCAAGGCGATGAGCGGCTTCAGCGCCGAGGAGCGGCGGCGCAGCGATCCCGGCCTCGAGGCGTCGGCGCAGCAGGGCGCGCGGCTCAGCGCGCTCGATTACGTCAGCGCCGATATCGTGCGCAACGCGCTGTCGCTCACCATGGCGAAATTCCATCGCCGCTACGATCTGCTGCTGACGCCGAGCGTCGCGGTACCGGCGCTGAAGGTGGGCGAGTTGCTGACCGATCCCGCGACGCAGCAGGAATGGATCGAGTGGACGCCGTTCAGCTACCCCTTCAACCTGACGCGCCAGCCGGCAGCGAGCGTACCCTGCGGCCTCACCAAGGCTGGCCTGCCGATCGGGCTGCAGATCGTCGGGCGGATGTATGACGACGCGCTGGTGCTGCGCGCCGCCCGCGCCTTCGAGCGCTCGATGACCGCGCCGGCATGGCCGTTGGGGTGAGCGACGTTTCGTCTCCCAGCCGGCCAGTCCCTCGACTGGTCTTGGCCATAACGGAGGTATCCCATGACCAAATTGTGGTTTCAGGCGCGACGGTATGGGTGGGGCTGGACGCCGGTGACGGTCGAGGGCTGGCTGGTGATGAGCCTGTTCCTTGCCGCGGTGATCGTCAGCACCGGCGTCTTCCTCTACCGGGTGCGGAGCGCCGGCGATCTCCTAGCGGCAACGATCACGTTCCTGCTGTCGCTCGCTATCCTCGTGGCCGCTCTCGTCGTCATCTGCTGGATGACGGGCGAACGCCCACGCTGGCGCTGGGGAGATTAGCGCGCCTCGCCACGCGCCGACGTTAGCGCGCGCTTCGGCAGGAACCAGCGCCGGCCCTACGTCGATGGTGTACACCGGCGACAAAAAATCAGCGTGCGTCGCTGACGTAGTGCCGACTCTCGCGAATACGTGACTCGCCGCGCGGCCGGGGTGAGGCGGGGGTTCGACCATCTCATGCGCCGTCTCCGGCATTTTCGATTCCCGATACCAGGGACGCCGAAGATAGGCGCCGGACGCACGATACGCATGCACCCCTCAGCCACCAAGGCTCGGAGCGTTAAAGCCGCGTCGACAACCAGATCGCTGAGCGCCGGATAGAACGGCGCCTGCTCCGCGCCATGCGCGAGGCCCCTGCCCGTCGCGGCGGAACTCGTCGGTCGGCGGGTTAAAGCGGCGGGACGGCCTCCGGCCGCTGCGCTACTCCGCCGCCGCGCGCGCCACCTCGCGCCGCGCCATCGGGTGCGGCGCGCGCAGCGCGAAGGCCGCGACCAGCGCCGACATCAGCGCGAAGCCCGCCAGGAGGTAGAGCCCGCCGGCAAAGCTGCCGGTGCTCTGCCTGACCCAGCCGACCAGCGGCGGGCCGAAGGCGCCGCCGAGATTGCCGAGCGAGTTGATCCAGGCGATGCTCGCCGCCGCCGCCGTGCCGGTGAGGAAGGTCGAGGGCATCGACCAGAAGGGGCCTTTGCTGCCGTAGAAGCCGATGGCGGCGATCGACATGCCGACCAGCGACCAGGCGGTGCCGACGAAGAGCCCGGCGATGACCAGGCCGGCGCAAGCGACGAGGCAGGCGCCGAACAGGTTCCAGCGCCGCTCGCCCAACCGGTCGGAGATCCAGCCCCAGCTCACCATGCTGATGGTGCCACAAATGTACGGCACCATGCTCGCCCAGCCGACCTGCATGTTGGTCAAGCCGAGCTGCTTCACCATCTGCGGCAGGAACAGCAGCATCCCGAGGCTGGCGGTGACGATGCCGAGATAGTTGAGCGACAGCAGCAGCACCTTGGGCTCCCAGAAGGCGCGCAGCAGGCCGATCCTGCCGCGCGCCTCGATCTGGCGACGCTCATGCGCGATCTCGGACATCAGCCAGGCGCGCTCCTCGTTGCCGAGCCAGCGCGCCTCAGCGGGACGGTCGGTGACGTAAAAGAGCACGGCGATGCCGAGCAGCACCGTCGGCGCGGCCTCGCCGATATACATCCATTTCCAGCCGGCCAGGCCCCAGACGCCGTTGAGCTCCATGATCGCGGTCGAGAGCGGCGCGCCGACCGCCGCGGCCAGCGGCAGCGCCAGGGTGAAGCCGGCAATGACCCGGGCGCGGTGGCGGTCGGGAAACCAATAGGTGAGGAACAGCACGATGCCGGGGAACAGCCCGGCCTCGGCGAGGCCGAGCAGGAAGCGCACGGTCATGAAGCTCCAGGGGCCGGTGCAGAAGGCGGTGGCGCCCGACAGCAGCCCCCAGCTCACCATGATGCGCGCAATCCACAACCGCGCGCCGACCTTCTCGAGGATGAGGTTGCTCGGCACCTCGAGCAGGAAATAGCCCCAGAAGAAGGCGCTGGCGGCGATGCCGTAGAGCTGAGGATCGAGGCCGAGATCCCGGTTCATGGTCAGCGCGGCGAAGCTGACATTGATCCGGTCGAGATAGCAGAGGAAATAGGTCAGGATGGCAAACGGCAGCAGGCGCCAATACACCTTGCGCATGGTCGTCTGCTCGAGCGTGCGGACCATCAGCTCCTCCCCGAGAAGCAGTCGCCGTTTGCCGGCTTCCACCGCAGCATAGCGCGTTTGGCGCCGCGGTGGCAGAAGAGCGCGGGGGGCCGCCGCCGGCGCTCTACCGCTCGAGGCCGGCGAGGCCGGCGCGGAGCCGCGGATGCGGCACCGGCCAGCGCAGGTCCCGCTCCAAGGCATAAGCGGCGCGCAGCACCAACGCATCGGCAAGGCGCGGGCCGGCGAGCTGCAGCCCCACCGGCAGCCCGTCCTCGGTGAGCCCGCAGGGGATGACGGCCGCGGGATGACCGGCAAGGTTGAAGGGCAGCGTGTAGGGCACCACGTCGCGCCAGCGGTCATAGCCGGCCGAATGGTAGGGCGTCGTCACCGGGACCGGCGGGGTCGGCAGCGCGGGGGTCACCAGCAAGTCATAATCCCGGTGGAAGAGCTGGAGCCGCTCGGCGAGGTGCAGCCGTGCCATGGCGCCGGCATAATAGGCCTCGAGGCCGACGGCGAGGCCCTGCTCAGCGAGCAGGCGAAAGCGCGGGTCCAGGAGTTCGTGACGCTCGCGCGGGATCTGCCGCAGCGTATGGGCAAAGCCGGCGAGCCAGTAGGGTTCGAACACCGGCTGCAGCTTTTCGATCACCGCGCCGACCTCGGCCACCGCGGCGCCGAGCTCGCCCAGGCGCTTCACCGCCTCGCTCACCGGCCGCAGCACCTCGGCGCGTGGCTCGGCACCGCCCAGCCCCGGCGCAAAGGCGATGCGCACGCCCTTGACGCCGTCCTCGAGCCCCTGGCGCCACTCTTGCGTCCCGCCGGGCAGCGCGGTGACGTCGCGCGCATCGGGCTTGGTGAGCTCATTCAGCAGCAACGCCGCGTCGGCAACCGAGCGGGCAAGCGGACCGCTCGAGGTCAGCGTGCCGAACGGGCTCTTATGGGGGTAATGCGGGACGCGGCCCTGGGTCGGCTTCAGGCCGACGAGGCCGCAATGGCTCGCGGGGATGCGGATCGAGCCGCCGCCATCGGTGCCGAGCGCCAGCGCGCCGATGCCGGCGGCGAGCGCAGCAGCGGCGCCGCCGCTGGAGCCGCCGGGGCTGCGGTCGGGATTCCAGGGATTGCGGGTGATGCCCTTGAGCGGGCTGTCGGTCAGCGCCTTCCAGCCGAATTCGGGCGTCGTGGTCTTGCCCAGCAGGATCGCGCCCGCCTCGCGCAGCCGCGCCACTTCCGGCGCGTCCTCGCGCCAGCTCTGCATGGGATCGATGGTGCGCGAGCCGCTCAGGGTCGGCCAGCCCCGGGTCAGCAGCGTGTCCTTGACCGTGACCGGCACGCCGTCGAGGGGGGAGAGCGGTGCGCCTTGCCGCCAGCGCTCGGCGGAGAGCCGCGCCGCCTGGCGCACTCCCTCGGCATCGACGCGCTGGAAGGCGTTGAGCACGGGCTCGAGCCGGGCGATGCCGGCCAGCGCGGTCTCGACGCTATCGACCGGCGTGAGGCTGCCGGCGCGATAGCGCCGCGCGAGCTCGTCGGCAGACAGGAAGGCGATGTCCTCGCTCATGCGCATCTCCTCGGCCGTCCACGCTACACCGCTCGCGCCCGGCGGGAAACGTGCTAAAACCCCGGCGGAGGGAAAGAATGGCGAAGCGCCCCCGGAGGGTCGGGAGCACGCAGGGAAGGAACGCGGCCAATGACGAGGCCTTGCGGCTGGGACCGCTCGCCGATTTCATCGGCTTCCACCTGCGCCTGGCGCAAGAGGCCTCCTTCCAGGCCTTCGCCCGGCGCGTGCGCGACTATCAGATGCGCCCCGGCCGCTTCGCCGTGCTGGCGCTGATCGGCGAGAATCCCGGCATCTCGCAGACCGCGCTCGGCCGTGCCGCCGGGCGCGACAAGTCGACGCTCACCCCGGCGCTCAACGACCTCGTGCGCCGCACGCTGGTGAGGCGCCGGCGGGTGGCGAGCGACCGGCGCAGCTATGCGCTGTCGCTCACCGCCAAAGGCAAGCGGCTGCTGGAGGAGCTCACGCTGCACGCGCGCGCCCACGACCGCATGCTCGACGAGATCGTCGGCCTCAGGCACAAGGCCGAGTTCATCCGCACGCTCCGCCGGCTGGCCCTGGTCTGAGCGGCGGTTGCGAGGCGCAAGGGTCCTGGGCTAGGGTAGTTTGAATACCAACAATCAACAGGTGCGGCAGGGAGGATGCGATGAGGAAACTGGCACTTGCAACGGCTATCGCGGCGCTGCTGGCGGCGGGAAGCGCGCTGGCGCAGGAGAAGCCGGTACAGCTCAAAATGTCGTCCTGGGTCCCGCCGGCGCATCCGCTCAACCCGGCCTTCGCGGCTTGGGCCAAGGACATCGAGACGGCATCGAACGGGACCATCACCGCGACGCTCTTCCCGTCGGAGCAGCTCGGCAAGGCGGTCGACCATTACGACATGGCGCGCGACGGCATCGCCGACCTCGCCTATGTCAATCCCGGCTACCAGCCCGGCCGCTTCCCGATCATCGCCGCCGGCGAGCTGCCGTTCCTGATCGAGAACGCCAATGGCGGCACCGAGGCGCTCGACGCCTGGTACCGCCGCTACGCCGCGCAGGAGATGAAGGACGTGCATTTCTGCCTCGCCTTCGTCCACGATCCCGGCGCCTTCCACAGCAACAAGAAGATCATGCTGCCTTCCGACATCAGCGGCATGAAGATCCGGCCGGCCAATGCGACGATCGGCAATCTGGTCACGCTGCTCGGCGGCACCAACGTGCAGGCCTCGGCGCCGGAGGTGCGCGACGTGCTGGAGCGCCATGTCGCCGACGCCGTCACTTTCCCCTGGGGCTCGGTGATCCTGTTCGGCATCGACAAGGTGGTGAAGTACCACATGGATGTTCCGCTCTACGTCACGACCTTCGTCTGGGTGATGAACGAGGCGAAATATGACGCCCTGTCGCCGGCGCAGAAGAAGGTGATCGACGACCACTGCACCACCGAATGGGCGCTGAAAGTGGCCACGTCCTGGACCGCGTTCGAATCCGCCGGCCGCGACAAGCTGCGCAATGCGTCCGGCCACGACGTCTACAAGATCTCCGACAGCGACCTCGCCGCCTGGCGCAAGGCGGTCGAGCCGCTGACGGCGCGCTGGGCCGAGGGCGCGCGCAAGGCCGGTGTCGACCCCGACAAGACGCTGGCCGGGCTCAAGGAGGAGCTCGCCAAGTACAAGGCGGCCTATTGAGGCTCGTGCTCATGAAAAGACGGAGCCGTCGCCGCGGCCGGCACCTTACGGGGTGCCGGCGTTCCCCGGCGCGCGGGCGGGTGCGGCGATGACCGCCGCCGCCGCGTCGGCCGGCCGGATCCCGCCCCCGCGCAACCGCATGGACCGCTTCATCGACGGGATCGAGCTCATCGCCGCGATCTTCGTCGGGCTGGTGGCGGCCGACATCTTCCTCTCGGTGCTGCTGCGCTATTTCTTCAGCTACACCATCCCCGACAGCTACGATTTCGGCCGGATGCTGCTCGGCATCCTGATCTTCTGGGGCATTGCCGCCACCAGCTATCGCGGCACGCACATCACCGTCGACCTCGTCTGGTCGATGGCGGGTCCGCGGCTGAAGCGCCTCATCGACATCTTCGCCACCTCGGTGCTGCTGTTCGTCGTCACGGTGCAGACCTGGACGCTGTTCGACAAGGTGCGCGGCACCTATGCCGACAACGTCCTGACCTACGATCTGCACCTGCCGACCTGGCCGTTCTTCGCCGTCGCCTGGCTCGGCGACGTCTCGGCGGTGCTGCTCATCGCCGTGCGCACCTACCGGCTGATCTTCCGGCCCGACGCGCTGGGCGCGAAGCCGTCGATCGAGCCGGTCGAGTGAGGCGGCGATGAGCACCGGCGCCATCGCCATCATCGGCTTCGTCTCGCTGTTCGGCCTGATGCTGCTGCGCGTGCCGGTCGGCATGGCGATGGGCCTGGTCGGCGTCACCGGCTTCGGCTACATCGTCGGCGGCGTCCCCGCGCTCAAGATGGTCGGGC
Organism: Allostellaceae bacterium; assembly: GCA_052143095.1. Taxonomy (GTDB): domain Bacteria; phylum Pseudomonadota; class Alphaproteobacteria; order ATCC43930; family CGMCC-115725; genus DAHUYF01. The sequence goes on from JBKQTR010000353.1 coordinate 12,614, forward strand.
AGACCTCGATGCGCACGGTGGCCAACTACAATTTCGGCATCATCCCGATGTTCCTGCTGATGGGCGCGATCGTCTCCGCCTCGGGCATCAGCCGCGAGCTGTTCCGCGCGGCGAACACGTTTGCCGGCCATTTGCGCGGCGGGCTCGGCATCGCCACCATCGGCGCCTGCGCCGCCTTCGCGGCCATCAGCGGCTCCTCGGTGGCGAC
>JBKQTR010000354.1:0-4535 GCA_052143095.1 Allostellaceae bacterium
GAGGTGCGAAGGGCCGAGACCTTGACCTCGTTGGGGACCTTCGCCGCGGGCATCGCGCATGACCTAAACAATCCGCTGCAAGTGATTCGCTCAAGGTCCGAGCTCCTCCTGGAGTCAGCAGATGATATGCCGGCCTCCGAGATGAGAGAGGACCACGCGACCATCCACCGGCAAGCTCAGCGGGCCAGCATGATCATCGAAGAATTCCTGGGCCTCTCACGGCGGCGCGAAAAAGTCCTGGCACCCGTCGATATCAACGATCTAGTCGATCGCGCGTTGTTGCTGATCGGCGAACACATCAGGAAGGGTGCTATTAACCTTGAAACTCGCCTCGATCGGAGCTTGCCGGAAATAATTGGCGACGCGACCGCACTTGAGCGGGTACTCATAAATCTTCTGAGCAATGCGCGCGACGCTATGCCGCAGGGTGGCGCCGTCACAATCGCCAGCGGTTTACTGACTGAAGAGCAAGAGCAGCAATGGCTCTGGCTCACCGTTGCGGACAGTGGACCGGGGATACATCCCGATGCGCTGGGCAAGGTCTTTAACCTGCTTTATACGACGAAATCGGATGGGAGCGGACTGGGTCTCTGGTTAAGCCGCCGGATTATTCACGAGCATAACGGAAAAATCGATGTTCAGTCGGAACTGGGCAAAGGAACGACGTTCACGATCAGGTTGCCGACGGGCGATTCCTCGGGTTCCTAACTTCAAATCTCTAAACTGGCCACCATCAAATGCCGCCGCCTTAAAATGCCGCCGCCTTACTTCGAAAGGTGGGGACATCATCGGTTCCCGGTTCAGCGCCGTGGGCCTTGCCCCGCATGATTCCATGGACATAATCGATCAAGGCGGCAGGTCCCGATGGCAACCGAGCGCATACTTATTCTCGATGACGAGCCCGACGTAGCGAAAAGCTGGGTAAAGATCCTGGAGTCGGTGGGTTACCGATGTCTCGCGACTACCCAGGCTGAAGAAGCGTTGCGTCTGCTTGAGAATGAGCATCCAGACCTGCTTCTGACCGATCTTCGAATGCCCGGAATGGACGGAATGGAGATGCTCAGACGGGCGCGGCAGATCGACCCGCAAATGCCGGTCGTGATGCTGACCGGCCACGCGTCGCTTGAATCCGCCGTGGCAGCCGTCAAAGCGGGGGCGTTCGATTATCTGTCCAAATCTTTTTCCAACGACCAGTTAAGACTCGCGGTCGAGCGCGCGCTCACGAAGCGGCGCCTGGAACTTGAAGTTCATCATTTGCGCGCTCAGCTCCGGGGCGTCTTCGGGTTCGAAAATATCGTTGGAAGCAGCGCGGCGTTGGAACAAGCGCTCGAATTGGTGCGAAAGGCAGCGCGGTCGGACGCCAATATCCTCATCCTGGGCGAATCCGGCACCGGCAAAGAGCTGATCGCGCGGGCGATTCACGCCAACAGCCCGCGCGTAGGCCAGCCATTCGTACCGGTCGATTGTGCTTCGTTGCCGGAGAACCTCCTCGAATCCGAGCTCTTCGGACACGAAAAAGGCGCCTTCACCGGCGCGGTTGCCGCCAAGCAGGGATTGATGGAGGCTGCCAACCGGGGCACCTTATTCCTGGATGAGTTGGGCGAGCTTCCGGTGGGACTTCAGGTAAAGTTGCTTCGAGCGCTTCAGGAGCGCCAGATTCGTCATGTGGGAGGCACCCGGCAAATCGACGTTGATGTGCGGATCGTGTCTGCGACGAATCGCGACTTGCGCGCGCTGGTTGCCGCCGGCAAGTTTCGCGATGACCTCTACTATCGGGTGAACGTAATCGACATAGTGCTTCCGCCATTGCGCGAGCGGCCGGACGACGTGGAACTCCTTGCGACGCACTTTCTGCGAAGATTTGCGAGCAGCGGTCAAGCGGGCGCTAAAGGCTTTGAGCCCGAGGCGATGATCGCGCTGGAAACCTACTCGTGGCCGGGGAACGTGCGCGAGCTACAAAACGTGATCGAGCGGGCATGCGCGCTAGCTGAAGGGGAGATGATCACATTGGCCGAGTTGCCGGCGCATCTACGGGCACCCGCGGCGATGAAAGACCGACCCAGTGCCGTTGCTCACGGGAACAAGCCGACGCTGAAGGAAGCTAGGGAACGCTGGATAGGCCAGCTCGAAGCCGGTTACGTGGCCGATCTGCTGAAGCAGGCCGGCGGCAATCTCTCCGAGGCTGCGCGCAGTGCGGGCGTCGACCGCAAGACCCTCCGACACCTCCTCACCAAGCACGGCATTCGCTGACTCAACTCTTTTAGCGAACCACGAGACTCAAGGCCATCATAGCCCAGGCGTGCACTTACGCCCCGATCTTGGGCCATTGCCCTGAGTTTCAATTCCATTTCCCGTTGGTGCGCCGGCACGGCAAGCAACTTTTCGGTCACACTGCTGTACGTGCGCAGCTGGGTTGGTGCCAGGAAGCCGGAGTGGGCCAAGCGGTCTTCACGCATTGCGGCAGCGAAATCGTGAGACACGACCTTTAAATGGCAATTTCGTTGTTCTCTGACCAGCCTGTAGTAAACAGAGCTTTCCCTTGCCTTGAGGGTTCGGCGCCGATTGCACTGAACAGCCTCCCCAAAGGGAGGCCTGAGGCATTGTTATCGCGGTAATTTGCCAATTACGGAGCAGCAGCCGGTGAATCTCAGGTCGTCCTCACGCGGGCGCATACCGGGCGTCTCCGGAGGCGGAAAAAATCGCGCCGGGACGCTTTTCATAGCGCGTCGCCGAAACACGGCTTCGTCCATCAATCGCGTACTTCGACGCTGCGGCGGCCCAGCATATTCATGCGCGTGCGGCGGATTGTTGGCGCTTCCACCACGCGGCCGTCGTCGTAGCGGAAACGCAGGGCGTCCGTCGGGCACTGGACGATGCAGGCGCCGCACTGGATGCACTGGCCGGGATTCTTGATCTCCACCTTGCGCCGGCGCCCGTTCATCTTGAGAACATCACGCGGGCACACCTGCACACACTCCGCTGCGCCCGTGCAGCGGTCCGCGACCAGCTCAATGTGTGCCTCATTGTGGAAGGTGTTGATGTAACTGCCATACCAGGGCGTGGTTCCCGCGAGATCTATCGAGAGAACCGCCATCGCGGCGAGACACGAGCCGCTGACAACCGCCAAATGCGCCGGCATGGCCGCTCCCAGCACGAACAGCATCCAGCACCCGAGGAGCGCGGCGCTCACGGCAAATACCGCGAAAGTCAGGAAGCGGCGGCGACCCTGAATCTGGAGCCAAGGAAGCAGGCCGAACAAGCCAAACACGAGCAGCGCGACCGCGGCGTCAGTCACAGCCATCGCCAGGAGGCCGAAGATCAGCGCCACGATGGGCAGCATGATGATCAGCATCGGTACGCACCACAGCGCCGCCATCTCCATGCGCTCCCACGCCGGAAAGCGCATGAACCGCTCGCTCTTGCGCACCCGCGCCCCGCGATCGAGGAAGTCGGGCAAATCTTCGAGCCGCGCCGGTCCCCAGCGTGTGGCGAAGCCCGTCGCTTCGGTGATCCGGCGGCGCTCGACGCCGGTCGCACAGAGCTGCGGCAGGATCACCTCGCGCCGATCGACCCGCTCTTCGATGCGTGAGGTGCGGATGACCGCAATAATGTCGTGATGCGTGAGGTAGCCTCCGCCCGACGCACACCACACATTAATGCCCTTGCTGTTGGCGACGAGCAGCCACGCGTCATGGCCGCGCAACGCGTCGCGGAGGCGGCGCACCGTGAGCGTGAAGTTGCCCGTGACCAGCACCGGCGAGCCGCGACCTGGCTTGCCAATGCGCACGAGCCCGGTCGGCGCGCGGTGCGGCAACATCCCCAGCGCCCGGTCGCGCAAATATGCGGGCAGGTCGTTGAGCTTCATGACGCCTCCTTTACTCCGTGGACGATGAGAAAGCTCCCCGACCACATCCGCTCCTCCTCGACCCTGGAGAATCCGGCCGTCCGGACCCGTTCGCAGAGATCGCGCACCGGCCGCGTCGTGGTCTGGGTCAACAGGTAAGCCGCCGCTGCGACCGGCGCCCGCCACAGCCAGTAGGCCAGGCGCGAAAGGCGGCCCCGCGGCGTCGTCTCGTACGCGATCACGATCACGCCTCCCGGCGCTAAGCGCGAGTAAGCGGCCCGGAGCGCATAGTCCTGTTCGTCAGGCGACATTTCGCTCATCGTCAGGCAGGACACCACCGCATCCAGGCTCCCCGTTGCGAAGCGATCCTCGATCTCCGCCGCTCCAAGCTCCAGAAACTCCACGCTCCCGACAGCAGGAACGGGCTTATTCCGCGCCACCTCCAGCATGCCTGCGTCGATGTCGATGCCGGTTACAGCGGCGCCTCGTGTCGCGCAGGCCAGCGACACGCCGCCGGTGCCGCAGCCGATATCGAGGATGCGCTTGCCGGGCGTAGCGACCAGGGCAGCTATGTGCTCGTAGGCCTCCTCGATGCGCCCGCGGGACAGCATGCGGATGCCTCGATCGTAGCGCTCTGGCGCGGATTCCAGAACCTTCATCCATACGAAGCTGCTCATATGCCTTGCCCTGA
>JBKQTR010000355.1:0-7390 GCA_052143095.1 Allostellaceae bacterium
GGTCGGTAGCGCGCGTTTACGCGCGCTACCGGGAGGGGGTGCCGCGCGCTCCGAACGCGCAGACCGGTTCACGCCTGCAAAACTTTCGTTCCTCCCCACGATGACCTGCGGCGTAATTGAAGAGAGCGCCGACCGCAGGGGATAGTGTGCCGAAGCAGCGCGCAGGGAGAAGGACATGGTCAAGATCGCCTTCGCTGGAGCGTTCGCCACGCGGCTCGCCGAGGCGGTCCGCAGCCAGGTGACGGCACCTTGCGACGCGATCGAGGGCGACGAGATCAGCATTCTTCCCGAGCTCGCCGAGGTCGAGTTTCTCGTGACCATGGGCTTTTCGGGCGAGATGGCAAAAGCTGCGCCGCGTCTCAAGCTTGTGCAGGTCCCCGGTGCCGGCCTCGATCGCATCGACCGGACAGCGCTTCGTCCGGGGATCTGGTTGGCCAACGCCTATGGCCATGAGATCGGCATCGCCGAGTACATCATCGGTGCCATGCTTGCCTGGACCCGATCCTTCGCCCGTCTCGACGGCAAGCTCCGCCGCGGTGAATGGGAAAGCCAATGGGCGGTTGGTGTTCCCGCGCCGCCGCTGTGGCCTGAACTCGCCGGCAGAACCCTCGGCATCCTCGGCTATGGCCACATCGGCCAGGCTTTGGCGCGACGCGCGCGCGCCTTCGACATGGAGGTGCGTGCGATCCGGCGGCGATCGCAGGCAGTGCTGCCCGAGGGGTTGGCCAGTCTCGGCGGCCCGGAGCACCTCGATGAGGTGCTCCGGCGGGCGGATTATCTCGCCATCACGGTGTCGCTGTCGGCCGCCACCCGCAACCTGATCGGCGAGCGGCAATTGCGGCTCATGAAGCCCTCGGCCTTTCTCATCAATGTCGCCCGAGCCGAGATCGTCGACGAACACGCTCTCTATCGGGCGCTGGCCGACAAGCGGATCGGCGGCGCAGCACTGGATGTTTGGTGCCGCTACCCGACGGCAGCCGGACCGACTTTGCCGGCAAACTACCCCTTCCATGAGCTGGACAACGTGCTGATGACGCCGCACGTCTCGGGGTGGACCCAAGGCATGCTTGATGCGAGGTCGAAGCTCATCGCCGAGAACATCGATCGCGCTGCAAGGGGAGAGCCCCCTCTCAATCTGATCGCGCCCACGCCGTGAGCCGTATTCGAGCAGCGCCTGCTCGCCGAGGCGCTTACCAGCGACGCCACGACCTGAAGAAGAATGCGCCGCTTGGCCGGCGGTGAAAGAGCGCCCCTCCCCCCTTGAGGGGGAGGTCGGCAGCGCGCATTGACGCGCGCTGCCGGGGGGGGGGTGCCGCGCGCTCGGCGGTTGCCCCCTGGGCTCCGCGCTCATCCTCCTCTGACGGCAGACAGCGATGTGGCGCGCTCGCCGCTCACGCGCAGATCATCTTGACCGCCTTGCGCGCCATCTCTTCGAGCGCCGGGCGCGGCGTGCCGGAGCGGGCGCGCAGTGCGATGCTGTGGAGGACGGCCGAGGCGATCATGGCAAGCGCCGCGGGATCGGCATCGGCGCCGAGCTCGCCGCGCTCCCGTGCGGCGCTGAACCGCGCGGCGAAGCCCTCGTCGATCCGGCGCAGTCCCGCGGCGAAGGCGGCGCGAATGTCGGGGTCTTCGACCGCTTCGCTCGTGGCGGTGCCGATGCCGAAGCAGCCGCGCGGACGGCCTTTGCGCGGGAAATAGAGCCCGAGCGCCGCGTCATAGACCCGCATCAGGGCGTCGGGCAGCGGCCGGTCGCCGGCGAGCGCCGCGGCCATCGCGGCAAGCCCGAGGTCCCAATAGCGCTCGAGCGCCGTGAGATAGAGCGCGTGCTTGTCGCCGAAGGCGGCATAGAGGCTCGGTCGGTTCATGCCGGTCGCGGCGGCGAGAGCGTCGAGCGAGGTCGCGGCGTAGCCGGTTCTCCAGAAGGCCAGCGTCGCCTGCCGCAGCGCCACCTCGGGATCGTAGGCGCGCGGCCGCCCTCGCCGCTTCGGTTCGGGGTCGCTGTTTTTTTGTACCATATCGCAAAAAATCCTTGACGGCGGCACTCGCTTAATTTATACAAGACGGTACAAAAATCAATGGGAGATCGTCATGGACCTCTATTTCTCGCCGCTTGCCTGCTCGATGGCCTCGCGCATCGCGCTCTACGACGCCGATGCGCCGGCGCGCTTCATCGAAGTCGATCCCAAGACGAAGCGCACGCTCGAGGGCGCGGACTTTCTCGCCGTCAACCCGCTCGGGCTGGTGCCGGTGATCCGCACCGATGACGGCGAGGTGCTCAGCGAAAACGCCGCCGTCCTGCAGTATATCGCCGACCGGCTTCCCGCCGCCGCGCTGGCGCCGCCGGACGGGATGGCGCGGTCGCGGCTGCAGCAATGGCTGTGCTTCATCGGCACCGAGCTGCACAAGGCGCTGTTCGTCCCGCTGTTCGATCCGAAAATGCCGGAAGAGGCGAAGGCCCGCACCCTCGAGAAGGGCGACAGCCGCCTCGCTTATCTCGACCGCTATCTCGTCGGGCGCGAGTTCCTGCTCGACCGCTTCAGCGTCGCCGACGCCTATCTCTTCACCGTGCTCAATTGGAACATCGCGACGCCGGTCGACCTCAAGAAATGGCCGGCGGTGGCGGCCTACTACACGCGTTTGAAGCAGCGCCCGAGCATCGCCCGCGCGCTCGCCGAAGAGTTCAAGCTCTATGCCGCGGAGCAGGCGCGCCACAAGGCCGCATAAGCGGCGCAACGCGCAGCGTTGTCGCCGGCGGGCGCCAGCGCGAGCGCGAAGCGCTCGTCGCGGAAGCCCGCTCATCGCGGGCGGTTCTCCGCAGCCCGGCGCTCTCTCCCTCTCCTCCCACAGGGAGGAGAGGGTCGGGGTGAGGAGGGTCGCGCCGGATGGAGGGCGTCACTCGGCGTCCTCATCCACCCGCTCGGCACCTCCGGTCACTTTCTGCGTCTCCCCGCCGTGGCGATCGCAGCGGCGATGATGCCGAGCGGAAGGATCAGCTTGAGCGGATCGTCCAGCAAAGCCAGAGCGCCGAACCGCTCGTACCATCGTGCCGCCTGTTCGTCCTTCGCGTCGATCGCGAGCGCGACGCCGCCGACTTCCGCCGCGACGGCCAAAGCTCGCTCGCCCGCGGCCAAGAGCAGATCGCCGCCAAGCCCCTTTCCCTGCATCGAGCGATCGATGGCGAGGCGCCCGAGGCGAAAGACCGGCACGTCATAGCGGCCGAGCTTTTTGGTCAGTCTCGCCGGCACGCGGGCGAAGGCGAGGCCTCCCGGACTGATCGAGTAGAATCCCAGCACGCGCACCGGCTCCGCCGGCGACACTGCGACAAAGGTCTTGGCGCCGCCGGACTCGTGGTTTTGCCTTGCGTAGCGATCGAGGTAGTCGTCGAGCTCGGGCGCGCCGCAGTCGAAGCCCTTGCGGTCGTGATGCCGCCCGATGGGCTCCTCGCGCCAATCCACCAGCGCGCGCTATTTCCGGGCCGCGCGGCGTCGTGCGGCGGCCAAGAGGGCAGGGGTCGGCTTCGGCGGGCTCTCCAGCAGCTCGAGCACCCGCACGGTATCGCGCTCGCTGAGCACAATACGCTCGGCGCGATCGACCACCGCGCGCGCGGCCGGCAGCACGGTGCGCATGATGAAGCTGGTCACGTCCAACCGCTCATAGGCGGCAGCTGTCGCCAGAATTCGCTTTTCCTCTTTGGTCGCCCGCAGCTCGATCCTGTCTTCGCGGGCCGCATTGGTCGCCGCCATGGCAGCCCCTCTCCTCGCATGAAGTTCGTACGGATAATATCCGTACGCGGGGAGCTGCGTCAACGTGGCTTTCCAAGCCCCGATTTTCGAATTGATGCTAGACGGGCCTGTGCCGGTGCAAGACGGGGAGGGCCGCGCCGTGCAGGGGTAGCCGCGCGCCGATGCGGAGATTAGCACGCATATTCTCCGCAGAAATTGCGGAGAATATGCGTGCTTTTGCGGTGGGAAGGCGCCATAATCTCCGCGAAAGGTGCGGAGATTATGGCAACCTATATCCACCAACGACGGGACTGGCCGAAATTTCGCTGGGCGCGGGAAAGCCTCGTCGGCCGGCGTGGCGCCGTCCGCTATCTGCAGGGCCAGCTCGTCGGGCGCATGGCGAGCCTAGGCTTCGAGGTGCGAGAAGCGGCCACCCTCCAGAGCCTGACCGAGGAGGTTCTCAAATCGAGCGAGATCGAAGGCGAGCGGCTCGACCGGGACCGGGTGCGGTCGTCGCTCGCTCGCCGCCTCGGCATCGATATCGGCGCGCTTGCCCCAGTTGATCGCCATGTCGACGGCGTGGTCCAGATGATGCTCGATGCGACGCGCAACCATGAGGAGCCGCTGACCGCGGCGCGGCTCTTCGGCTGGCACGCAGCTCTCTTCCCCTCCGGCCACAGCGGCATGAGCAAGATCACGGTCGGCGCGTGGCGCACCGACCGATCGGGTCCGATGCAGATCGTCTCCGGCCCCGTCGGGCGCGAGCGGGTTCATTACGAAGCTCCGGCTGCCATCCGGCTCGAACAAGAGATGCAAGAGTTCATCGCCTGGTTCAACCGCGACGACCTCGATCCCGTGTTGAAGGCTGGCCTCGCCCATTTGTGGTTCGTGACCATTCACCCCTTCGACGATGGCAACGGCCGCATCGCGCGCGCGCTCGCCGACCTCATGCTGGCACGTTCGGAAAACTCGGCGCAGCGCTTCTACAGCATGTCGGCGCAGATCCAGCAGGAGCGGAACGACTATTACGGCATTCTCGAGTTGACGCAAAAAGGCGACCTCGATGTCACCCTCTGGCTCGACTGGTTCCTTGGCTGCCTTGGCCGCGCCATCGAGCGCGCGCAAACCATTTCCGCCGGCGTCTTGCGGAAGGCGCGGTTCTGGGACCGGCATGCCGGCGCCGCCTTGAACGAGAGGCAGCGCGCCATGCTGAATCGTTTGCTGGATGGTTTCGAGGGCAAGCTCACATCGTCCAAATGGGCGATGATCACCAAGGCTTCGCCGGATACCGCGCTGCGCGATATCGATGGGCTCATCAAGCTCGGCATTCTGGTCAAAGACGCGCCCGGCGGCCGCAGCACGAGCTACTCTCTGGCGGAACTCGACTAGCGCTCGGCGTTGCGCCCCCGCGCCGCCATCCGCTCGGCGCTGCCAGTCGGGTATCGCGTCGCAGAACCTCCGAGATTTTGCGCCTGGAAATCAGTAAACCGTGACCGTAATTCCAGAGCCGAATGACGCGGGAGACGCGGCTCTTCGACGAGGCAGGGCGGCCGACAATCTGTATCTTCAGACCTGGATCTCGGCGCTCGAATCTACTAGACTCTCAGAGGTCAGAAATTTGGGGACGATCCATGAAAAACATAGTCCGACGAGACGCGCTCCGTTTTCTCTCTGGATTACCGGACAGTTCCGTGGCTCTTGTCGTCTCGTCGCCCCCATATTTTATGGGCAAGGAATATGAGTCGTCTTGCAGTATCAACGATTTCATCGATATCCATGAGCAGCTGTTACCGCAGCTAGTGCGCGTCGTGAGGCCGGGCGGCAGTATCTGTTGGCAGGTCGGAACTCATGTTCGCAACAATGTCGTCGTGCCATTGGACGCTGTTGTTTACTCCGTTTTCTCGATGTCGTCCGATATCCAACTTAGAAATAGGATAGTCTGGACGTTCGGACATGGCGCACATTGCAAACTCCGCTTCAGCGGACGCCATGAAACCATCCTTTGGTTCACCAAGGGCGAGAAGTATCAATTTGACCTTGATGCCGCGCGAGTTCCGCAAAAGTACCCGGGTAAAAAGCACTACAAAGGTCGGAAACAGGGCGAGCCGTCGGGTAATCCGTTAGGGAAGAATCCGGGTGATGTCTGGGAGATTCCAAATGTCAAAGCAGGTCACGTCGAAAAAACCGAACATCCCTGCCAGTTCCCTGTCGCGTTAGTGCAGCGACTCGTCAAGGCCCTGACACGGCGTGGCGATCTCGTGATCGATCCATATCTAGGCTCAGGCTCTAGCGCTATCGCGGCACTTATGGAAGACCGCGAATTTATGGGATGTGATGTCGAACCTCGATATCTGAGGATCGCTCGGGATAGGATCAAAAAACTTCAAAGGGGGCTTCTAAAATGTCGCCCGGACCAACCTATTTTCGTTCCGGGCCCGGGCCTTTCGGTTGCCAAAGTTCCTAATCAATGGCGGCAAGACTTGGAGCGGCAATTGAGCTGATCGCCGATGATGGTCTTTAAGACGCGCATCAAAAGCGACCGAGGAAGGAGGTTCATATGATGCTTTCGTGATATCTGGGCAGGAAGCGGATTAGGTCCCGATAGGCGTCGAAGTCTCTTTTCTTAAAACCAAGCGAGCGCAAATAATTTGCCGGACGGGAATTTGACCGACGACCTGTGACAGCCAAGTCAAACAATATTCTTTCGGGTTCCGTTAGGGTCAAATTTCTGATCCTATACGGCTGATTTTTGAGGAGAAATGGTAGATCTGCTTTCATCCGTTTTACGATGCTAGATGTTTGATTTTTTGCGCAAAGGCATCCCCCGACCGTGACCATCGGGCTTGAGTCTTGATAACGAACCTGGAACAAGGGCTGAAATTCGCTGTCGGCCCGCGCAGCGAAAGCATTTTTGAATGCCGCTACCAAGACGCGGTGTATGGTGCTTGCAAAAGCAGCGTTTTCCATGTCGTCGGCGGTGAGGCCGATTGAAGAAAAATCTCCGAGATTCTGTTGAAAATATTCAAGGCGCTGTTCTTGGTTCTGGTTGGCAAGGACGCCAGGAGCTTGGCCGTAGACGGTTACGAACGCGAACCCCCCGATCGTCAATCTCGCGCCCAGTGACATTATGTCTGCCGTAATTTCTGCGCTGATCCCGTCATCATAATCTAGCCAGTATATTGTCGGCGCTTTATCGCCGTCTGCTGCCAAAAACTCAGCGACGGTTCTCCTTTCCACCTTGATGAAGTCGTATGGACAACTATACGCGCATCGAGGGTACGTTTCGGGATCCCGCTCGAGGCTGATCATGCGATTAATGCCGAGGAATCGATGGACAAGATGAAAATCATAAAACTTGGTTCCACCCATTCCGACGTAACGGCAATCGGAAACAGTAATTCCTGCCTCAGTAGCGCATTTTAGAAAATCCAATAGCATTCTACGTTCGGCCTGCTTGGCGGGCCTCAAATCGTAGGCGATGAAACTAGCCGTCGAGGGTTTCATTCAACGTCCTTAACTTCATTCTTCAAAAAATAAGCGAATGTGTAGCGTCCAACTTCCGAACCGCCCATTCCCGGTCTACGAAGATGGGATTCGATTTTTTTCACGTCCGCGACCTTTGCTTGGTATTGTATTTTTGTGAGCCTCGATTTCGGCTTCGTTGGCGG
>JBKQTR010000356.1:0-15575 GCA_052143095.1 Allostellaceae bacterium
GCGCGGCGAGATCCGCGGCGAGCCCCCCGCCCGTCTTGTCCTCCGCCATCCCTGCCCTCCCGGATCGCGCTTTTTGCGCATTGCAGGTCCGCCCGCGTCGTTCATTCGCCGGCGCTTTTTTACATCCTCGCGTTATTCATTGCCTTCCGCAACCTTCCTCTGCGGCTGCGTTGCCTCGGCACCGGCCTTGATCTAGAAGTGCCGTCATCGACAACGGATCGGGGCGATGATCGTGCGCCACACTTTTCCCCGCGACACGCGCTTCACGCCGCCGATGGCGGTGGCCGCCCAGGGCATCTATATCGAGGACAGCAGCGGGCGGCGCTATATCGACGCCTCCTCCGGCGCCGGCGTCTCCTGCCTCGGGCACGGTCATCCCGCGATCATCGAGGCGATCCGGCGCCAGGCGGAGCGTCTTGCTTACGCTCACACCGGCTTCTTCACCACCGAGCCCGCCGAGGCGCTCGCCGAGCATCTCATCCGTCACGCGCCGGGGGGTATGGAGCGCGTCTATTTCGTCTGCGACGGCTCGGAAGGGATCGAGGCCGCGCTCAAGATGGCGCGGCAGTATTTTCTCGAGATCGGCCAGCCGCAGCGCCGGCGCTTCATCTCGCGCCGTCAGAGCTATCACGGCAATACGCTCGGCGCGCTCGCCATCGGCGGCAATGTGGCGCGGCGCGCGCCGTTTCAGCCCTTGCTCATGGACGTGTCGCTGATCGCGCCTTGCTTTGCTTATCGCTTCAAGCCGGAGCATGAGAGCGAAGAGGCCTATGGCCGCCGCGTCGCGGACGAGCTCGAGGCCGAGCTTCTCCGTCTCGGTCCCGACACCGTCGCCGCTTTCGTCGCCGAGACGGTGGTCGGCGCCACTGCCGGCTGCGTGCCGGCCGTGCCCGACTATTTCCGGCGCGTCCGCGAGATCTGCGATCGCTACGGCGTCCTCCTCATCCTCGACGAGGTCATGTGCGGCATGGGACGCACCGGCACGCTCCATGCCTGCACGCAGGAAGGCATTGCGCCGGACCTGCTGGTGATCGCCAAGGGCCTGGGCGGCGGCTATCAGCCCATCGGCGCCGTCCTTGTCGCGGGGCGGATCTACGACGCCTTCGCCGGCGGCAGCGGCTTCTTCCAGCACGGCCACACCTATCTCGCCCACGCCACCGCCTGCGCCGCCGCGCTGGCGGTGCAGCGCGTGCTGCAGGAGGACGGCTTGATCGCCCGGTGCGCCGAGCGCGGCGCCTATCTCGAGGCGCAGCTGCAGCAGCGCTTCGGCAACCACCGCCATGTCGGCGATATCCGCGGCCGCGGCCTCTTCCAGGCCATCGAGCTCGTGGCCGATCGCGCCTCCAAGGCGAGCTTCGATCCCGCCGCGCGCCTCCACGCCGGGATCAAACACGCGGCGCTCGAGCGCGGCCTCATGGTCTATCCCATGGGCGGCACCATCGACGGCCGCCTCGGCGATCACGTGGTCTTGGCGCCACCCTTCATCATCGATGAGGCGGAGATCGATGTCGTGGTGGACCGGCTCGGCGACGCCGTCGATGCCGCCATCGCCGCCGCGGTGTGATCGCTCGCGGGCTCATCGCGACGGGCATCCGCGTCACGGCCACGAAAGTGCCGCGGCGTGCGGGGAGGGTTGCCGCATGGCGATCGTAAGACGGATATGGTCCCGCCGTCCGTGCCGATCCCGTTGCGCTGGCAACGCGCGCTTTTTTCCGCCGTTGGGCGATCGCTCCGGCGCGGCGCGCTCGCGATCCGGCTCCTCTCCGCGGCGCTGCCGGCCTCGGCGGCGACGCATCTGATCGCCGCGCCATCCGTGCCGTGGCCGGGCGGCGGTCTCGCGGCGCTGGAGGGGGAGCCGGCGTTGGGGTCGGTGCGCTTCGCGCCGGGGGGCAGCGAGCTTCCCGCGGATGCCGAGCCCGTGCTGGACCGGCTCGCCTCGCGGCTGGACGCCGACGGCAAATCCCGCGTTGAATTGCTGGCCTATGCCAGCGGCAGCAATGAGAACAGCCGGGCGCGGCGTCTGTCCCTGGACCGTGCCATTGCGGTGCGCGCCTATCTCACCGCGCGCGGCGTCTCCCAAACCCGGGTCATCGTGCGCGCGCTGGGCAACGGCGCGCCGGGCAGTGGCGGCGATCGCGTCGACGTCGTGCCGCTCGATCCCTAAACCGAGAGCGAAAGGCCGCTCCTGCGGCCGGTCACCGACCGCGCGAGGTATACAACTTCCCCGATCTTTGCCATCATGCCGCAACAAGACAAAAGCGAGGGGAGGAGCGGCTGTGAGGGCTTCCTTGTTCTACCTGCCCACCGTCGGCAACCGCCGCGAGATCGAGGCGGGAATGGCCGGGCTGCGCGGCGATCTCTATCAGCAGATGCTGCGCGAGGTGCTGGAGCAGGTGCGTCTGGCCGACGAGCTCGGCTATGATTCCGTCAGCTTCACCGAGCACCATTTTCACATCGAAGGCTTCGAGCTCTCCAACAACCCGGTCCTGCTCGATCTCTATTTCGGGCTGCAGACCAAGCGCATTCGGGTCGGACAGCTTGGCATCGTGCTGCCGGCGTCGAACCCGATCCGCGTCGCCGAGGATATCGCGATGCTCGACCAGATGACCGGCGGACGGGCCTGCGCCGGCTTCGCCCGCGGCTATCAGCGCCGCTGGGTCGACGTCATGGCGCAGCAGACGCACGGCATCCACGGCGCCTTGCCGCATCAGCACGACGCGATCGACGCGGCCAACCGCGCCGCCTTCGAGGAATGCTTCCGCATCATCAAGCAGGCCTGGACCGAGCCGATGCTGTCCTATCAAGGCAAGTATTGGAAGATCCCGCCCGGCGAGACGCCCTGGACGCTCGAGGCGACGCAAAAGTGGGGCGCCGGCATCGAGAACGGCATCCTCAAATCGGTCGGCGTCGTGCCGAAGCCGGTGCAGAAGCCGCATCCGCCGGTCTTCCAGCCCTTCGCCAGCTCCGAGACGAGCATCCGCTGGTGCGCCAGGGAAGGCGTGACCGCCATCCTGCCGCCGATGCATGCGAGTTACGAGGACAATCTCTTCAACGTCTATGCCGAGGTCTCCGGCCGGCCGCGAGGCCAGGGCATGGGGTTGCTGCGCGACGTCATCATCGCCGACACGGATGCGGAGGCGATCGCCCTGTGGAAGGATTCCGGCGTGTTCTCAGGCCGCGCCTGGTTCGAGCCCTTCGGCTTCCGCAAGGGCGTCATGGATCCCGTGACCGGCGCAGCGCCGACCGCCGAGGAATCCGTCGAGAAAGGCTATGCGCTGGTCGGCACCGTCGACACCGTGGCGCGCAATCTCGAGCGCATCAAGAAGCGCCTGCCGGTGGACTGGCTCTTCTGCTACACCTACAACAGCCTCGTCCCGCACGCCGTCCTGATGAAGTCGATCGAGCGGTTCTGGACGGAGGTCATGCCGCGGGTGGCGTGAGCGGCCCTCTCACGCGAAGCGGCAGGTGATCGCACCGAGCGGCCCGTAATCGATATGGAACATGTCGCCGAGGCGCGCCGGAACCGTGCGCGTGAAGGAGCCGCCGAGCACCACTTGGCCGGGCTCGAGCTTCACGCCATGCGGCGCGAGCTTGTTGGCAAGCCAGGCAACGCCGTTCGCGGGATGGTTCATCACCGCCGCCGCCACGCCCGATTCCTCGATGACGCCGTTGCGGTAGCAGAGTGCCGCGACCCAGCGCAGATCGACCTCCGTCGGCTTGACCGGCCGGCCGCCCAGGACCAGCGCCGCGTTGGCGGCGTTGTCGGCGATGTTGTCCTGCACCTTGCGCGACGCCTTGGTCTCGGGGTCGACGTTGAGCGTGCGCAGATCGACGATCTCGACCGCCGGCACGACGTAATCCGTAGCACTCAGCACGTCGAAGATGGTGCAGTTCGGCCCGGCGAGCGGACGGCCGATGATGAAGGCCAGCTCGCATTCCAGCCGCGGCTCGATGAACCGGCCGACCGGCAGGTCGGCGCCATCGGCATAGAACATGTCGTCGAGCAGCGCGCCATAGTCGGGCTCGGTGATCCCCGACATGCTCTGCATCGCCCGCGAGGTGAGGCCGATCTTATGGCCCCTGATCCGGCGCCCTTCGGCGAGCTTGAGCGCGACCCAGCGGCGTTGCACCTCGTAGGCATCCTTGATCGCGAAGCCCTGATATTGCGCGCTCGGCGGCCGGATGCGGCGGCGCTCCTTCTCCGCCTGATGGTAGGCATGCGCGATCGCATCGATCGTGCGGTCGTCCACCATGTCAGATCACTCCCACATAGCTGCCGCCGTCGATCTGCAGGTTCTGCCCGGAGATGAAGCCGGCCTGGGCGCTGCACAGGAAGGCGCAGGCGTCGGCAAACTCCTCGGGCGTCCCCATCCGCCCGGCGGCGACGCCGCGGCCGATCTCCGCCCGCGCTTCCTCCATGCTGATGCCCTTCTGCTGCATCATGCGCCGGGCGAAGAAGCGCTGCCGGTCGGTATCGATGCGGTAGGGCAGCAGATTGTTGATCGTCACATTGTCGGGCGCGCAGGTGCGCGACACCGACTTCGCCAGCGCGGTGAGCCCGGTGCGCGCCGCGGTCGAGAGGCCCATCTCCGGGCCCGGCGACTTCACCATGGCGGAGGTGATGTTGACGATGCGGCCGAACTTGCGCGCCTGCATGCCCGGCACCACGGCGCGGATCAGCAGCGCCGGCGCCAGCATGTTCGCCTCGAGCGCGCCGAGCCAGGCCGCGTGGTCCCAATCGGCGAGCTTGCCCGGCGGCGGGCCGGCGTTGTTGTTGACCAGGATGTCGGCATCGGGGCAGGCCGCAATCAGGCTCGCCCGCCCGGCCTCGGTGTTGATGTCGGCCACCACCGGGCTGACGCGCGCACCCGTCTCCCGCTCGATCTCGGCCACCGCCTCCTTGAGGCCGGGCTCATTGCGCGCGTTGATGAACACGACGCAGCCCTCGCGCGCCAGCGCCGTGGCGCAGGCCTTGCCGAGCCCTTTCGACGAGGCGCAGACGATCGCCTTGCGGCCGCTGATGCCGAGATCCATGGAACGCTCCCTTGAGGACGGCGCTCAGCCGAAGACGGCGGTGAAGTCGCAGGACACCAGCGCCTTGCTGTCCGGCCCCAGCGGCATGGTATGACGCGCCGGCCGTGATCTCTCGTCCGGGAACATCTTCACCCATTCGACGTTGAGCGCCTCGCGCTGGGTTACCGGCTCCTTCATCCAGACATTGATCTTGATGATGTCGTCGACGGTGCCGCCCGCTGCCTCTACCGCGCTCCTGATATGCGTGAACATGTTGGCGAGCTGCTGCGCGAGGTCCGGCGGCAGGTTCCTTGTGCCGGGATCCATGCCGTTGATCACGCTCGACATCATGATATTGCCGATCCGGCTGGCATTGGGGATCGGGTTGAGATGGCGGAAGCCCGAAAAGTCTATGCTTCGGCGTTTCGGCACGGCACGGCTCCTCAGCGTTGTGCGGGCGCCTCGCGGTGGAAGACCGGAAGCTCCTCCGTCTTGTCGACCAGAGCGGCCGCGCCCTCGGTGGGCAGCGTTTCCGTATAGTTCAATGCCGCGTCGATATCGCCTTCCCACACCTCCGGTGGCAGATCGTAGAGCAGCTCGACGCCATAGCCGTTGGGGTCGTGGATATAGAGGCTGTGCGTCATGCCGTGATTGATGCGACGGTCGAATTTGACGCCGCGGCTCTGCAGATAGGCGAGCTGGCGCAGCCACGCCTCGCGGCTCGGCAGGGTGATGGCGATGTGGTTCACGGCGAGGGGGGCGCCGGCGTACATGCTCCATTCCTTGGGCGGCGGCGGCAGGTTCCGGTTCTCGACCAGCGCGATATCGTGATGATGCGTCGACCCGCCGCGGTCGCCGCTGTAGAACCGCATCTTGGCCGGATTGGGCCGCTGCGGCGACTGGCGCAGCTCGCCCACCTGCCGGAAACCGATGATCTCCGTCCAGAAGCGATGCGATTCCTCGAGGTCCCGAACATTGAGCACGAGGTGATTGATGCCCGTGGGCCTCACCGCCTCGCGCGGCGCGGCCGGGTCACTGGACTTGCTGGTGTCCATCTCGAAGCTCCTTTCCGTCAGGGCGGCGCGGCGTCCCCCAGGCCGGGATCATACCATCTCGCTGGCCCGGATATCGACCCACTCTCCCAACGATAGTGGTGGGCAGCGATTGCCACAACCTGCGCCCCGATAAGCGGCATCACGCGTCACCCCGTCAAGGTCCCTTCCCGCTGCAGAGCTTCAGCCGCTCGATGAGCCAGCGGCCGGCTGGACCTGGCGGCGCGGATGTCGGGTAGACCGCCGACATCGGCAGGGTCAAGCCACCCGGAGGAACGTCCTCGATCGAGAGTTCCACCAACCGGCCTTCGCTGATGTCGCGTTTGACGGCGTGCAAGGGCATGCCGCCCCAGCCGAGACCGTTCAACAGGAACGCGTGCTTGGCGAAGAGATCGGCCAGGCGCCAGGTCGATGACGACATCACGCCGAACTCGCGGCCTTCGGAGAGATCGGATCTGTCGGTGAGGACGAGTTGCACATGCCGCGTCAGTTCCGATTTCGGGATCGTCCCTTTGATCGACGCGAGCGGATGATCGCGGGCCGCGACCATCACGATGGCCAACCCGGTCAACCGCTCTGCGCTGAACGATAGGGGCATGATCGGCAGCGATCCGACCACGGCGAGACTGGCGCGACCGTCGAGCACGGGCTGGAAGGCACCGCCGAGCGCCTCGACATAGAGGCGAAGGGGAGTTCCGGGAAAATGCTGCCGGAACTCCTTGGCAGCTTCGGTAATCGCCTCGATCGGGAAGAATACATCCACAACAACGGACAGTTCGGGCTCCAGCCCTGACGCCATTCCCTTTGCCCGCGCCTTCATGAAATCCACGCCCGAAACGATCCCGCGGGCGTCAGCGAGCAGGACGGCACCTTCGGGTGTGAGTTTCGGATAGCGTCCCGAGCGGTCGAAAAGCTCGACGCTGATCTGGGCTTCGAGATTGCTCACCAATTCGCTGACGACGGATTGTGCCCGCCGGAGCTTGCGGGCAGCGGCCGAGAAGCTGCCTTCATCAACCGCGGCAATGAAGGTTCGCAATTGATCGAGAGAGACACCGTCGAGCATGGACTCTCACCTATCGTCACTGCCGATGGTTAAGATTGGAATGTAACGGCTGTAGGGATTGCCGGCAAGCGCCGCCTGCCCAATATATCGGACATACCGATGGATAAGATCGAAATATCACGGCTATTCGGAGTGACGCTGAAATGGGACAACCAAAGCATGTTTCGCTCACTCAAAACGCTGCTGTCACGCCAAGCGTCCGCGCCGCCCAAGCGCCCCTCGGAGGCCGTTCCCATGACGATCCTGCATATCGATTCCAGCATTCTCGGCCAGTATTCTGTCAGCCGCACGCTCTCTTCTGAGATCGTGGCGCGGCAGCTCGCGCTTCGCCCCGACGCCAAGGTCATCTACCGTGATCTCGCGACCGATACGGCGCTGCATCTGTCCGGCGCGCACATCGCCGTCTTCCAGGGCGGCGCGGTCAGCGATCCGGCGCTCGGGGCCGATCTCGCGGTCGGCGGCACCTATCTGGACGATCTGTTCGCTGCCGACATCATCGTCATCGGCGCGCCAATGTACAATTTTTCGATTCCCTCACAACTCAAAGCCTGGATCGACCGCGTCGTCGTTGCCGGCCGGACGTTCCGGTATGGCGCGAACGGGCCCGAAGGTCTGCTGCCGAAGGGCAAGAAGGTGTTCATCGCCTCGTCGCGCGGTGGCGTCTACACGGGCGACAGCCCGGCGGCCGCTCTCGAACATCACGAGACCTATCTCCTCGGCGTGCTGTCCTTCATCGGCCTGACGGATGTGACTGTCGTTCGCGCTGAGGGCCTCAACCTTGGTCAAGAAGCGAAGGCTGCGTCGATCACCAAGGCGAAGGCCGAGATCGCCGCGATCGCAGCCTAGCGCCGACCACGGGCACCAATTGCCCTCTGATCCACCCTGACAGCACCGTCGAACAACGAAAGCTGGCCGATGCAAAACCAATCCACGACCCTTGCGGCCGCCGGCCGTCTTCTCCTCGCCGTTCTGTTTCTTTTGAGCGGCCTCAGCAAGATCGCCGCTCCAGCGATGACCCAAGGCTACATCGCCTCGGTCGGACTGCCGGCGCCGCTTCTCGGGTATCTCATTGCGATCGTGGTGGAGGTCGGAGGCGGAGTTTTGCTGCTGGTCGGCTATCAGACGCGAATCGTCGCCTTGATCCTGGCGGCCTTCACCCTGGCGGCCGCCTTGGCGTTCCACAACGATTTCTCCGACCAGAACCAGATGATCCATTTCCTCAAGAACATCGCCATAGTCGGCGGTCTGCTTCAGGTCGCCGCCTTCGGCGCAGGCTCGTTGAGCCTCGACGCCCGACGGCTGCGCGTCGCGCATTGATGTGGACACGCCGATGCCCGAACAACGGGCATCGGCAGCCCGCCGCGAAGAACCGATAGGGCCTTCCGTTCGCCGCGGCACGGCGCCGGCCAGTGGCTCACGGCGTGCGGTCCCGTCGATGCACGCGCACAGGAGCGCGATCCATGATCGAACACAGGCCTCTCGCCGAGATCGGCGGCGCAAACATCGGCTGGCTCAAGGCGAAGCACCATTTCGCTATCGGTCCGCATGGAAACCCCGCGCATCGCCCGATCGGTCATCTCTACGTCTGGAACGATGACGAGATCGCGCCGCATGCGGGCTTTCCGCTGCATCACCACGCCGATGTCGAGATCATCACCTATGTGCGCGACGGCGCTGTCACCCATGAGGACGATCTCGGCAACAAGGGCCGGATCCAGGCCGGCGACGTCCAGGTCATGAGCGCAGGGACCGGTATCCGCCACTCAGAGCGCAACGAAGAGCACGGACCGGCCCGCATCTTTCAGATCTGGATCAGGCCGAACCAGCCCGGCGAACCGCCTCGCTGGGGCACGAGGCCCTTTCCGAAGGCCGACCGCGCCGGGCGGTTTGTGGCCCTTGCCAGCGGCTACGACGCACCGGATGCGCTGCCGATCCGCGCTGACGCCGAGGTCTATGGCGCCGTGCTTCGGGCAGGCGCTGCGACCAAGCTCGATCTCAAAGCCGGTCACGGCGCCTATCTCGTGCCCGCAACAGGCTCGGCCATCGTCAATGGCGTTCGCGTGGAGGGCCGCGAAGGCCTTGCTCTGCGCCATGAGCGCTCTATCGATGTCACGGCGCTGAGCGATACCGAGCTCGTCCTCGTCGTCACAACAATAGCGTGACCGGGAAGGGCAATCAGGGAAATGAGTATCGACAGCTTCGCGGCGATCTTGCCCGATCCAGCGACAGGCAAGCCGCCGTCGCCTACAGACAGATCCTCGAAAACGCCGGGCGCGCAGAGCCGGCTTCCGGAATAGCCGAACCTGGCTTCGCTGCCGTAGAGAGCGATCGCGTCAGGATCCGCTGGCCTGCTCGACAGCGCTGCGGGCCGAAGCCAGCAGCTTCTGCGCGGCGGCGCGGCTCGCCTCCAGATCCGCCTCGCCGGCAGGACGGATCGACGCGAGGCAGGCGACGCTCCCCGGTGGCAGGTGCGCGCGCACGGCCGCCAACTCGGTCAACTCGGCCTCGGGGAGCGTTCCCACCGCATCGGGATCGACACCGGGATCGACGACGATAGCCAGTCCACGAAGCGCCATGGAAGCGGCCTCGCCGATCGGCGGCAGCGCCTCCGCGGCAAAGCCGCCATCCGCCAGCAACGCAGCCATACGCAGCTTTCGCTCGGCCTGTCCCAGCCAATCCGACGCGATCCGGTTTTTTCGCAGACGGATGGCCCGAGCAGCCGAGTCCGACAAATCGCCCAAGGCGGGCGACCGGTGCAAGACCTCGTCCGCCTCGGCCAGCCTGATGATCCCAGCCTCGGCGAGCCGCCGGATCGCGTCCCAAGCGGAGCGCTCGATGAACTCGATCGCGCAGAGCCCGGACCGCTGCGCCGCCTCGGCCAGAAGCCGGCGCTCGCCTTCGTTGTCGCAGGCAGTGCCCTCCAGAATCGCGATGGTCGCTGCCGTGCCATCGTCGCGCCGCCGCCGTTCGATCGACAAGACCGACTCGCCCAGGCGACCGGCGATTTCGTCAAGGAAGCATCGAACCGGGTCCGGAGCGGGAACCGACGCCGGCGCCGGGGCGGCGGAGAGGAACCCAGCCATCCGTTCGACCACCGCGGCTCGACCGGACGGCATTTTGAGGGCCGCAATGTCACCGCGTCCGTCGAGAACGCCGTCGGCCAGACCCTGCTTCTGCGTCAGGAGATGGAGGATCCGATGCTCGATCGAATCCTCGCAGACGAGATTGACCACGGTCACGGTCCGCGTCTGGTGCTTCCGCCAAGCGCGTGCGATCCGCTGTTCGAGCTTGGCCGGGTTCCACGGCAGGTCCAGATTCACGACGGCGCTCGCCGCCTGCAGATTGAGCCCGACGCTGCCCGAATCCGTTGACAGGAAGAGGCGGCAGGCCGGATCGTTCTTGAACCGCCGGATCTCGAGGCGCCGCTTGTCCTGCGGGACCGAGCCGGTGTGCCAAGCGACGTCGAACCCCATTTCCTGGGCGAGGTCTCGGACGAGTTCCAGCATCCGCTCCCATTCCGAGAACACGATCACCTTGCGTTCGGGATCGGCCAGCAGATCCGCCAGAATGTTTTCGAGCTCGTCCAGCTTCGGTGACACGCGACACGTCGGATCCAGTATATAAGGCGTGTCGCACACCATGCGCATGCACGCGAATAGTTGCTGCAGCCGGTCGAATTCATCCTTGGTGAGCGGGCGGCGCTGGGCCTGGGCGACCAACCGCGCGGCCGGCGCCTCGTAATCGAGGTAGCGCAGGCGCTGCTCCTCGGCCATGGCGACGAAATACGTGTCGACCGTGCGTCCCGGAAGCTGCTCCTCCACCTCGTCCTTCCGCCGGCGCAGCATCACCGATGCCAACCGTTCGCGCAGCGCCGCGAGATTCTTGTAGTCAACGGGGCGTCCGCGTTCGTCGAGCACATAGAAATCGCGGTTGAACCGGAATAACGGCCCTAGGAGCCGCGGGTCCAGGTATTGCACGATCGAATAGATCTCGTCGATCCTGTTCTCCAGCGGCGTGCCGGTAAGGACGAACGCATAGGGGCTCCTAAGCTGCTTGACGGCTTGCGCGGTCTTGGTCTGCCAGTTCTTGATCCGCTGCGCTTCGTCCAGAATGACGATATCGGGCTGGACGAGACGATTGATGTCGTGGCGGTCGATCAGCACTTGCTCATAATTGACTATGATGAAATCGGTCGGCGCCGCGTACTGGCGCAGCCGTTCCGCACGGGGACCGGATACGATCGTCACCGAAAGATCGGTGAAGCGGGCGATCTGGTCCTCCCATTCGCCCTTGAGCGACGCCGGAAGTACGACTAGAACCCGCTCGATCCCGCGCAGGCGGCGGAGCAGTTCCACAGCCGCTATGGCCTGGATCGTTTTGCCCAGTCCCATGTCGTCGGCCAGCAGCGCCCGCTCGCCGAAGGCCAAATGCAGCATGCCCTCGACCTGATAGGGCAGCAGCTTGGCGCGCAGGAGATCGAGCGTCGCGGTGCCGGCGGCGACCTCGGCAAGGAACTGGTGACGCGCGGCCACCCGGCGCCGGCGCCGGCGTTCCTCCTCGAGCCGGGCTTCGAGCTGGCGCGATTCGCGGACGGAGACCTCGGGCGCCGAAGCCAGCGCCTGCCGCAGCGCCGCTACCGCTTCCAGCGGATCTCCGGTGACCATGCCGTCCGCATCGCACAGAGTCGCCTGCACCTTTTGCCCGGCGGGCGCACGGACATACACGCGGCAGGAGCCGTCGATCGCGGGAAAGATCTCGACTCGGGAGTTGCCCCAGTGGGAAGCCGCCTCGAAAGCGCGCTTCCCTTTCCGGCGAAGCCGATCGAGCACGCTTTCGATATGCTTGCAGGTACCGAGCCCATTGACCCGCCAATCCGGACAGGAGCAGGAATTTTCCGGCGCCCCGAGCGAGCGGATTTCGACGTCATATGTTCCACCGCCGGTCGAACGAACGCGAAATGTGCCGAAATAGGGATGCTCGGGCTCCAGCGCCTCGACCGCGGTGATGTCGGTCAGTCCGCGCCAGCGCCGCCGCTCCACCTCCTCGGCATCGGTCGTGTTCCAGCCCTGGAATCCGGGGTTCCGTTGCTGCACCTTCTTCGCCTTCGCGCTCGACCGCTGTGTCCTGGCAACCGCCATGCCTGTCTCCCTCGCTCGGATGGTCGCAACTTTCGCCGACCGCATCGGCCGGCGCAATCGCGTCAGCACGCGGCCGAAGGAAGCCATGATGAAACGGGCGGAAAAGATGGCACTTCCCCAAGGCGCCGTACTCAGAGTACCGCGGGTTATTCGCGCTTCTGCGCCTCGATGTCGCGCCGCACGGCCGCTAAAGCCGGCGACTCGACAAGGAGACCTTGGCGCTCGTAGCGGCCGCGGCTCCGGCTGAAGCGGACGACGACAGCGTGCCGCGCACTCCTTGCCTTGACCCGCCGCGTCAGCAGCGCATCTCCCGCCGGCAGGAACTCGAGATCGTCGAGACCGACGCACCGCAAGCATGTCGGTCCGGGATTTTCCATCATGAGGAGGTCGCCGCTGCCGCCGCACCGGTGACAGGTCCATTCAGTGTTCAGTGGCTGGATTACCACCAGTTCCGGCGGACGGTCCGATTTCTCAACCATGCGTTCGCGCTTTCGCTCGGAAAGTGCGGGCGAAATCCAATGGGTCCGGTACAGACGTTCGAACGTGGGATCCCCGCTCCGGCTGAAGCGCAGCGTTTGGCGCTGCGGCGCGCGCGCGAGGTAGTGCGTCTCCCGCGCGAGCAACCCCTTTCCGCTCGCCCAAGATCGGAACAGCTTCATGGCTTCGGATATGCGCGGCAGATTGGTCTGGATGGCACGCTCGAGGCAATCGATCTGGCCCTGACGCCAACGTTTTTCCGCTCCAGGGTCAAGCCATCGGATACCAACGAGCACATCTATGGCGCTCACATAGCCGTGGGCTGCAAGCGCCGCGTCCGCAGCTCGGGTGACCCGATCGGCAAGCGCGTATTGACTCTTCCGACTCATGACGACAGGACGGAACCGGACGCGTGGATTAATTATATTACCGCATTGAACCCGAAGCGACGATAGGAAATGAATGCAAGTCGGATTCGCGCTTCGTGATCGCGGCTCAACTATCGCGAGAATTCCAAGTGTTGACGTCAATGGCCTTCCATTGCCATTTCGGCCGCGATCATCCCTGCAGATCGTCAGGCGCTTCGAGACGGTCGCCGGAAACCGCTTATTTTTGCCCATTTCGCAGGGATAAGGTGATGGTGCCCAGGGGCGGAATCGAACCACCGACACCGTGATTTTCAGAGACGGTGATCCTATCATCAAATCAATCAGATAGGCGCCGTGTGCGCCCGATATGTGCCCCAGGTAAGATCTGCGACTCAATCATAGTCTCGCCGGGTGCGTTTCAATGATCTTCTCAGCGCGTCACCTTCAATATTGATCTCCCGACTTCCAACCCACTTGCGTGAACAGATCCAGCAAGCTTATAGTTTGAGCATAGCCTCTTAGCAGCGTCCGTGAGGATGCGACCTCCGCGACTGCCCTGGCTGGGCCGCTGCATTTCGCAGCTACGCGGCAGAGTAAGAAGGCCGATTGGTCGGCCTTCACGCGACCTTCCCGCAGTCCCGCGCCTGGGGCACTGCATGGCGGAGGCCGGCCATGGAAATGTTCTTTAGGCAGAGACGCGGCTTTTCGTTTTCGCTAAAGATTACGGCACGTTTTTTGGCCCTCATTCTTCTTTTCGCGGGCTCGGGCGCCATTCTAATTTCCGGAAATAGTCTGCGCGCAATCCTGAGCGTGGCCGCCGCCATCGGTGGCGAGAATACGGTCAGCGCACAATCTCCGCCTGCGCCGAATGCGACGCCACCCGACAGTCGATCGGATCGTGCGCATGACGACGCCAAGTCTCCGGAGCCGCAGCGCCGTCCCCGGCTCCATCTGGACAGCCCCTCGCCACGCAACAGGCGCGATGTGCAAGCAGATCGCATCGTGCGGATACGTGGTGAAGCGTTGTGCGGAGGCGGTGTCTAGGGCCCCTGCGGATCACCTGAAGCCAAGCACTATGGCATTGCCATCCATCTCGACGCGCAACGGTCCGAGCGGCGTCGAGGGTAATGCCTCTCTCTGCGACTGAGCGAGAACTGGGCCGACAAGGTGCCGCCACCGCGCAAAGGGGACGGTGTGAATGAGCGCCGCTATCTGCGCTGAGGCGGCCTGCACCCCTCGGCCATTCCTTGGCATGGCGTATTCCCTGTCGGCCCGGTCCTTCATGGCCTCGGCCAGCTCGTCGGGCGTGAGCGGCGCCGTGGCAGCCCCGACGACATCGACCGCCGCCACGATCAGGGACGTGGCGACGGAGGTCGAATTATATGCCCGCGCGAGTCCCGGGATGAGATCGGCTGCGATGCCCCGGTCGTCGAAAGGCGCTAGCAGTCGGATCAGCTGCCCGTAGTCGCCGTCCCAGACACCAGCGTTTATGAAGTCGCCCTCGTTCTCAAAACTCTTCCACACCTCGGGCGCGAAGTTCTCCTTACCCAGCCGGAACTGCGGATGAGTGGTGAGAAGGGGCTTCAGGCGATCCCAGCTCCTGCCGCCCATGTTGAGCGTGTCGACCAGCGCAACATGCGTCCAGTGGTCACCCGGCAGACTTACCGCGACCTCAGTCTCCCCTCCGGCGTAATGATCCCAGAAGGCGACATAGAGGTGGTAGTTGATCTCGCGTTCCGCGGGCACCTGGACGGTTCCGAGGCCAAGGGCGGCGAGATCGGAGACCGCGGCGGCCGCGCGTTGGACCACATCAATGGCTTCCCCGAGCGGAAGACCGTCGGATGGATCGTGCTTGGAACGGTTGTAGAGCAATCTAAGGCAATCGAGGGCGTCGGTCTGCGGCGCGGGTAGCCCCGCTGGCGTTAGCGCTGCAATGAGTTCGTTCAGCCTATCCCTCCGAGATGACGTTGGAAGCACAGTTGTGCGCAGGAATGTCTCGAGCCGCGAGCCCAGCGGGTCGAGAATGCGCGCGACGTCCTGGCGCGCGTAAGCACCGTGGCTTAGGCGCCGGAGCGCGGCGAGTGCCTCCCCGACGGCCTGGATGAATTCATCGCCCCTGGTCACCACACTTCCTCGCATTGTCGCCGCAGAGCTTCAAATGTGGGATCACCCTAGCCGCGTTGGAACATGCCGGCAACTCGGGCGCCGCGTATGTGCATTCCATGTGCACTCACGACGAAAGAGGCGCCTACAATCCGAGAAAAATGGCGGAAATCCGCGAGAGGCGTTCGGCGACCGAGAGCATCGGAGAACAAGAAGCGTCCGGCGAAGAAACGCCCGATTTTCATGGGGTTTAGGTGAGTGAGAAGCTGGTGCCCAGGGGCGGAATCGAACCACCGACACCGTGATTTTCAGTCACGTGCTCTACCAACTGAGCTACCTGGGCGCCGTGCCGAGCGGGCGC
>JBKQTR010000357.1:0-7888 GCA_052143095.1 Allostellaceae bacterium
GGACGCAGCCGCCGCCGGGCCGGCCGATGTTGCCGGTGGCGAGCGCAATGTTCACCAGCGCGCCGTTGGTGCGGTAGTTGTCGTTGCCCCAGATCAGTCCCTTCTCGTAGCAGAACATCGTCCGCCGACGCTTGCCCTCCTTGGGTTCGGCGATCCACGCCGCCGCCTGTCGGATCTGGTCCGGCGAAAGGCCGGTGATCTGCGCCGCCTGGTCGATGCTGGTCTTGTTGGCCGCGAGCATCTCGTCGAAGCCGGTCGTGGACGCCTGGATAAAGTCGCGGTCGAGCCACCCCTTCGCGGCGATCTCGGTCATCAGCGCGTTGAACAGCGCTAGATCCGTGCCGGAATTGAGCGCGAGATGAAGCACCTTGTCCTTGCCCGCCTCGATCTCGCAGGCGTTCACCGTCACCGTCCGCCGCGGGTCGATGATGATCACCTTCGCGGCCGCGTGGGGCTCGCCGGCGAGCTGCTGCTGCTTCTTGTCCATCGAGGTCCCGCGCATATTGGAGACCCAGTGGTTCAAAAAGTAGTTCGTCTGTGTCTCGAGCGCGTTGGTGCCCACCGCCACGATCGTGTCCGCGAGCTCCGCGTCCTCGTAGCAGTTGTTGAGCTCGCCCACGCCCATGTCGCGCGTCGCGTGGACCTCCGAATTGTAGGCCGGGCGGTTGTGGATGCGGATGTTCTTGACCTTCATGCTCTCGAAATAGAGCTTGCCGGTCGCCCACGTGTTCTCGTAGCCGCCGCCGGCGCCGCCGTGGTCGAACGCCGAGACGATCAAGCCGTCCTCGCCTTGCTCCTCGACCACGCGCCGCGTGATCTCGGCGGCGAGCCACAGCGCATCGTCCCAGGACGTGGGATACATACCGGCATAGCGGTAGACCAGCGGATCGGTCAGCCGCTGGGACTGCGTGCCCGTCACCTCCGAATAGGAGTTCTCGGCCTGGCGCGCGCCGCGGATCGAACCCAGCCCCGAATTCACCTCGCAGCCCTTGTCGGGCATGAGCACGAGATGCACGTCGCGGCCGTTCTGCTTCACGATGTTGTACATCGCGGGAGAGAACCAGGCGGCCGTCTCGGGCTCTTGCTGCTTCGACAGATCCGCGTCGAAAAAGTTCTGGCTCGGCGTCCGGCCGCCCTGCTTGTCGACGTCCCAGGTGATCGCCTTGTAGCCGCACCCGACGATGCAGTAGTGGCAGACCACGTTACGGACATTGGCGTTTTTCGGCGGGATGGGAAGCCGGTCGATGTTGCGCTTGTAGGTCATGGCGGCCTCCTCAAGCCGAAAGGACGTTGCTGAGCCGGCCGTAGATCAGCTCGTCGACCGCCTCCGCCTGGATGTCGCCCGCTGAATCGACGCTCAGCCGGAACTGCGCGAGATTTTGCGTTGCGTGGCCGAAGATCTCCTGGCCGCCCTTCTCGCAGTCGAACCGCGAGTAGTGGCCGGGGCAGTTGAGGGTCTTGTCGGCGGCGACATAAGCGAGCGGGAAGCCCTTGTGCGGACAGAGGGTCGAGAAGGCGACGATGTCGCCCTCCGGCCCGACGCCCGCTTCGACGCGCCGCCCGAGCTTTAGGAGCACGCCCGGCGAATCCTTGTCCGGGTAGGCGATCTGGACCGGCTGATCGACCGTCAGCTCCCGGATGTTGCCGATCTTCTTGCTCGGATAGCTCACGCGGGCGAGCGCAGGCGTCGCCTCGGCGGTCGGTGAGGTGATCCCCGCGGCGACCGCCGCAGCCGCGGCGGTGGCGCCGCCGCGCAGGAAATGGCGACGGCCGATGTCGGCCATGCGGTTGCAGCGCGTCATGCGTTCCCCCTGTGGCTGGCGTTCTTGCCAAACCACAACGCAAGCGGCATGCCATCGCATGGCTACAGGGCGCATGTAGGAAATTCAACGGCTTGGCTCGGAGCCGGAGCGCGCGAAATCCGAAAAATCGGATTGTCGGTCCGAGTTCTCGGACGGATGAGCACCGCCGACGCTCATCCATTTCCGGAGGCGTCACCGCGGGTGAGACGGCGTCAATCTTCCGGTGCGCCTGCGCGGCCCCGCCGCTCAACGGCCATCGTGCCGGCGCCCTCCGGGATCCGCATTGACGGCGAGCTTGCGCATCTTCTCGAAGAGGGTCGACCGCGACACGCCAAGCAGCTTCGCTGCGTCATCGATGCGTCCGCCCACGCGCGCCAGCGCCGCCCGAATGTGGTGCCGCTCCGCTCGCGCCCGAACCTCCGCCAGCGGCGGCAGCAGCTCCTCCAAGGGGGCAGGCTCGGCGAATTCCGATGGAAAGAGCGCTTCCGGGCCGATCCACGGCGCATCCGCCAGCGCGACGGCACGTTCCACGCGGTTGCGCAGCTCGCGGACGTTGCCCGGCCAATGATGCGCGAGCAGCAGCTGCTCGGCGGCCGGCGTGAAGCCGTGGAGCTCGCGCGCGAACGCCTCGGAGAACTCGCGCAGGAAGAGGTGCGAGAGGGGAAGGATGTCGTCCACCCGCTCGCGCAACGGCGGGACCGTCACGCGGACGACATCGATGCGGTAGTAGAGGTCGCGGCGAAAGCGGCCGTCCGCGACGGCACGTTCGAGATCGCTGTTGGTGGCGCAGACGATCCGCGCCGGCGCTTTGATCGCGCCTTCGCCGCCGAGCCGGGTGAAAGCGCGCTCCTGAAGGAGACGCAGGAGCTTCGCCTGCAGCGACAGGGCCAGCTCGCCGACCTCGTCCAGGAAGAGAATCCCGTCGCGGGCACGCTCGACATATCCGTGGTGCCGCGCATGGGCGCCGGTGAAAGCGCCCTTCTCGTGCCCGAAGAGCTCGCTCTCCATGAGCTCGTTCGGAATGGCGGCGCAGTTCACCGCCATGAATGGCGATGGCGCGCGCGCCGAGATGGAATGGACGAACCGTGCCGCCACCTCCTTGCCGACGCCGCTCTCACCGACGAAAAGGAGAGAGCTGTCGACGTCGGCGACGCGCAGGAGCAACGTCTCGATGCGCCGCATCTGCTCCGAAGCGCCGAGCGCGCCGACAGCAGCGGGGCGGAGCCGTATCAGCCGGGGAATGCGCTCGAGCAGGTCCGCGATCGCGTAGGGCTTCGCGATGTAGTCGACCGCGCCCGCCTTGGTGAGGCGCACGGCTTGCTCGATCTGCCCGTACGCGGTGACGAACAGGAAGGGAGTGCCCGCCAGCACGGGGAGCATCCGCAAGAACACGTCCTCTCCCGACATGTCCGGCAGCCGGATGTCGCAGACGACGAGGTCCGGCCGCGCAGTCCGCAGCCCCTCTAGAGCCTCCTGTCCGGTCTGCCACCAATGGGCGGCATAGCCTTCGAGCTCGAGGCGATGAACGAGCGTCCCGCCGATAACCGGGTCGTCCTCGATCACGGCGATCAGAACCCGATCACGCGGCATGGCGCGTCTTCTCCTTCGCGATGAACAGCGTCACGATCACGCGCGTGCCGGTCCCGGGCCGCTCGACGGCAATGCGCCCACCAAGGCGATGGACGAGATGCCCTGTCGTCCACAGCCCGAGCCCCTTGCTGTCGCGGGACGGGGCGGCGGCGTCGGCTTGCTCGAGGAGCGCCGCCATCTCTTCCGGAAGCCCGGGTCCTTCGTCGGAAATAGCGATCCGCAGCTCATCGCCCGTGGGCGCGGCATCGACGCAGACGAGGCCTCCGATGGGCGAGGCCGCGCAGGCGTTCAGCAGGAGGTTGAGCACGATCTGCCGGACCGTCGGCCCGTCAATCTCGAGCGCCTCCGCCAGACGGTTGCGCCAGTCGAGCCGCAACCTTCGCACACCCGTCTCGTGCTGGACCAGGAAGGGCAGGTCATCGAGGTCCGCCGGCGTCAGGATCGCGCCGCCAGACCCGCCCTTATAGGTGACGAGCGCCGCCCGGACGACGTTGCGGATGCCCGCAAGCCCGCGCTTGAGGAACTCGAGCGAGGTCTGGAGGACCGCGGGATCGTCGCCATGCGCCTGGATCGTGTCGATCGCGTTCAGCATGCCGCCGAGCGGATTGTTGACCTCATGCGCCATGCCGGAAGCAAGCCTCCCGAGCATCGCGTACTTCTCCTGCTCGGCCAGCTGCGAGGCGAGGGTCTCGCGCTCGCTGAGGGCGCGCGCCATCGCATTGAACCGGTCGAAGATCCGGCCGAACTCGCTCGCGACGTTCCGGCGGTAGCGTTGGGGGATCGGCTCCATGCGTCCGTCGCGAATCCGCTCGACGTACCGGGTGAGCACGTTCAGCGGCTGGAGCATGTGTTTCACGGCGAAATATCCGATCAGCGCGAAGGCCAATGCGAGCGCGCCGTTGACCGCAAGCAGCGTCAGCAGGACTTGCCGCCGGACGCGCAGGAGGTCGGCGATGTCGATCTCGGCGAGGATCCGGCCGATCGAGACCCCCTCCGTCCGCAGGGTGCGGGTCAGCCAAGCGCGGCCCGCCGCCTCGTCGATCGCGAGGCCGTCGTCCTTCGTGAATTTCTGGCGGAGCTCTTCAGGCACCGCCTGCTTGACCGGGAAGCGGATCGGATCGGACGCGGCGAGGACGGATCCGCCGGGCAGCTCGACGATCGCATAGCGCGCCTCGACGCCCGAATACCGTCCTCGCGCCCGATCGAGTGCGTCGAAAGCCTCCCACGGGTCGGCCCGGATCACGGCGGGGAGCGCCGCCGCGGAGAGCCCATCGAGATAGGCGTTGGTGAGCAGCCTCAGATTGCCTTCCTGGTCTCTCGCGAGGCGCGACAAGACGAGTTGAGAGATGATGAGCGCGACGGCGACCATCAAGCCCGCCACGAGCAGCGGCACCTTGACGGTGAGCGGCCAGCCGGTGATCCGCGGGAAGCGGCGCATCATACCTGCGCCTTGACGACACGCCATTTTTCCAGCGTGCTCTCATACATGTCAGGCGTGCCCTTGGTGAAGCCGTCGAGGGCCAGGACAGCAAGAATGTCACGGCCGAGCGGGTCCGACGCCATATCGAGGAGCGCCGCGGTCAACGCCCGCACTGCCGGCGCGTCGCGCATCGTGTTGGGCGCGACGATCGGCGGGAAACCGAGCCACTCGGAACGGTAGACGATGCGCGTCCTGCGTACGAGCTCGGGCTCCCGCTCGCTCATGACGTCCCAGACATAGCCGTCGATGCTGCCGCTTTCCGCCAGGCCCGCGCCGACGGCGCGGATGACGTTCCGGTGGCCGTAAGTGAAGAAGAAGTCCCGGAAGAACTCGGCCGGCGTCATCTTGCGGAGCGCGAGCAGCCAGCGCGTGATGAGGAATCCGGAGGTGCTGTCCGGATCGGAGAACGCATGCACCGTGCCGCGTATGTCGTCGAACGAGCGGGCGGCGACGGCCTCGTTCACCGTCACGTAAGTCTGATATTGCGGCCTTCCCCGATAGAGCGGCACCGCGAGCAGCGTCAGCAGGTCACGGTATTGGACATAGGGATCGTCGC
This sequence comes from Allostellaceae bacterium, assembly GCA_052143095.1. Lineage (GTDB taxonomy): Bacteria > Pseudomonadota > Alphaproteobacteria > ATCC43930 > CGMCC-115725 > DAHUYF01. Next base: position 5,429 of record JBKQTR010000357.1, read on the forward strand.
AGATCCAGGCGGCGTCGAGCTGGCCGGAGATCAGCATCGCCGAGATCTCTTGGTAGGTGCGTCGCTTGACGAGCGCGACCGGCCGCTGCAGCCGACTGGTCATATAGCGCTCCAGCATCGCGAGCAGCTCGATGTCGTTGTCGAGGAAGACCGGGGTCAGACCGAAGCTGAACGCGTCGGTCGCGGCTCTCGCGCGGCCCGCGCGGGCAAGTACCGCGGCTCCGAAACCCACGAGCAGGTCGCGGCGCGCGATACAAGACCCACATGCCGAAAGGCTTGCGCCGACGCCTGCCATGCATGTCCTCCCTCGGCCCGCCGGACCATTTTCTTGGCGTCGAGGGTACACCCGGTTCGACTGTTCCGGAAGGCTCGTTGACTGCGTCGCGGCAGGCGTGTAGGTTCGATTGTGTTGGAAATGTTGGAGACCGGGGGGTGCGCAGGTACAGCGACGTTCGAGCTCCGTGGGTTGGAACCGAATGTTGCCCAGCGCCGTCGTTCCCGACCTGGCGCGATCGCCTGAACCTCATCTCGGCCGCATGCCGGTGGGCGGCGCGCTATGGACAGTGCGCGGCGTACGAGCAGCTGGACGATCACCTGCTCGACGATATCGGCATCGATGAGGAAGGATGGCTGCGCCGGTCGCGTCAACGGGAAGCAGCGCTTCGACGGGTTTGGCTTGCCGGCTTCGGAGGGTTCTTGTGAGCATGAAGATGACGACGACGCAGGTCACCGGCGCGCTGGGAGCGCTGTCGCAGGAGACGCGTCTCGCGCTGTTCCGGATGCTCGTGGAGCAAGGACCGAGCGGGTTGTCGGCGGGCGTGCTCGCCGAACGTTTGGGCATACCGCCGTCGTCGCTGTCGTTCCACCTGCGGGCGCTCCAGTTCGCCGGACTGATCACGCAACGCCGGGCAAGCCGGCAAATGATCTATGCCGCGGATTTCGCGGCGATGAACGCGGTGGTGCAATACCTGACCGAGAACTGTTGCGGCGCGGAGGGCGCCTGCGCCCCCGTCTGCAATCCCGGTGCCGCCCTTGCGACAGGAGGAAAACAGGATGACGCGCCTGCACGTGCCCGTCGCCGGTGACGATCTCGAGCGCACGATCCGCAGACGGCATGCCGCGCGTCGAAAAGCCGAGAATGACCATGACCAAGCCCTATAACGTCCTCTTCCTCTGCACGGGAAACTCCGCCCGCAGCATCATGGCGGAAGTGATCCTGCGCCGCTGGGGCGGCAGTCGCTTCCACGGATACAGCGCCGGGAGCCACCCGCGCGGCGAGATTCATCCCATGACGCTCGAGCTCCTGAAAAAGCTCCACCATTCGGCCGAGGGGCTGCGCAGCAAGAGCTGGGACGAGTTCGCCCGTCCGGACAGCCTGCCGCTGGATTTCGTGTTCACGGTTTGCGATCAGGCAGCCGGCGAGGTCTGTCCGGCCTGGCCGGGCCAACCCATGACCGCCCATTGGGGCGTCGAAGATCCTGCCACCTTCGAAGGGCCGGAAGCGAAGCAGCGGGAGCTGTTCAAGCAGGTCTATTTCGTGCTCGACAACCGCATCAAGATCTTCACCAGCCTGCCGCTGGAAAAGCTGGACCGGCTCAGTCTCCAGAAACGCCTCGATCAGCTCGGTTCCGTCAAGATGGCGGAAGGTGAGCTGCCTCGGACGGAGTCGACGGGCTGATGGACAGATTGTGTCTCGGCACCGTGCCCGAGCGCCGGATGAGTGAAATCCGCGGGTATATCCCTGTCGTGGAACGCTGAGGGCCACTGCGATGACCGTCACGATCTATCACAACCCCGGATGCGGCACCTCACGCAACGTGCTCGGCCTCATTCGCAACGCCGGCATCGAGCCGATCGTGATCGAGTACCTGAAGACGCCGCCGAGCCGTACCGAGCTGGTCGATCTGATCCGGCGGATGGGCATGCCGGTTCGCGCTCTGCTGCGTCGCAAAGGCACGCCCTACGACGCGCTCGGCCTCGATAACCCCCGATGGACCGACGACGAGCTCATCGACCGCATGCTGGAGCATCCGATCCTGATCAACCGGCCGATCGTCGTGACCGAGCTGGGGGTTAGGCTCTGCCGACCGTCCGAGGCTGTTCTGGACCTCCTTTCCGCGCCACAGCGCGGCGCTTTCGCAAAGGAGGACGGTGAGCCGGTGATTGATGCGCAGGGGCGCCGCATCTCGCCAGGCGTCCGGGCCTGACTGGCTTAGGTAAGGCGCCGGACCATGGCGCCGGGTACGCGGATCATCAGCAAGGCGGCGAGCGCCGCAAGGCTGAGCCCGGCGGAGACCACGACCGCGGCTGAACCGAGATAGTCCACGCAGAGCCCGAACAGCAGAGGTGCCGCCGCTTGCGCAAGGCGCGCGGGCGCGGAAAGCCAGCCGGTTCTCAGGCCATATCCAGCAGGCCCGAAGATGGCCAAGGGGAGCGTGCCCTTGGCGATCGTCAACATGC
>JBKQTR010000358.1:0-26772 GCA_052143095.1 Allostellaceae bacterium
GACGTCGTCGCCAACATCGGCCTGGTGCGCGCCTTCGGCGCGGCGCAGCGCGAGCAGGAGCGCCTGTCGCACGACAACGCGCACGAGATGTCGGCGCAGCGCGAGAGCCTGCGCGCGCTCGAGCGGCTGCGCCTGCTGCACGCCGTCTCGGTCTTCGCGGTGACGGCCGGCATCCTCGTCTGGTCGGTGAGCCTGTGGCGCGCCGGCACCATCAGCACCGGCGACGTCGTGCTGACCACCACGCTGGGCTTCACCGTGCTGCACGCGTCCCGCGATTTCGCCATGGCGATGGTCGATCTGACGCAGCATTTCGCCAAGCTGGAGGAGGCGGTGCTGGTGCTGGGCCTGCCGCACGAGATGCAGGACGCGCCCGACGCCAAGCCGCTCATCGACCTCGGCGGCTCCGTAGCGTTCCACAGCGTCTGCTTCAGCTATCCCAACGGCGAGCGCGTGCTGCAGGATTTCAGCCTGCACATCCCATCGGGCCAGAAAGTCGGCCTGGTCGGGCGCTCGGGCGCCGGCAAATCCACCATCCTGTCGCTGCTGCAGCGGCTCTACGATCCCGAAACCGGCCAGGTGCTGATCGACGAGCAGGATATTTCGAAGGTGACGCAGCACAGCCTGCGCCAGGCGATCGCGGTGGTGCAGCAGGACATCTCGCTCTTCCACCGTTCCGTGCGCGAGAACCTGCGCTACAGCCGGCCCGAAGCCACCGACGAGGAGGTCCATCGCGCGGCGGAGGCGGCGCGGTGCATGGAGTTCATCGCGCGCCTGCCGCAGGGCTTCGACACCCTCATCGGCGAGCGCGGGCTGAAGCTCTCCGGCGGCGAGCGTCAGCGGCTCGCCATCGCCCGCGCCTTCCTGCGCAACGCGCCGATCATCCTGCTCGACGAGGCGACCTCCTCGCTCGACAGCGAATCCGAGCAATTGATCCAGGAGGCGCTGATGCGCCTGGTCAAGGGCCGTACCGTGATCGCCATCGCGCATCGGCTATCGACCTTGGATTCCTTCGATCGTATACTGGTGCTCGACCGCGGCCGCATCGTCGAGGACGGCCCTTCGGCCGAGCTGTTGCGGCGCAAGGGCGCGTATAGTCACATGTATCTGCGCCAACTCGCGGCGCCGCGGCGTACGTGACCGCCGCCGCCCCTCCGACGCTCGGACGCGCGCTGCTCGGCGCCACTCTCCTCTTCTGCCTCGGCGGCGCCGATGCGCCGGCCCCGCCCGCTGCGATCGAGCCGCCGCCGCCAGCCGCAGCAGCTCAACCGACGCCAGCGCCAGCCGCAGCGGCTCAGCCGGCGCCGCCGCCGGCCGCAGCGGTTCAACCGGCGCCACCGCCGGCCGCGGCAGCTCAGCCGGCGCCGCCGCGCAATCTCGAGATGCTCAAGCCGGAGGATACGCTTGCCGTACTCGGCAAGAAGGCGCGCGACGCCTCGGGCGAGGATATGGGGCTCGTCGTCGATGTGCTGGTGGACCGCAACGGGCTGCCGCTGGGCGCGGTGATCGATTTCGGCGGCTTCCTCGGCGTCGGCAGCCGCAAGATCGCCATCGACTGGCAGTTGCTCCAGTTCAATCCCGACGCCCACGATGCCCCGATCCTGCTGTCACTCAACCGCGCAGAGGTACAGGGCGCGCCCGAATACAAGCCGGGCCAGCCGGCTCAGATGGTAGGCCCGCCGCCGGCGGAGGGCCCCTCCACTTCTCCCGACAGTGGAAAATGATCGGGATATGCGCGTGGTGCAGCAGGCGTATGAAGCCAAGCTGGTGCCGGCGGTGCCGCGCTCCGCCGAGCGCGGCCTCGACTGGCTCAACCTCTTCGTCGCCAACATCCAGACCGGCTTCGGTCCCTTTATCGTCGTCTATCTGACGACGCAGGGCTGGACGCAGGCCGCGATCGGCTTTGCCCTGAGCCTCGGCACCGTCACCGCCATGGCGAGCCAGGTGCCGGCCGGCGCGGTGGTCGACGCGGCGCGGCGCAAGAGCGTCGTCGCCGCCTTCAGCATCCTCGCCTTCACCGCGAGCGCGCTGCTGTTCGCCGTGCGGCCGACGCCGCTGTTCGTCTATCTCGCCGAGATCCTGCACGGCTTCTCCAGCTGCACCTTGGGGCCCGCCATCGCCGCCATGAGCCTGGCGGTCGCCGGCCAGGCAATGTTCGGCCTGCGCCTCGGCCGCAATGCCCGCTATGCTTCGATCGGCAACGGGCTCGGCGCCGCGCTGATGGGCGCTTGCGGCTATTACGTCTCCAACCAAGCGGTGTTCCTGCTGACGGCGGCGCTGACGCTGCCGGCGCTCGCCGCGCTGCTGCCGCTGTCCAGTCTCGATGCGCCGGCGCGCCGCGACGCGCGGCGGCGGGCACGCCGCGGGCAAGAGCAGAGCATCGCCCACCTGTTGGCGGATCGCCGGCTGCTCGTCTTCGCCGCCTGCGCCATGCTCTTCACCTTGGCCAACGCCGCCATGCTGCCGCTGGCGAGCACCGCGCTCACCAAGCGGGCGGGCAGCGGCGCGAGCCTGCTGATCGCCGCCTGCATCGTGCTGCCGCAGCTCATCGTGGCGGTGCTCTCGCCGCGTCTCGGCCTGCTGGCGGAGAACCGCGGACGCCGGCTGGTGCTGCTGCTCGGCTTTGCCATGCTGCCCTTGCGCGGCGTGCTGTTCGCGCTGGTGACCAGCCCGGCGCTGGTGGTGCTGGTGCAGGCCTTCGACGGCATTGCCGCGGCGTCGTTCGGCATCATGGTGCCGCTGGTCATCAGCGACATCGCGGGCCGCTCCGGCCATTTCAACCTGTCACTGGGCTTCGTCGGCTTCGCCATCGGCATCGGCGCCACCGTCAGCACGACGCTGGCGGGCTGGATCGGCGATCGCTTCGGCGATCCCGCCGCTTTTGCCGGCCTCGCGGCGACGGGGTTGGCGGCGACGCTGCTGGTCTGGTGCGCGATGCCGGAAACGCGGCCGCCAAGGCCGGTCTAGCGGGCCGCTGCCGGAGAATTCGCTCAGGCGAAACAGTCTATTACCTTTCGGCGCGGTTATCCTCGACCGCGGCAAGCCTCATCTTTGCCGCCGGGGGCAGGCGGTCGCCTCGGCCGTCCAGCCTCTGTCGTCAGTAAGGATGAAGGCCATGTCGAGTAACCGCCGTCTTGTCACCGTCGCAGGCATCGGCGCCGAGGTTTGCGGCGATCCGGCGGCGGACCGCCGCGTCGTCGTGACGCCAAAGCGTCTTCGGCCGCTGCGCCAGCGGCTCGTCGAGCTCGTGCTGGCGGGACTCGTCGTGGCGCTCCTCGGATTGTCCTACGGCGCCTTTGCCGTCGTGGCACTGCGCGCCGCGCGGTCCGAAGGCGGCGCGCTCCATGCCTCCGATTTCGACACCGCCGGCGCAAACCCCTGGGAGCTGCCGCGCGAGCCCCAGCCCCCGCCCGGCCGGACGCTGGCGCTCACGCGGTCGCAAGCGACGCCGATGCCCTGAGCCGCTCGACCCCGCTCTGGACGGCACGCCCTCGCTTCGCCATGCTTGCTCTCTCACCCGGCCAGCGGGCCGCTATCGAGGAGGCATCATGCGCGCAGCCGCCCGGATCGTCCTTGCGGCACTGCTGGCCGCCTCGCTGCTCGCCGCCGGCAATGCCGGCGCCGAGCCGCAGGAATTCGTCATCCTCTTCGGCACCGGCGCGTCGCGGCTGACTCCGGAGGCGCAGGCGATCGTCACGCTCATCGCCAGCCGCGCCGGCACGCAGCATCCCGCTGCCATCGACATTGCCGGCTATGGCGACAGCGACACCGGGGATGATGCGGCTTTGGCCGCTGCGCGCGCCGCGGCGGTGATGCACGCGCTGACCGATGCCGGGGTCGCGCCGGGCCTGATCAAAAAGGTCCCGCCCGCGCCGCCGGCGACGGCGACAGGCATTCCGGTGCACAAGGTCACCGTGACCTTCGAGTGACGCGCGCTCAGAGATCGCTCCTGCGGAAGCGCTCCGCCGCTGCCGTGTGCTGGACATACTCGACCACCAGCCCGTCAGGATGGCGCAGCCGCATCTGATATCCCGTCGGCACCGGCGTCACATCCTGGAGCACCGCGGCGCCCAGCGGCACCAGCTGCGCGGCGACGGCGGCGATCTCCTCGACCAGCACCGTCAGCGCCGTCGGCCGGAACGGCGCGAGGTCCGCGTCGCTGCCGGCGATGATCAGGAAGGAGGCCGCCGGCGACGACACCGCGGCGAGCTCGAGGCCGCGCTCCGGGAAGGGAAAATGCAGCGAGCAGCGTCCGCCGGTCAGCGCCTTGTAGAACGCCACCGCCGGCCGGAACGCCGCCGCCGCGACGAAAACCCGGGTCTGGACCTCGGTGATGCCTAACACGCCCATGCGGCCCCCCTCGGCAAGGCCGCGCGCGGCGGCCCCTGCGGCAGACGATAGCGGATCGGCGCCAGCCGTCGCCATCGCGGCCGGTGTTGGCGCGCGCCGCCGGGATGGAGTATGATCTGGTCGATATGTCCCGTGAGGGTCCCATGCGCCTGCTATTATCGATTTTGGCCGCCGCCATCGCCTTTTTCGCCGCGGCGCCCGTGGCTTCCGCCTTGACCCTGCAAACCAACCGCTCGGCGGCCGATGACGCTCAGGTGGCCGATCCCAACGACGTCCGGCCGCACCTCCAGGGCCAACAGATGAATGACAACGGCTGGACCACCAAGATCGGCAACACGACGCTGCATATCGGCGTATCGCAGGGGGGTCGCGGCGACTATGGCGGGAACAACTGGTTCCTGGAGAGCCCGGCCTCCAGGACCGTGCCGTCGCAGGCGCGCTAGCCCCGCGGGCGCGACGAAAGGCCTCGACCGAGCTGTGGGGCAGAGTTATCGACGCAACGCGCTCGGGGCCGTCGACCCGCTTGTCAGCGAGCATCCCGCCTATACGGCGCTCGGGATGACCCGGCCGCGCGCCAGGACGCCTATCGCGCGCTCTTCGATCAAGAGCTGGACGCCGATACCGTCGCGACGTTGCGCGACGCGACCCAGCGCGGCTGGGTCCCAGGCAGCGAGAGGTTTCGCGAGCACATCGGCCGAGCGACGGGCGGACGCCCCGTCGAAGCGCCTCGCCGGGGTCGTCCTCCGAAGCCCGCCGCCGATGAGCCTCTTGTCACATCGCTCGGGCCGCGGCTTCTCTGAGTTGCTTCGCGCAATTCCAGGGAGCGATCGCCGAGAAGCGATCGCCGAAAAATCACTCTGGCTCCTTTTCTCCACTGAGCGACCTGTGAATTCGCAATCGTATTTGATGCTTGATTGGCCAAATTTTGAAATTGAGGATTTGGCACCGTGTCGCCAAAAGTGATGTTCATGGACGCCCCCTTACACTCGCGGTCACACGAAACGCCTATTGTCCAGGCCTCAGCTCATTGGCTATCTGCTGCACGGCTCGCTCAAATTCCTGTGGGTTCGCCCCGATCTTGACTCGGTCGTCTGCCAAGATTTGCGCGATAAGACTAGGCTGGACGTCCAGTCCTGCCTTTCGAAAAAGCCAGTCGCTGTAGTCGTTCGGACAATACTGTCGGAGCGCATCAAGTTCGCCCAAGAGATCTCGTTTCAGCCGGTCATAAGCGACGCCGTCAGCGACGGCCGACCCAAGGCTTCGCACTCTCTCATCCCAATCCGCAATCTGAATTCTCAAATAAGGCAGTGGCAGCAGCACCTGCCTGCCCGGGTCGTAACCACCGTCGATGATGTACGTGGGAGGCAGAGCAGAATCATCGAACATGAAGGAATTCCATATTGGTCCTTGCGGCCCCAACAGCCTGTGCAATTCGCGCAGAGCACTTTCCCTTACGACCTTCTCACCCGAAACCATGCGGTCCGAGCCCAGCTTTCCCAGGACAAGAAGAACTCGGTAGTTCTGGCGGAGGGACACTGGGCGGAATTGCTCCCCGCATTCGGCCTCGACGAGCTTGAGCTTCTCGGCGATGAGCCGCCCCGGCCACGTGGCTAGATCGAGGTCGCTGTCAGCATCATGAACCACGGCAACCGTAGTCGGCTCGATCTTGCGCAGCACGTAAAAGTTTTTTGTCAGAACCGCTACGAGCGCCGCGTTGCTGGCGGGGATCAAAGGACCATTGGGCGCTTGATGCTGATACCTTATCGCGCTCTGGCCGAATGTTCGCGAAATAGCGATGGGCGTCATCGCAAGCGCGAGCAAGGCGAGGGTTAAGCGGGCGATCAACCCAGCTCTCACGGTCGGGCACTCATCTTTCACTCGCCCTCTGGCGGTCCTTGTCAAGTACTTGAGGCCACTCTCGGCTTGTGACCACCTTTGCCCGCTTGGGCATGGCAGTTCTCTCCCTTGTGCTTCCGTCCAACGCCGCGAAGGATCGGGCTGCGCGGCTCCCTTCGGCAAACCGAGAGCCAGCCCGTTTTTCGACCCGTCGCCTCCGTGCCATGTGCGCCAGCTTCATTATTCCAGCCTACACCCTTCGCACCTGCCCCCGCCGTATTCGCCGAACGTCTCCACCACCACCTTCCCATCCGCCCCCCTTCGATGCATCTTGAAGCTCCTCCCCTCGAGCGCCGTCTCGCGCAGCTCCTTGAGCGCCGGCTCGTGATGTCCGAACGGAGCGAACAGGTTCACCAGCCACAGCCGGTCGCCGCTCTTCCAATCGGCGGGCGCGAGGCGCGGGTTCGGCTCTTGGAGGCGCGCCTCGGCGGCCTCGGAGAGACAGGCCCAGGCGGCGAAGGCGACGGTGCGGTTCTCGGCGCGGAAGAAGCGGTATTGGTTCAGCAGGATGGGCGGCAGCACCATCCATTCGAGATCGGTGAGGAAGACGTGCCGGTAAGCCGGCATCGCCATCATCAGCAGGACGACCTGCCCGACGATGGCGTCGACGGTAACAGCCGGCGGCTTTGCGCCTGGCTCGGCCGCGCGTCCCTCGGGCATGGCCCTACCCTCCTCCATTCCCTGAATCCTATTGCGCGCGTTGATTTCTGTAAACTCGCTCTTTCGTGCGTAACGCGCGAATTTGCGCGGTCGGGCCCACGCGGGGGATCGCCATGCGCGGGGCGCCACCTCACCCTCCCATCGCCGCGCGATGGGCCCCGCCCTCTCCCCCGCGCATGGCGCGGCGGAGAGGGAATGGTCGGGGCGCGGCGCGGGTTGCTAAACACCGGTCAGCTTCATCAGCTCGGCCGAGGCGGTGTCGAAGACGTAATCCCAATCACCGTCGGCGCGCGGGCGGAACAGGCGGAGCGAGGGATACCAGGGGCTGTCGGTGCGCTCCTGCAGCCAGAGCCAATGCGCCACGTGGCCCAACAGGAGCCAGACCGGCCTCCCCATCGCCCCGGCGAGATGCGCCACCGCGCTGTCGGTCATGATGACGAGATCGAGCGTCGCCAAGGCGGCGGCGGTATCGGCAAAATCGGCGAGATGCGGCGCGAGGTCGATGATCGGACCGCCGCGCGGCAGCCCCGTCAGCTCGCCCTCGCGCGGTCCTTTCTGCAGGCGCCGTCACTACTCGTCCTTGATCTCGCCGTTGCGATCGACGGTCACGGTCAATCGCCTGCCGTCGGCTTCCTTTTGCGCGCGCGCCGTCCAGGCTCCATTTTCCCGCTTCGCGAGATCCGAGACGTCGAGATAGCCGTGCTGCCGCAGCATCTCGAGCACCTCTGCCGAATTCATCGGGGCATTCTGCGGCAGCCGGTCGGCGCGCGCCGTGGGATTGACCTGATCGGCCGGGGCGGCGCCGACATCGGTCCGCCGGATATGCTGATCCGACCGCAACATCGGCACGATCACCGGCAGCGCAAACACCGCGACGACACCGAGAATGGCCATCAGGCCCAGGACGCGAAAGGAACTGCCGCGCGCCGCCATGATCGTCTCCACCGCCGCCCGCCGCCGAGGCCGGGCCCGCCTCGCCATCATAGCGGTTGCGCCGCGGTGGCGCCGATCCGCCGTCGCCTCTCCTCTCAATCCGCGAAGACGACCGTGCGCCGGCCGTTGAGCAGCACGCGACCCTGCAGATGCCAGATCAGGGCGCGGGCCAGCACCCGGCGCTCGATGTCGCGGCCTTTGCGGATGAGGTCGTCCGGCGTCGCGTGATGGGAGATCCGCTCGACATCCTGCTCGATGATCGGTCCCTCGTCGAGATCGGAGGTGACGTAGTGGGCGGTGGCGCCGATCACTTTCACGCCGCGCTCGAACGCCTGATGATAGGGCTTGGCGCCCTTGAAGCCCGGCAGGAAGGAGTGGTGGATGTTGATGCAGCGGCCGGCGAGCTTGGCGGCGAGCCCGTCGGAGAGAACCTGCATGTAGCGGGCAAGCACCACCACATCGGTTCTCGCCTGCTCGATCAGCTTCCAGATCTGCGTTTCCTGCTCGAGCTTGGTCTCGCGCGTGACCGGCAGGTGATGAAACGGGATGCCGTCGAGATCGAGATGCGCATAACTCTGCCGCGGATGGTTCGAGATCACCCCGGCGATCTCCATCGGGATCTCGCCCAGGCGCCAGCGATAGATCAGATCGGCCAAGCAGTGGTCGAATTTTGAGACCAGCAGCATCACGCGCTGCTTGTCGACGCGCGCCCGCATGGTCCAGCTCATGCCGAAGCCCTCGGCGATCGTCACGAAATCGCGGCGCAGCGCGCCGAGGTCGGCCCGGTCGGTCACCGAGTTGACCACGACCCGCATGAAGAACCGGCCCGTCGCGGTGTCGTCGAACTGGCTCGCGTCGAGGATGTTGTAGTGGTTCTCGAACAGGAAAGCCGAGACGGCGGCAACGATGCCGGCGCGATTGACGCAAGAGAGCGTCAGGATGATCTGGTCTTGCGACATGGCCTCTCGGCGCCCGTCCGTTCCTGCTACCGTCGATACCGACTGTGATCAAAGGATCGCCCGTCCGCAAGTAGGCAGGTTGCGGTGGCACGCTGGTTGCAGTCTCGGCTTCGGACGCGGCGCTGAAGGCCGCATTGTCGGGGAACCGACAGTGGTCCCAGGAGAGCGCCAAGCCGCTAGCGAATAGGAGGCACCATGCCGTTGGACAGCTTCGCCTTCACCGAAAACCTGCTCAATTTGGCCGCCGTGGTCTATCAGCCGGCCGACGACGTCGACCGATTGCTTGCCTCCTTCGCCGCAGGTTTGCGCAGCGAGGGCCGCCGCATCGGCGGCATCGTCCAGCGCAACCGGCGCGGCGATTGCAGCCCGGCCAACCTGATGGAGGTGATCGACCTCAGGACCGGGCGAGCGATCCCGATCTGTCAGAATCTCGGCTCGGAATCCAAGGCCTGCAAGCTCGACCAAGCGGGCCTCGCCGACGCCGCCCAAGCCGTCAGCCGGGCCATCGCCGACGAGGTGGAGCTCGTCATCATCAACAAATTCGGCAAAACGGAAGCGCAGGGGCGCGGCCTGCGAGCGGAGATCGGCGACGCCATCCTTGCCGGCATGCCCTTGCTGACCGCGGTCTCGGAACGTCTCCTGCCGGCGTGGGAGGCGTTCACGGGCGGGTTTGGCACAACGCTGCTGTGCGACGGCGACATCGTCGAGGATTGGTGGCGCGACATCTCGCGCCGGGCAGGCCACCGGCATAAGACCGCGGCGGCGGGGATCGCAATCCCGGTGGCGTGATCCGGCCGAGGCCGGCCTATTTGCCGATAATCACATCGGAGGATTTGATGATGGCAGAGACGGCATCGCCGACCTTGATCGCGAGGTCGTCGACGGACTCGTTGGTGATCGAAGAAGTGATCAGACGGCCAGGTGCAATCTCGATCTTGATGTGCGCGGTCGTCGCTCCCTTCGTGACGGCGACGACCTTACCCGGAATGACGTTGCGCGCGCTCAGCTTCATGGCTTCGGTATCCGTCTTTTAGAGAAAGCGACTGCGAGTCTTCGGCCTGCCCCAGCGCAGGATATCCGCAGCTTACCGCGGCCGCGACGCCATGATCAATGGCAGCACGCCTAAGCGGGGATCGGTCCCGTTTGCGTGAACGCCCTTTGCCGCTGCTGTCGCTCGAGCGGCGCGGCGAGTGACGGCAAGGAGACGGAGCCCATCACCTCGGCAGGTCAGAGAGCGGGCACAACCGCTCCCGCCTCAATCGGTTCGCGGTGCTGCGACCGGCATGATCAGGCTGCGCCGGAGAGCGCCACCTCCGGCTCGAGACTCGACGCGGCGGCATAGAATTCCAGGAGCTCGCCGGTGTTGACGGCGCGCTTGACGGACACCGCATGGTCGCGCACGCGATCGAGGACGAGCTGCGCCCGCCGCTCATCAACCGCGACCCCAAGACCTTCAAGGGCATGGATGACGGCGGCTTTGCCCGAATGCTTGCCGAGGACGATGCGGCGCTCCCGGCCGAACGATCGCGGATCAAGCGCCTCGTAGGTCATGGGATCGCGCAACAGGCCCTGGATATGGATTCCGGACTCATGGGCAAAAGCCGCGGCCCCGACGATCGACTTGCCGGGAGGGATGCTGCGACGGGCGGCCGCGGCCACGAGATCGGCCAGCGGCCCCAGGCGCGAGGGAAGAACGCCGGTACGCCTGCCATCGATGCGGCTGAGCGCCGTCACGACCTCTTCGAGCGCGGCGTTGCCCGCCCGTTCGCCAAGCCCAAGCACGCAAACGCTGACATGCGTGGCCCCGCCCTTGACCGCGGCAAGCGTGTTCGCCGTGGCGAGTCCGAGATCGTCGTGCCCGTGAAACTCGAGCTCGAGGTCGGTCCCGGCACAAAGACGCCGGAAAACATTGTAGGTCGCAAAGGGATCCAGGACACCGAGCGTATCCGCGAAACGAAAGCGTCGCGCGCCGGCCCGTTCGGCGACTTCGATGACCTCGCAAACGAAATCGAGATCGGCGCGACTCGAATCCTCGCCGCCGACGGCAACCTCCAATCCTGCATCCCGCGCGACGGCGACGATGCGGGCGACGCGCGCGAGAATCTCGGCCGGCGTCACGCCGAATTTCGCCTTGATTTGCACCGCCGAAACCGGGGTCGACAGATTGACCCGCGTCAACCCCGTCCGCCGCGCGGCGGCGACATCGTCCTCGGTCATCCGGCACCACGCGATCGGATGCGCGCGGTCGAGCGCGGCGCCAATCGCGGCAATGGCCTCGATTTCCATCGCGCCCATGGCCGGCGTTCCGGCCTCGATCTCGTCGACCCCAGCCTCTTCGAGGGCAAGGGCGATGTCGATCTTCTCCTCGACGGTGAACGCGACCTCGGGCGCCTGCTCGCCGTCGCGCAACGTCGTATCGTTGACCACAACCGGCGGAAGATTGAATCCGTCCATGTCCTTCCATCCTTGCCGAGGGGTGGCGTTTGGCTCGGCGTCGACGTCACCAAATCGGGCGCCGACGCGACCAGCAAGCGACACTGCGGCTTGCCGAAAGACTAGGAGCAAGTAGCGTGCCACCTCTCTAACATTTTGGAATCACGGAGTAATAGGTGAATTCGTCAGTCGGTGGCCTGTCGCCATACCGACACGCGGCCGCGACGGTTGCCGCAGTGTCGGAAACCTGACATTGACCGACCTTTGCACCGAGATCGATTGCCGCCGCCACCGCGGCACCGAGACCGAAGGCTGAGAGGACCAGCTCGCGTGATCACGGCCTTCGCGAGGAACGCCGCCGGCGCGGGCCTTTCGCCACCGGATCAAACGGCTTCAAGCCTGCACGCAGGTATCCGGCACCGGACATACTCGGGCGCATTGCGGCGTGTCGAAATGCCCGTCGCATTCGGTGCATTTCTTAGGGTTGATGATGTAGACATCGCGCTTCATCGAAATTGCCGCGTTCGGGCATTCGAACTCGCAAGCGCCACATACGGTGCATTGCGAGGCAACGATCCTGTAAGCCACGCTCGTTCCCCTTGCCGTCAGACGTTCCGCCACGGTGGAGCGCAAAGAGCGTGCCAAGTGCCAATCTATTGATTTCGTTGCGCTTCGCAGACACGCGATGGCGACCGTGTCGCGGAACCGACACGGCGTCGTTCGACATGTCGCGAACGGATCAGAATTTCTTGATCGAAATTCCGTGCTTGCGCAGTGAATAGCCGATCTGCCGCGGCGTCAGACCGAGCAAGCGCGCCGCCTTGGCTTGAACCCAGCCGGCCATCTCCATCGCCTCGACGAGCCGCGCACGCTCCGCCTGCTCGTCGGCGGCCGGCAAAGCTTCGCCATGGACGGGCGGCGCAGTGTTTGTCTCGCCAGCGGCACCCGGATCGGGCTGCCGTTGGGATTTGCCCGTGCTTGGGGATTTTGCCGCAGCACCTGGCACCGCGAGGTCAGAGGCTGACGCCTGGCCGAGGATCGGCAAGGGTATGAAGCCGCCGCGTTCCGTCGCGGGACCGGTGCCGCGCCAAATCATCGACGAGAGGCAACTGTCGTGGCGGCAGGCGAAATCATCGGCCACGATACGCGGGCCGCCGGCCAGCGTCGCCGTGTGCCGCACACAATTCTCGAGCTCGCGCACATTCCCCGGGAAACAGCACGACGAGAGCACGGCCATGCCGTCTTCTGTCAGCGTCAGCGCCGTGCCGTGCTCTTCATTGAAGCGGTGCAGGAATTCGCGCGCGAGAATCGCGATGTCGCCGGGCCGATTGCGCAAGGGCGGCAGGGCGACGGGAACGATGCTGATGCGATAATAGAGATCGGCCCGGAACTCGCCGCGCCTCACCGCTTCCTCGAGATTGCGGTTGGTCGCGGCGACGAGCCGAATATTCACCTTGAGCGTGCGCGTTCCACCGACACGCTCGAACTCGCCCTCCTGCAGCACGCGCAGAAGCTTGGCCTGGAAGGAAGGAGAGATCTCGCCGATCTCATCGAGGAACAGCGTGCCGCCGTCGGCGAGCTCGAAGCGGCCCTTGCGCTGCGCGACGGCCCCGGTGAAGGCGCCTTTCTCGTGACCGAACAATTCCGATTCGAGGACGCTTTCCGGCAAGGCGGCACAATTCAACTTGACGAAGGGGCCGTTCTTGCGCGGCGACAGCGTGTGCAGCGCCTGCGCGAACAGCTCCTTCCCCGTGCCGGACTCGCCGCGCAGAAGAACCGTGGAATTGCTCCGCGCGACGATCTGGATCTTGCTGAGCACGGCACGAATGGCTTCGCTGTCGCCCAGGATACCCGCGATTTTCGCACCGCGCTCCGGCGTCGTCTTGGTCTCCAGCGCCTTCTCCAGCCGATGCTTATCGGTGATGAGGCGCTCGCGATCGCTCGAGATGATCCGCTGCAGCCGCACGGTCTGCCCGACGAGATTT
The DNA here is from genome assembly GCA_052143095.1 of Allostellaceae bacterium. GTDB lineage: Bacteria > Pseudomonadota > Alphaproteobacteria > ATCC43930 > CGMCC-115725 > DAHUYF01. The sequence goes on from JBKQTR010000358.1 coordinate 13,214, forward strand.
GCCACCATCGTCAGAAAACGCACGTCTTCATCGACGGCGATCGGCAGGTGTGCGTCGTGATCCTGCTCGATCGTGAGCGTACCGATCACCTTGTCGCGGTCCTTGATCGGCACGCCAATGAAGCAACGGCGTTGCCCTGCGGCCGGCGTCTCCCAATTCGGGAAAAGCGGATCGGCGGCGACGTCAACCACCACGAGCGGCATTTTCGTCGCCACGATTTGACCGATGGCACGCTCCGGCAAATGCTCGAAATAGCGCTTGGCCACAGCCTCGCTCCAGCCGGAGCCGACGACCATTTCCGGCTCGCCCCGGTTGTCCAGCAGGGCGATGAGTCCATGGCGCATGTCGAGGAAACTTGAGAGCAGCGTCATCACGCTCGCGAGCGTGGTTTCGAGCCGTGCCGGCGCGGTGAGAACCTTGGAAATCTCATAGACGCCGTAAAGCGCCGCTGCGCGACGACCGGTCCCCGCACGACCGACGGGCACTTTCGAACGGGTCGCGTCTATTGCCATGGCATTTCCAGGCTCCGGCGGGAAACGAGTGTGCCATCGCAGTAACCCACCTATGCCTATGCAAGAGCAGCGCCAACCACATTGTCAACGGGATTTTGTGCGTTGCACAATTTTTCTTCGCATATGCACAATAAATTACCAATGCACGATAAATTGCTGATTTTGGAGGCGTGAGGAGACGTTCAGGAATTAGTCGCCTGATCGGATAGCCCTTCATGCGGCTCTTTCCCGTTCGAACGTCGGTCCATTTGGCGGGCGTGGGCGCCGAGGAAAGCGCGGGCGCGGCTCGTCAGAGCGACAGCAGGGCGCTCACCTGGGCACGAATTTCCTCCTGCACGTCGCGGTCGAGGGCATGAAGCCACTCCGCCGGAATTGCGTGAACGCCGTAGGTGGCGCCGGCGAGCATCCCGGCGAGCGCGCCGGTCGTGTCCGCATCGCCGCCCTGGTTGACGACCTCGATGAGGCAGCGGCGGAAGGAATCGGTGGCGAAGAAACCGCGTAGCACGGTGCGGACGGTGTCGACGACATAGGCCGACGGGTCGATGGTGGGGCCGTCGAAGCGGAACTTGGCGTGGCGCTCGGCGAGCGTATGTGCGAGCCCTTGGCACCGGGCGCGTTCCCCGTCGCGAATGAGGGCTTGGACCATGCGGCCGAGCGTCACCGTCGCCGCGTCGGAGAGTGGATGGTTATGCGTGACATGCGCCTGGGCGAGGCTCCAGGCGACGAGGTCTTCCTCGCGACCAAGCGTCGCCAGCGCCACGGGGAGATTGCGCATGACGGCGCCGTTTCCCGCATCGTCGTCGCCAGGCGGCTTCGACAGGCTGCCGTCGCTCATGTAGCGCGCGATGCCGCGCCGGCACGTGTTGCCGACATCGACCGGGCGGCTTTTCAACCAGGCCGCCCATTCCTCGCAGATCACCTCGAGATCGAACCCGCCGGCGCGCAGGAGCGCCCGCCCGAGGGCCAGCGACATCTCCGTGTCGTCGGTGACCTGGCCGGGCCGGAGGCGCAGCCAGCCGCCGCCGACGATGCGTTCATGGACGCCGAACTTGGCCTTGATCTCGGCGTGGGTCATGAACTCGACCGTAGCGCCGAACGCGTCGCCGACGGCGAGGCCGAGATAGGCGCCGAGCGCTCTCCCCCGGATGCGGCGCGACTCGCTCTCGCTCATTGCGTCAGGGATCGCGGTAGAGCACGCGGTAGTCACCGCCGAGGACGAGATATTCGGCCTCACCTTGGAGCGCATGGCGCGCCATCAGCTTGGCGAAGAAAAGGATCTTGACGGCCGGTATTTGCGCCTCGAGGACGATGTCTCCGAACTCGCCGGCGATGTTGCGGTCTGAGGTAAAGGAGGCAAGGTTGTTGAGGCGCACCAGCGCCGGCCGGCGATCAGCACGCTCGATCAGGATCTGCTCGTCGAATTTGTTGACGCCGCGATAGAGCGTCAAATGGCTCCGCCCCACGAGGAAGAAGCGCGCGAGGCTCCACTGGCAGAACTCGTAGAGCAGGTCGAGCTGCACGAGGATGCTGTTGTTGTGGAAGCGGCTCCCCATCTTCTCCTCGACATAGGTCATCCAGGCCGGCGAGGCGAAGCGGCCGAGCCGCTCGCGATGGAAAGTCGGGAAGAGGCCGAAGCGGCTTTCGACCCACCCCTTCAAGACGGCGCCCTCGCGAGAGTTGGAATCGTAGCCCCAGCCCCTGAGAAGGCGCACATAGCTCGACAAGAAGCGCCGGCCGCGGCTCGTGACCGAGGGCCGCTGCTCGCGGTCTAGTCCGAACACCGCGGCCATGTAGGCGTCAACGGCCTGAGCCGCCTCTTCGGACCTCTCAGCCTGCGCAAGCATCTCAAAGAGGCTCGCGAACATCTCGCGGACGCCCCCGATATGGAGGGCCACCGGCCGGTCGTTGAACTCGGCGCCGCCGAGAAGACGCGGCGACACCCCGACGAGGTTGACAGTATGTCCCCACTCGTGCAGCCGCTTGACATCTTCGCCCGCGCCCGCCGGCGGCGCGGCTGGGCGGCCTCGTTTCGCTGCGCTTTCCTGGCTCATGTGAATGGCCGGTTTCCGGCTCGACTTGGTCAGCCCAATCTACCGGACAATCGCTTTCTGGAACAGGCCGGCGGCAATGCCCGATAGGAGCGGCCACGCGGAGGTCCAAGCGTGCGAGCTCAGGCCATACCCGACACAGTCCCAAATGTATTCCCTCAGATGCCCTCTGCCGCCCTTCTTGGCGGCGACGCCTGCACCTGTGACCGTGAAATCTGGCACCATTATTGCGTCTCCCTCGAGGCAGTGCATCTGATCGATGCCCGGAGCGAGGGCGATGCTGGATTTCGCGATCGTCGGTGGCGGCTTGTGCGGATTGGCGTTGGCCTATCGCCTGCAGGGCCGGCGCAAGGCGTTCGCTTTGTTCGAGGCGCGGCCGCGCTTCGGCGGGCGAATCCTATCGGTTCCTTGTACGCTTTCCGACATGCACGTCGATCTCGGACCGACATGGTTCTGGCCGCAAACCCAGCCCGCCATGGCAGGGCTGGCGGCCGAGCTCGGGCTCGCCAGCTTTCCGCAATACGATACCGGGGCGGTGCTTGTGCTGAGGGACCCGGACAAGGGGCCCGAGCGGCTTCAAGGCGAGCCTGCCCATGCGGGCGCTCAGCGGATCGAGGGCGGCATGGGCGCGGTGATCGACGCTCTCCTCGCCAGATTGCCAAGCAGCAGTCTCTATCCGGGTCACGTGCTCGCCGAAATCGCCGATCGCGGGGGTTATGTCGAGCTGCGCTTCCATCGCGGCGCGGAGCGCGTCGCGGTTCTGGCACGGCGCGTCGTCCTCGCGATGCCGCCCCGGCTGCTGGAAGAACATGTCCGTTTCGAGCCGCAGCTCGACGAACCGATACGCGCGGCGATGCGCAAAACCCCCACCTGGATGGCCACGCAGGCGAAAATCGTCATCACCTACGATCGCCCGCCCTCCTGGCACGAGATCGGGAATTCGGGCAATGCCTTCGTCTACCACGAGCAAGCGGTGCTGAGCGAAATCTTCGACGCTTGCGATGGCGTCTGCGACAAAGCGGCGCTTGGCGGCTTTCTCGCGCTGTCGCCGGATCAGCGAGAGAGCTTTCGCGTCGGCCTGCCGATGCTGATGGCAAGCCAGATGGCGCAGCTCTTCGGGCCGGAATTCGAGCACGGCGAACAGCATTACCAGGATTGGGCCGGAGAGGGCTACACCTGCGCGCGGCTGGACCGCAGCGCCTCGCAACCGCAGCCGCCCTACGGCGACCCGCTGTTGCAGCAAAGTCTTTGGAGCAACAAGCTGTTTCTCGGCGGGTCGGAGACCGCGCGCGACGGCGGGGGCTATTTGGAAGGCGCGCTCGGCGCGGCGCTGCGGATCGAGCGTCAGCTTGCCGACGATCCGGAGCTTGCGCCGCGCGAACCGCTCAACCCCGCCGCTCTCGATCGGGCGGACGCGGCGTCGCTCAATTCCGCCAGCCTGAGCCGCTTTCATGACTGGGTCGCCTCGCGCCGCGGCGCCGTCTTCGAGGATTACCGGCAGCACCTCAACGAGGCCCTTGCAAGCCAGCAGCGGGACCAGCTCACCCAGCGCGCCATGCTCGCCGCGATGGAGCATCTTTTCAAGCAGGCCTTGGATGAGCTCGACGCGCTGCCTTTCGACATGAGCGCGATGGCCGTGGAGCGCGGCCGCTCGGCGCTCACGCCCAAGGTTCAGGCGAGTTTCGCAGGCTTCATTCAGGCCTTGCTCGACGCGGTCATCGACTTCAACCGGACCTCGTGCGCCTTGTCCAATTTCCCCGACGAGCATCATCTCTCGAAAGAATACGTCGGAACGACCTTGCGGGACATCGCAGCGGCCTGGCGCGATTTCTCGCTCTCCGCCAATCGGGTCCTTCTGGGGAAGGCGGTGCCGCCGGGCGAGACGGGGGGCGCGGCGATCGCCGCTAGCGCGGTCCTCTTGGAGAGGTGATCATGGAGCCGAATGGCTACGCTTATGCGATCTGCAACGAGAAAGACATCGCGAACGGCCGTTGCAAGGGGTTCACCTTGCTGCGCGTCGACGCGGACGGGACCGAGCGGGCCTGGAACATTCTGGTGGTGCGCTGGGCGAAAGCGATTTACGGCTACATCAATTCCTGTCCCCACCAGGGCGTCAATCTCGATTGGGAGCGCAATCAGTTCCTCGATGCGAACCGCACGCGGCTGATTTGCGGGAAACACGGCGCGCTGTTCGACATCGAAACGGGCAACTGCGTCGATGGACCGTGCCGGGGTGCGCGCCTCGAGCCCATAAGGCTCAGCATCGTCGATGGCGATATCTGCGTGAGCGGCGTCACTCTGGTGGAGGCGGAAGATCAGCCCGCCGACGACGCCGCGGCCCGTTCCGGCGGATAGAGCACCCGCGGCGGTCGCTGCGCTCACGCCGCGGGAAGGCGGGGCCTGAACGCGGTCAACGAGATCGGGTGACCGGGCGTCGTCGAGACCTCGCTCAATTTGATCTCGGTATCTCCCGGACCGGCGGAGAAATCGGCCACGGCGGTTGCGCCGTCGGGACGGTAAGCGCGGGCGAAGCCGGGCGTGCCGACCCCTTCCGGCAACACCGATTGGCTCTCGAACACCGCGCCGGCCAAATCCTCGGGCGCATCGGCGCTGAACGCGGGCGAGGCGAATTTAAAAACGGCCAGCAATCCGCTGCGGGTGACCGGCGCATCCGGATTAGCCGGCCGGGCAACGGAGTAGAGCTTGAGCACGCCGCCGTCGAACAGCGCCTTGATCTCATCCAGTCCGGAACTGCCAAAGGCCTGCGCCAGCTTCATGCCGATTCTCCCGATTGCAACCGTCGGATGCGTACTTGCACCTCGGCCGGCGGCGCGGCGTAGGGCGCAGAGGTTACGAGGATGTCGGCGCCGGCGGCGACATACGCCGCCGCATTGACCGCTTTGACGCCTCCCGCCGCGGCCAGAAGCGGGCGGCCGCGCGCGCGATCCGGCAGCATCGCCGCCACGCGCGCCACCGCTTCGGGGGAAAATTTCTCGAGCTGAATGACATCGGCGCCGCTCCTCGCGGCCCTGGCAGCCGTCGCCTCGTCGGCGACCTCGACCACGACCCGGCGCTCCGGCGCGTTCCGGCGCGCGAGCGCTATCGCCCGCTCGATGCCGTCCTCGCCGTCGAAGAACGCGAGATGCTCGGGAAAGATCAGGATCGTCTCGGATAAGCCCATCCGATGCATGTGCCCGCCGCCGGCGATCACGGCCTTGACCGCCAGTCGACGCGTATTGGGCGGCGCCTTGCGCGCGCAAGCGATCTGCACATCGTCCGAGACGCTCCGCGCGGCCGAGCGGATGGCGGCGACCGCGCTCGCGACGCCGGACGCCCATTCCATCAGCGTCTGCGATATTTTCCAGCCGCCATGCAGCGCGCCGGCCGGGCCCGTCGCCGCCAGCAGCAGGTCGCCGACGACGAGCGGCGTCCCGCTGGCCGCCGCATACTCGATGGTGGCGCCCAGGCGCACCATGATGCGCGCGGCTTCCTCGACGCCGCAGGCCACCATCGCATGCCGGGCGGCGAAGGTAATCCGTCCCGGCGACCGACCGATGCCGAGGACATGCGTCGTCAGATCGCCATAGGGCATGTCTTCGGCGATGAGCGCGTCGATCTCTGCCTCGGAAATCGGAAAACTTGCTGTCATGGCTCAACCGACCTTGAAGGGCACAGCAAAACCGCCGCAGCGATGACGTTACTCGATTTCCCCTGCCAGCGCACAGGCCATACGGAAGGCGCGGCGAAGAGGGGCGGGCGTCAGGCGTTTCCAACTCCTATCTCGCCGCCGATCGACCAGGTGTCGCCCGACCGGAGCAACGCGTTGAGATCGCGCTTCTTTCCCGCCGACGCCGTGCGGTTCTGCTCGACGACGGCGGTATCGAACGCCGGCGCCGGATCGCAGTAGATCACGCCGAGCGCCATGGGGAAGGCGCCGAACGGCATGTCGATCAAAAGCTGGGCGATGGTTCTGTTGGTCTCGTCGTGGACCAGGACGCCAGCGGCATCGGTGTCGCCGTCGACCACCGGCACGACCTCGAGCTTCAAGCGCTCGCGGTCGAGCCGCAACCCCTTTGCGCCCTTGGCAAACAGCATCGGCTTCCCCGGCTCGAGCCAGAGCTGCGCATCCGGAGCGGCCTTCTTGCCGGCAAACGTCGCAAAGGCCCCGTCATTGTAGACGCTGCAGTTCTGGTAGATCTCGACGAAGCTCGCGCCCTTGTGGGCGTGCGCTCGCTTCAGAATTTCGGGCAATTGGGTCTGCGCGAGATCGAAGGCGCGGGCGATGAAACGTGCGCCGGCCCCGAGCGCAAAGCCGCAGGGGCTCGCCGGCCGATCGACCGAGCCGAACGGCGTCGAGGGCGAGCGCGTGCCGGCGCGGCTGGTCGGCGAGTATTGACCTTTGGTCAATCCATAGATCTCGTTGTTGAACAGCAGGACCTGGCAATCCAGATTGCGGCGCAACAGATGCAGCATGTGGTTGCCGCCGATCGACAGCGCGTCGCCATCGCCGGTAACGATCCAGACGTCGAGGGCCGGGTTGGCGAGCTTCACGCCGGTGGCAATTGCCGGCGCACGGCCGTGAATCGTATGATAGCCGTAGGTTTCGACATAGTAGGGGAAGCGGCTGGAGCAGCCGATGCCGGAGATGAAAACCGTATTCTCGGGCGTCGCGCCGATCTGCGGCAGGGTTCGCTGCACGGCTTTGAGGATCGAATAATCGCCGCAGCCCGGGCACCACCGCACTTCCTCGGCAGAGGCAAAGTCGGCGGGCGACAAAGGCGTCATGGCATTCATGGGTTCGCTCCTCAGGCCAGCGCCTGTTCGATGGCGGCCTCGATCTCGGCGATCCTGAAGGGTTGGCCCGAGACCTTGTTGAAGGGCTTGGCATCGACGAGATACTGGTCGCGCAGGACGGTTTTCAATTGGCCGGTATTCATCTCCGGAACGAGAAGGCGCTCGTAGCCTTGGAGCAATCTCCCGAGATTCTTCGGCAGCGGCCAGAGATGGCGAATATGAATATGGCTGACATCGACGCCACGGGCCCGCATCCGCCGGACGGCCTGGTGGATCGGTCCGTAGGTCGAGCCCCAGCCAACGACCGCCAGCCTGCCCTCGGGCTCGCCCAGCGACACAAGCTGCTCGGGGATGAACTCCCGGATGCCGTCGATCTTGGCCTTGCGCGTGTCGGTCATCCGTTGATGATTGGCCGCCTCGTAATTGATGTCGCCGGTGAAGAAGCTTTTCTCGATGCCGCCGATGCGATGGGTGAGACCCGCCGTTCCCGGCTTGATCCACACCCGCCTCAACGTCTTCGGGTCGCGCTGATAGGGGTTGATCCTGCCCTCTTCCGGTACATCGGAGAAGAACTCGGCCGGAAAGGCCTCGTACGCCGCTAGGTCGGGGACGCACCAAGGCTCGGCGGCATTGGCGATGTAGCCATCGGTCAACAGAAGGACGGGGGTCATGAACTGAACCGCAAGGCGCACGGCTTCGATCGCCACGTCGAAACAGTCGGAAGGACCTCGCGACGCGATGACGACCAGCGGGGCGTCGCCGTTGCGGCCATAGACCGCCTGATACAAATCCGACTGCTCGGTCTTGGTCGGCAACCCCGTCGACGGCCCGCCACGCTGGCAATTGACCACCACCAGCGGCAATTCGGACATGATGGCAAGTCCGAGCGCCTCGCCTTTGAGGGCGATCCCCGGACCCGACGACGAGGTGACGCCGAGATGGCCGGCGTAGGAGGCGCCGAGCGCCGAGCAGATCGCGGCGATTTCGTCTTCCGCCTGGAAGGTCGTGACGTCGTACTCCTTGAGCCGCGCGAGATGGTGCAGGATCGGGCTCGCCGGGGTTATCGGATAGGAACCAAGAAACATCGGCAAGCCTGCGAGCTGGCTGCCCGCGACCAGTCCGAGGGCGAGCGCCTCGCCTCCCGTCACCGTGCGGTAGAGGCCCGGCGCCATCTCCGCGGGCGGAACCCGGAACTGCTTGAGCGGTCTGCCGATCTCGACGATTTCGCCATGCGCATGCCCGGCGTTGAGCGCCGCGATATTGGCGCAAGCCAGGAGCTCGCTCTTGGCGCCGAATTTCGCCTTGAGCCACTCGATGAGGGGACGCCGGTCGCGGTCGAACATCCAGAGCACCAAGCCGAGCGCCCACATGTTCTTGCAGCGCAGCGCCTCGCGATTGCTGAGCCCGAAGGGCTTGACGGCGTCCAGAGTGAGACGGGTGATGTCGAAAATGACGAGCTGGAAGCGCGCGAGCGTGTCATCCTCGAGCGGGTTGGCCGCGTAGCCGGCTTTTTCCAGATTGCGCTCGTCAAACGCCCCGGAATCCGCGATGATCAACCCGCCGGGGCGAAGGTCCGCCAAATTCACCTTGAGCGCCGCCGGGTTCATCGCCATCAACACATCGGGAGCGTCGCCCGCCGTCTCGATCGCCGTCGATCCGAAATTGATCTGGAAAGCGGACACGCCGAACGTCGTCCCTTGCGGCGCGCGAATCTCCGCCGGGAAATCGGGAAAGGTCGCGAGATCGTTTCCCGCCAAGGCCGTCGAGAGCGTGAACTGCCCCCCGGTGATTTGCATGCCGTCGCCGGAGTCGCCGGCAAAACGGACGACCACGGCCTCCGGCGGCGCTTGCGGCGGCTGGTGGCGGGTATCGGAGGACTCTGCGAGCGCGATTGTCATGTCTCACCTATGCGAATTTCAGTCGGCGTTACTCATATCTTGCGTTCTGGTCAGCCGCTGCTGGCGCGTTGCTCAAGGTCGGCTGCAACGTCCTTGCACGCATCGGCCAATTCGAGAAGCTCCTGGCGCAGTCTCGGGTCCTCGATCACCTTCGCTTCTTCCGCAAACTTCATCGCTTCCTCCAGCCAATAGGTGACGTCGATCATGCGAAACGCTCCCGGAAGCGTAGTGAACGGAGCGGCCAGCGGGCGGCGCTCATTGGTCCGAACCGGTCAAATCCGCCAGCGGTACGAACGGCTTCTTCGGCGGCTCTATCGGCTTGATCGCGTCCTTGTGGACTTTGAAGACACGCTGCTCGATCGGCGTCGAGCGGACGAAATCGCCATAAGCCTTTTCGAGATGCGCGCGGCACGCCGCGCGCGCGGCTGCCTCATCAAAGCCGGCGAATTCGTCGCGGCGCAGGTACTCGCCCATGCGGCGCAGAATATGGAGCCGCGCGACATTGACGATGTTCGGGTCGTAGGGCAGATCGAGTGCGACGAAGAATTCCTCGGCCGCCGATAGCTGTCCTAATTCCTCCAAGACGCTCATGCGATGATCCCCTCGGATGTCGACCCAGCGCCGGCGGCGCTCGCTCCCGGCGCGGAAGCTGCCGGTGCGCCGGCGGCGGTCGCTGCCAGATGGGCGCTGAGGCGATGCTGGGTGTGCGCGAGCCGCGCTTCCAGGAACTCGATCCGATCGATCAGCGCCGAGATCGCATCGCCCACAGGGTCCGGCATCAGGTGATGCTCGAGATCGATCCGGCCGTCGATCGCATGGCGCTTGCGCCGCGTGCGCACCACCTTGCCTGGAATCCCGATCACGGTCACCTCGGGCGGAACGCCTTCGATGACCACCGAGTTGGCGCCGATCCGCGCGCCCCTGCCGATGGTGATCGGCCCGAGGATCTTGGCGCCGGCGCCGATCAAGACGCCGTCCTCGACGGTCGGATGTCGCTTCCCCGTCGACCAGCTGGTGCCTCCGAGCGTCACGCCGTGATAGAGCGTGACGTCATCGCCGATTTGGGCGGTCTCGCCGATGACGACGCCGGCGCCGTGGTCGATGAAGAAGCGCCGCCCGATGGTCGCGCCAGGATGGATGTCGACATTGCTGACCAGTCGAGCGAACCACGACAACAGCCTCGCCGGGAAGCGGACGCCGCCGCGCCACAGCCGATTGGCGAGCCGGTAGCAGACCACGGCATGGACGCCGGGATAGGTCAGAACGATCTCAAGCGTAAAGCGCGCGGCGGGATCGCGCTGCTTGACGCAAGCGATGTCCTCGCGGACCAGCTGCCACAGTCCGGGGGCGGCGCCCTTATCGGAGGCTCTGCACGAGATCGCCAGCATCGGCGGCGGCTCCTTTCCGGCTTTGTGCAAAAGGCGAAACCTCGCGCGCCTTCGCGACGATCTGCGGCAGCACCTCGAGCACGCGATCGACATCGTCGTCGACGCTCGCGCGCGAGAGGGAGAATCGGATCGCACCATGAGCGGCGGTGTAGGGAAGGTTCATCGCCCGCAGCACATGCGACGGCTCTATCGAGCCCGATGCGCAGGCCGAGCCGGAAGAGGCCGCCACGCCGGCCTTGTCCAGCATCAGAAGGATCACCTCGCTTTCCGCGGAATCGAACGCGATGTTGGACGTGTTGGGCAGTCGATTGTCCGGGTCTCCCGTCACAACGCAGTCGCCCACCTGCTGCAAAATGCCCTGCTCCAGGCGGTCGCGCAGGTGTCGCACGCGCGTCTGCTCATCGGTCAGGTAACGCGCGGCGAGCGCGGCGGCCTTGCCGAGCCCGACGATCCCCGGCACGTTCTCGGTCCCTGCCCGCCGCCCGCGCTCCTGGTGGCCGCCGCGGATCATCGGCCGGAAGCGGACGCCCTTGCGCAGGTAGAGCGCGCCGATCCCTTTCGGCGCATGGAATTTGTGGCCCGAGAGGGAGAGCATGTCGATCTTCGTCGCCGTGAGATCGATCGGAACCTTGCCGACGGCCTGAACCGCATCGGTGTGGAACAGCGCGCCCGCCGCATGAGCGAGCTCGGCGAGCTCCGCCACGGGAAAGAGGGTGCCGGTCTCGTTGTTCGCCCACATTATCGAGACCAGCGCCGTTCTGCGATGCAGCGCGTTGCGATAAGCGTCGACATCGAGACGGCCCCGGGAATCAACCGGGATACGGCGCACCGTCACCTCCCGGCTCTTTTCCAAATGCGCGCAGAGCGAGAGCACCGCCGGATGCTCGACGGCGGAAATGACCAGCTCGTTGCGCTCGCCCTGGGACGGGATCGCCGAGAGGATGGCGGCATTGTCGGATTCGGTGCCGCCCGAGGTGAATAGGATCTCCTGGTCATGCTCGGCGCCGAGCAAGGCGCGGATATGCCGCCGCGCCTCTTTGATTGCGTCGCTGACGACGGAGCCGAAAGCATGCGTCGACGATGCATTGCCGAATCGTTCCGTGAAATAGGGCAGCATGGCGGCGACCACGTCGGGATCCACCGGGGTCGTCGCGTTATTGTCCAGGTAAACCGGACGCATGGCCCCTCCGCCCGCTCAGTGAGCGCCGGTTACCGGAATGATGCGCAAGGGCATGCCGAGCTTGCGGATGAGCCGCTCTTGCACGCCGTTGATGGTGACATGCGACATCTGGCAGGCGACGCATGCGCCATGCATCTTGACCTTCACCACGTTGCCCTCGATACCGACCAGCTCGCAATCACCGCCATCGGCACGCAAATAAGGCCGCAATTCCTCGATGGCTTCCGCGATGAGTCTGCGCTTCTGGGTCGCCGCGGCGGTCGCCTGGCTTTCCGCGGCGGGGGTCTCTGAAGGCTCTGAATGGTCCAACATGAACACTATGCCCCTTCCTCAACCGAAGGATATCGTGCAATACGTGGCCCGGCTGGTGCGCTCCACGCGGCCCAAGGACGCCTCGGCGCCGCAGTTCGTGCAGGACCTGGTCGACTGGGGCGCCGGCCCTCGTGCCGGGCAATTCCTGATCCAGGGCGGCAAGGCCCTGGCCGCCATGGACGGGCGGTTTTCCGTGGCGCTGGAAGACGTGCAGAAGGTTGCCGTTCCCGTGTTGCGGCATCGCATCTCCACGAACTTTCAGGCCCAGGCCGAAGGCATGAACAACGAGGACCTGATTGCGCGGCTCGTGCGCGAGACGCCGCCGCCGGTGATTCCGAAGTATGAGAAGTGATGAGGGATGAGGGATAAGAGATGAGAGATGAGAGATGAGAGATGAGGGATAAGGGATAACCGATGAGAGATGAGGGATAAGAGATGAGGGATCAAAACCAGACGAACCGGCGCGGTGCGCGACCGCATGAGAAGCTTGAAGTTTATCGGCTTGCGCATGCTTTGGGACTGCGAATCCACGCGCTCACGCTCAAATTGCCGAAGCACGAAATGTATGAGGAGGGATCGCAGGCGCGGCGGTCGAGCAAGAGCGTGTCGGCGCAAGTCGTTGAGGGACATGCGCTCCGGCAGTACAAAGCCGAGTACCTCCACTACCTCGGCCGCGCCTACGCCAGCGCGGAAGAGACGATCGAACATCTTCAATACCTCTTGGAGACCGGCTCGGCAAGTCGCGTCGAGAACGAGTGTCATGCGTTGCTCGAGGAATATGGGGTGCTCTGCCGTAAATTGTTCAACTACATGTCTTCCGTAGAAAAGGAACATGATCCCACGAGATAATGCGTGCTTTACGTATCTCTCATCCCTCATCCTTCATCCCTCATCCTTCATCCTTCATCCCTTATCCTTCATCCCTCATCCTTCATCCCTCATCCCGATGCCCTCCGCCGAACGCTACCTGAAGCCCGAAGTCATCCGCCAGATCAAGCGGCTGGATCTCCGCGCCCAGTTCATCGTGAAGGGGTTCCTGCACGGTCTGCACGCCAGCCCCTTCCACGGCTTCTCGGTCGAATTCAGCGAGCACCGTAAATACACGCCGGGCGATGACCCCTAGGATATCGACTGGCTGATCTACGCCAAGACCGACAAATACTACGTCAAGAAATTCGAGGCCGAGACCAACATCACCGGCTACATGATGATGGACCTGAGCCGCTCGATGGGCTACACGTACCAACAGGAACTGACCAAGTTCGACTACTCGATCTGCCTGGCGGCCGCGCTCTGCTACCTGATGATCCACCAGCAAGACCCGGTCGGCCTCTTGACTTTCGACCAAAAGATCCGCCACAGCCTGCGGCCGAAGTGCCGCCGCAGCCACTTGGGCGACGTGCTCTCGCTGCTGGCCAACCTCAAGC
>JBKQTR010000359.1:0-8379 GCA_052143095.1 Allostellaceae bacterium
GCAGGACGGTGGTAAGGGTGAGGAGTGGCCAGCTTTGCATGGCGCCGCTCAGCTCCCGATCTGCCGCAGGAGATACCAGGAGACGAGCACCACCACGCCAATCAGCATGACGAAGGCATAGTGGTAAAGATATCCCGTCTCCAGCCGGCTCGCCCTCACCGCAAGTCGGCTCGTGGTTGCGGCGATGCCGTCCGGGCCGAGCCCGTCGATCACCGCGCCGTCGCCGCGCTTCCAGAACGCGAAGCCGAGCCACATGGCCCCGCGCACGAAAACCGCGTCGTAGAGCTCGTCGAAATACCACTTGTTGAGCAAAAAGAGGTAGATCGGCCGCAGGCGGCGGGCGAGGATCCCCGGGATCTCCGGCCGCCAGATATAGGCGAACCAGGCGACGGCGATGCCGAGCAGCCCCATGGCGAGCGGCAAGTGCTCGACCCAGGCCGGCACGTGATGGACCGCCTCAAGGCTGGCATGGTCGGGCAGCACCAGGATCGAGTCGCGCCAGAAGCTCTCCCGCCCCTCGCCGACGAAGTCGTTGTAACCGAGCCAGCCGTTCACGGTCGCGCCCGCCGCAAGCGCCAGCAACGGCAGGATCATCACCTTGGGCGATTCATGGACGTGGTGCATCACCTCCTGGTCGGCGCGCGGCGCGCCGTGGAAGGTGAGAAACAGCAGGCGCCAGGAATAGAGGGCGGTAAGGAAGGCGGCGGCGACCCCGAGACAGAAGGCATAGAGGCCGACGCCGGTGCCCGAGGCCCAGGCGGCCTCGATGATCACGTCCTTGGAGAAGTAGCCGGCAAAGGGCGGAATGCCGGCAAGCGCCAGGCTGCCGATCCACATCACCACGTAGGTCACCGGCACGAGGCGCCAGAGGCCGCCCATTTTGCGCATGTCCTGCTCGCCCGACATGGCGTGGATGACCGAGCCGGCGCTGAGGAAAAGCAGCGACTTGAAGAAAGCATGTGTCATGAGATGGAAGATCGCCGCGGAATAGGCCGAGACGCCGGCGGCGAAGAACATGTAACCGAGCTGGCTGCAGGTGGAATAGGCGATGACGCGCTTGATGTCGGTCTGCGTTATGCCGATGGTGGCGGCGAAGAGCGCCGTGGTGCCGCCGATGACGCAGACCACGGCGAGCGCCACGGGCGCGTATTCGAAGAGCGGCGACAGCCGCGCCACCATGAAGACACCGGCGGTAACCATGGTCGCGGCGTGGATCAGCGCCGAGACCGGGGTCGGCCCTTCCATCGCGTCGGGCAGCCAGGTATGGAGGCCGATCTGCGCCGATTTCCCCATGGCGCCGATGAACAGCAGGATGCAGGTGACGGTCAGCGCGTCGACCTGCCAGCCGAGGAAGACGAAGGGCGTGTGCGCGAAATTGGGCGCGGCGTCGAACACGGTGCCGAAATGCAGCGAGCCGAACAGCGCATAGACGGCGAAGATGCCCAGCGCAAAGCCGAAATCGCCGACGCGGGTGACGATGAAGGCCTTGATCGCCGCGGCGTTGGCGGCGGGCCGGTCGTACCAGAATCCTATCAGCAGATAGGAGCAGAGGCCGACGCCTTCCCAGCCGAAGAACAGCTGCACGAAATTGTCAGCGGTCACCAGCATCAGCATGAAGAAGGTGAAGAAGCTAAGATAGGCCATGAAGCGCGGTATGGACTTGTCGTGCGCCATGTAGCCCACGGAATAGACATGGATTATGGTGGAGACTACCGTCACCATCGCCACCATCACCGCGCTTAGGGGATCGAAGCGCAGCGCCCATTGCACCTGGAGGTCGCCGGTGTCGATCCAGGTGAAGAGATCGGTGGTGACGTTGTGGCCATTGAGCGCCACCTCGACGAACAGCACGACGCCGAAGACCGCGGCGATTCCCATGCCGACGCAGGTGACGATCTGCGCGCCGCGGTCGCCGATCCAGCGACCGAAGAAGCCGGCGATGAACGCGCCCAGAAGCGGCAGGAAGATGGCTGCGACCGTCACCGGATTAGCCCTTCATGAGGTTGATGTCTTCGACCGCGATGCTGCCGCGGTTGCGGAAATAGACGACGAGGATGGCGAGCCCGATCGCCGCCTCGGCGGCGGCGACGGTGAGCACGAACATGGCGAAGACCTGGCCGACGAGGTCGTGCAGATAGGCCGAGAAGGCGACGAAGTTGATGTTGACCGCCAGCAGCATCAGCTCGATCGACATCAGGATGATGATGACGTTCTTGCGGTTGAGGAAGATGCCGAAGATGCCGAGCGTGAACAGGATGGCGGCGACGGTGAGGTAATGGGCGAGACTGATCTCGAGCATGCTCTCAAACCCCCTGCCGCGGCCGGACCTTGACGATCTCCAGCGTGTCCTCGCGCCGGCGCGCCACCTGCACGCCGACCTTCTGCTTGCGCACGTCGCCGCGCGCCCGCAGCGTCAGCACGATGGCGCCGATCATGGCGACAAGCAGGACCATGCCGGCGGCCTGGAAGGCGTAGACGTAGCGGGTATAGAGCAGCTGCCCCAGCGCCGCGGTGTTGGTGACGCTCGCCACCGGCGGCGTCGGCGCGGCGATCGCCGTCATCACGTCGGGGGCCACCGCCCAGGCGCCGAACACCAGGATGAGCTCGACCAGCAGCACCAGGCCGACCAGCGCGCCGATCGGCAGGTATTGCAGGAAGCCTTGGCGCAGCTCGACGAAATTGATGTCGAGCATCATGACGACGAACAGGAACAGCACCGCCACCGCGCCGACATAGACGATGACCAGGATCAGCGCCAGGAACTCGGCGCCCAGCAGCACGAAAAGCCCGGCCGCGTTGAAGAAGGCGAGGATGAGGAAGAGCACGGAATGCACCGGGTTGCGCGCGGATATCACCATGACCGCCGACGCCACGGTGACGGTGGCGAAGAGCCAGAAGCAGAGGGCCTGGACGATCATCGCCAGATCACCGGTAGGGCGCGTCGATCGCGATGTTGTGCGCGATCTCCGCCTCCCAGCGGTCGCCGTTCGCCAACAGCTTGTCCTTGTCGTAGAACAGCTCTTCGCGCGTCTCGGTGGCGAACTCGAAATTGGGGCCTTCGACGATGGCGTCGACCGGGCAGGCCTCCTGGCAGAAGCCGCAATAGATGCATTTCGTCATGTCGATGTCGTAGCGCGTGGTGCGGCGGCTGCCGTCCTCGCGCGGCTCGGCCTCGATGGTGATGGCGAGCGCCGGGCAGATCGCCTCGCACAGCTTGCAGGCGATGCAGCGCTCCTCGCCGTTGGCATAGCGCCGCAGCGCATGCTCGCCGCGGAAGCGCGGGCTGAGCGGTCCCTTCTCATAGGGGTAGTTCACCGTCACCGGCGTCTTGAACATGTGCCTCAAGGTGAGCCACAGCCCCGCGGCCAGTTCGGAGAGCAGGACGGCGCGCGCACCGCGATCGAGGAAGGCCATGGGATCGGTCCTTATTTCGGCAGCCAGCCCGTCGCCACCAGCACGCCGGCGGTGAGGACAAGCCAAAACAGCGACAGCGGCAGGAACACCTTCCAGCCCAGCCGCATCAATTGATCATAGCGGAAGCGCGGCACGGTGGCGCGTACCCACAGGAAGCAGAACAGCACGATCGCCACCTTGAGCGCGAACCAGAACCCGGCCCAGAGATGCGCCGGGACGCCGGTGAACGGCACCCAATTGAACGGCGCGAGCCAGCCGCCCAGGAACAGGATGCTGGTCATCGCGCTCATCACGATCATGCTGCCGTATTCGCCGAGATAGAACAGCGCGAAGGTCATCGCGGAATACTCGACGAAGAAGCCGGCCACCAGCTCGCTCTCGCCTTCCGGCAGGTCGAAGGGCGAGCGGTTGGTCTCCGCCAGCACCGAGACGAAGAAGACGACGAACATCGGCAGCAGCGGGATGCAGTACCAGACGGTGCGCTGCGCCTCGACGATTGCGGTGAGGTTGAGCGAGCCGACGCAGAGCAGCACCGAGACGATGACGAAGCCCATCGACACTTCGTAGGACACCATCTGCGCCGCCGAGCGCAAGGCGCCGAGGAAGGCGTATTTCGAGTTCGACGACCAGCCGGCCATGACGATGCCGTAGACGCCGAGCGAGCTGATGGCGAAGAGATAAAGGATGCCCACATTGATGTCGGCGAGCACGACGCCCTTGTCGAAGGGGATAACCGCCCAGGCCATGAGGCTCAGGCTGAAGGTGAGGATCGGCGCGGCGATGAAGACGACGCGGTTGGCGCCGCTCGGGATCACCGTCTCCTTGAACAGCAGCTTGGCGCCGTCGGCGAACGGCTGCCACAGGCCGAAGGGGCCGACGACGTTGGGACCCTTGCGCAGCTGCGCCCAGGCCAGCACCTTGCGCTCGGCATAAGTGAGATAGGCAATCGCTATCAGCAGCGGCACGACGATCACCAAGATCTCGACCACCATGATCAGTAGCGGGAACAGATAGCCCTGCCAGAACTCAGCCATGGGTGCCCGTCTTCTCCTGGCTCTCGACGCCCATCACCGCCGAGCACGCCGCCATGGTCGGCGAGGCGCGGCTGATCGCGTCGGTCTGATAGAAATCGTCGATGGGATAGGCAAAAGGCGCGGCGTCGACGGCGCCGTCCCGGCCGAAGGCGCCCCACGGCGCCGGCACCACCTCGTCGAGGGCGGCGAAGACCGGGTTCGCCGCCAGCATCCGCTTGCGCAGCTGCGGCAGCGAGTCGTAAGGCAGCTTGCGGCCGAGCGCATCGGACAGCGCGCGCAGGATCTTCCAATCCTCGCGCGCATCGCCGGGCGGGAAGACGGCACGGCGGCCAAGCTGGACGCGGCCCTCGGTGTTGATGTAGGTCGCGTCCTTCTCGGTGTAGGCGGCGCCGGGCAGCACGACGTCGGCGCGGCGCGCGCCGGCATCGCCGTGATGGCCCTGATAGATGACGAAGGCCTGGCCGAGCCGGTGCGTGTCGATCTCGTCGGCGCCGAGCAGATAGAGGACGGCGATCTCGCCGGCCTCAGCGCCCTGGAGGATGGCGGCGGTGTCGCGCCCTCCCGGCCCCGGCACGAAGCCGAGATCGAGCCCGCCGACCCGCGCCGCCGCGCGGTGCAGCAGGTTGAAGCCGTTCCAGCCCTCGCGCACCATCCCGGCGCGCTCGGCCAAGGTCCGCGCCAGGCCCAGGATGGCGGCGCCGTCCGGCCGCGCCAACGCCCCCTGCCCCAGGATCAGCATCGGGGTCTTGGCCGCCTGCAGCGTCGGCCACCACTCGTGCTTGCCCTCGACCAGCGCGCGCAGCGTCTCGGGCCCGAGGCCGAGCGCGGTCGCGGGGAAGCTGAGATCGAGCGCCGGCCCGATCACCGCCGTCTTCAGCCCGGCTTGCAGCCAGCGCTTGCGCAGCCGCGCATTGAGGATCGGCGCCTCGCGCCGCGGGTTGCTGCCGATCAACAGGCAGGCATCGACCTTGTCGATGCCGGCGATGGTGGTGTTGAAGAGATATCCCGCGCGGCAGGCGGGATCGAGCGCCGCGCCGTCCTGCCGGCAATCGAGATTGACCGAGCCGAGCGCGGTCATGAGATCCCTAAGCGCCAGCATCGCCTCGCAATCGGCGAGGTCGCCGGCGATGGCGGCGATACGGTCGCCCGGCACGCCCTTCAGCCGCGCGGCGATGAAGGCGAAGGCCTCCGCCCATTCCGCCTCGACCAGCTTGCCGTCGCGGCGGATATAGGGCCGGTCGAGCCGCCGGCGCGTCAGCCCGTCGACGGCAAAGCGCGTCTTGTCGGAGATCCACTCCTCGTTCACATCCTCGTTGAGCCGTGGCAGCACGCGCAGCACCTGCGGGCCTCGGCTGTCGACGCGGATGTTGCTGCCGACGGCGTCGAGCACATCGACGGATTCGATCTTGCGCAGCTCCCAGGGCCGCGCCGCGAAGGCATAGGGCTTGGAGGTCAGCGCTCCCACCGGGCAGAGATCGATGATGTTGGCCGAGAGCTCGGAGGTGAGCGCGCGCTCGATATAGGTGCCGATCTCCATGTTCTCGCCGCGGCCGGTGGCGCCGAGCTCCTCGACGCCGGCGACGTCGGTGAGGAAGCGGACGCAGCGCGTGCAGTGGATGCAGCGCGTCATGCTGGTGGCGACCAGCGGCCCGAAATCCTTGTCCTTCACCGCGCGCTTGTTCTCGAGAAAGCGGCCGCGGTCGAAGCCATAGGCCATGGCCTGGTCCTGCAGGTCGCACTCGCCGCCCTGGTCGCAGATCGGGCAGTCCAGCGGGTGATTGATGAGCAGGAACTCCATCACCCCGTGCCGCGCCTTCTTGGCCCGCTCGCTGTCGGTATGGATGACCATGCCCTCGGCCACCGGCATGGCGCAGGAGGCGATGGGCTTGGGCGCCTTCTCCTGCTCGACCAGGCACATGCGGCAATTGCCGGCAATCGCCAGGCGCTCGTGGAAGCAGAAATGCGCGACCTCGACGCCGGCTCGCTGGCAGGCCTGCAGCACCGTCGTGCCGGCCGGTACCTCGACCGCGATCCCGTTGATGGTGAGCTTCGCCATGGTCTGGTCTCTCGTCCCTACGCCGCCCGCCGCGACGCGGCCTCGCGGTACTCGTTGATGCGCCGCTCCATCTCCGGGCGGAAATGGCGGATGAGCCCCTGGATCGGCCAAGCGGCGGCGTCGCCCAGCGCGCAGATGGTATGCCCCTCGATCTCGAAAGAGACCTCGAGCAGCACGTCGATCTCCTCGACCGAGGCGTTGCCCTTCACCATGCGCTCCATCACCCGCCACATCCAGCCGGCGCCTTCGCGGCAGGGGGTGCATTGGCCGCAGCTCTCATGCTTGTAGAATTTCGACAGCCGTGCGATCGCCTTGATGATATCGGTCGACTTGTCCATGACGATAACCGCGGCGGTGCCGAGGCCGCTCTTGACGTCGCGCAGCGCGTCGAAATCCATCAGCACGGTGTCGCAGACCGATTTCGGGATCACCGGCACCGAGGAGCCTCCGGGGATGATGGCGAGCAGATTGTCCCAGCCGCCGCGCACGCCGCCGGCATGGCGCTCGATGAGCTCCTTCAACGGGATGCCCATCGCCTCCTAGACATTGCAGGGCTTCTCGACATGGCCGGACAGGCAGAAGACCTTGGTGCCCTCGTTCTTCGGCCGGCCGATGCCTGCGAACCACGAGGCGCCGCGACGCAGGATGGTCGGCGCCACCGCGATGGTCTCGACATTGTTGACGGTGGTGGGGCAGCCATAGAGCCCAACCGCCGCCGGAAACGGCGGCTTGAGGCGCGGCTGGCCCTTCTTGCCCTCGAGGCTCTCGAGCAGCGCCGTCTCCTCGCCGCAGATATAGGCGCCGGCGCCGCGATGGAGATAGAGCTCGAAATCATAGCCGGAGCCACAGGCGTTCTTGCCGATGAGGCCCGCCGCATAGGCCTCGTCGATCGCGACCTGCAGATGCTTCGCCTCGTTGACGAATTCGCCGCGGATATAGATGTAGCAGTGATGCACGCCCATGCCGACGCTGGCCAGCAGGCAGCCTTCCACCAGCTTCTGCGGGTCGTGGCGGATGATGTCGCGGTCCTTGCAGGTGCCGGGCTCGGATTCGTCGGCGTTGACGACGAGATAGGTCGGTCGGTCGGACTGCTTCGGCATGAACGACCATTTGACCCCGGTCGGGAAGCCGGCGCCGCCACGGCCGCGCAGGCCGGAGTTCTTCATCTCGCTGACGATCCAGTCGCGGCCCTTAAGGATGAGCTCGCGCGTCCCGTCCCAGTCGCCGCGCGCGCGGGCGCCGGGAAGGTGCCAGTCGTGCACGCCGTAGAGATTGGTGAAGATGCGGTCTTTGTCGCTAAGCATCAGGGCTTGCCCTCGGCGAAGGAGAGATCCGTGAGCGTCTGCGGCCCGCCCTCGGGCGCCGAGGTCTGGCGTCCCTTGGCCGAGCCCGGTCGGGGGGTCTCGCCGCGCCTGAGCGCGTCGATCAGCCGCTCGGTGGCGGCGCCGTCGAGATCCTCGTAGAAATCGTCGTTGACCTGGATGATCGGCGCGTTGACGCAGCCACCCAGGCACTCGACCTCGGTCAGGCTGAACCGGCCGTCGGGCGTGGTCTCGCCGATGGCGATGCCGAGCTTGCGCTCGCAGGCGCGCACCACCTCGTCCGAGCCGCGCAGCCAGCACGGCGTCGTCGTGCAAGCCTGCAGCAAATAACGTCCGACCGGCCGCAGATTGAGCATCGTGTAAAAAGTCGCGACCTCGTAGACGCGGATCGGGGCCATTCCCAGCATTTCCGCGACGCGATCCATCGCCGCCCGAGGCAGCCATCCGCCATGTTGGCGTTGCGCCAGATCCAATAACGGCAGCACAGCGCTGGCTTGGCGCTGGGGGGGGTATTTAGCGATATGCGCTTTCGCCCGATCGAGATTCTCAGGGG
>JBKQTR010000360.1:0-6331 GCA_052143095.1 Allostellaceae bacterium
GGAAGTGTGGATCGGGGTCGACGATCATCTGCCGCCGCTCGTCCGCGTCGTCTACGCCAACGAGCCGGCGCAGGCTCATTATCAGACCGAGTACTCCAACTGGAAGCTCGACGCGCCGGTCCCGGCCGACGCGTTCGCTTCGGAAAAGGCCGCCAAGGCCACGCATATCGATTTCGCGCCGCCCGGCGCCGATGCGCCAGCGGCCAAGGCCAAGTGAGGCCAAGAGGGAGGCCCTCCAGGCCGTGGCGCTGCTGCTCTTCGCCCTCTTCATGCTGCTGTTCCGGCGCTCTTAGGAGCCTCATGGTCCGGCTGACGCGCATCTACACCAAGGGCGGCGATGGCGGCGAGACCTCGCTCGGCGACGGCAGCCGCGTCGCGAAAGCGGATCTGCGCGTCGCCGCCTATGGCACGGTCGACGAGGCCAATGCCACGATCGGCCTGGCGCGGCTCCATGCCGAGGGCGAAGTCGACGCGGCGCTGGCGCGCATCCAGAACGACCTGTTCGATCTCGGCGCCGATCTCTGCACGCCGGATAGCGGCACGCGCGGCAAGGAGGCGTTGCGCATCCTGGCGAGCCAGGTCGAGCGGCTGGAGCACGAGATCGACGCGCTCAACGCCGAGCTCAAGCCGCTAGACAGCTTCGTGCTGCCGGGCGGCACGGCGTGTGCCGCGCATCTTCATCTCGCGCGCACGGTGGTGCGCCGCGCCGAGCGGCTGGTCGCCGAGCTCGCCCAGCGCGAAACGCTCAACCCCGAGGCGCTTAAGTATCTCAACCGCCTGTCCGACCACCTCTTCGTGCTGAGCCGCCATGTCAACGACAAGGGCGCGCGCGACGTGCTGTGGCAGCCGGGCGCTCACCGCTAGCCCCAAGGACGCCGCAGTGACAGAAATACTTGCCTTCGCGTTGTGCACGTGCACAATTCCCCGCCGCGCCGCAGCAAGCGGCTCTGACCAAGGCCCGCCATGAAAGTCCTCGTCGCCGTCAAGCGAGTGATCGATTACAACGTCAAGATCCGCGTCAAGCCGGACAAGACCGGCGTCGAGACCGCCAACGTCAAGATGTCGATGAACCCCTTCGACGAGATCGGCGTCGAGGAGGCGGTGCGCCTCAGGGAGGCGGGAGCCGCCAGCGAGGTCATCGCGGTCTCGATGGGGCCGCAGGCCTGCCAGGAGACCATCCGCACCGCGCTCGCCATGGGCGCCGATCGCGGCATCCATGTGCTGAGCGATGCCGAGCTGCAGCCGCTGGCCGTGGCGAAGCTGTTCAAGGCCA
Source organism: Allostellaceae bacterium (assembly GCA_052143095.1). Lineage (GTDB taxonomy): Bacteria > Pseudomonadota > Alphaproteobacteria > ATCC43930 > CGMCC-115725 > DAHUYF01. The sequence goes on from JBKQTR010000360.1 coordinate 1,274, forward strand.
TCGCCGCGAAGGAGCAGCCGGGCCTCGTCATCCTCGGCAAGCAGGCGATCGACGACGACAGCAACCAGACCGGCCAGATGCTGGCGGCGCTGCTGGGCTGGCCGCAAGGCACCTTCGCCTCGAAGCTTAAGATCGAAGGCGGCAAGGCGCTGGTGACGCGCGAGATCGACGGCGGGCTCGAGACGGTCGAGCTGAAGCTGCCGGCGGTGATGACCACCGATTTGCGCCTCAACGAGCCGCGCTACGCCTCGCTGCCCAACATCATGAAGGCGAAGAAGAAGCCGATCGAGCAGCTGACGCCCGAGGCGCTCGGCGTCGATGTCGCGCCGCGCCTCATCACGCTCAAGGTCGAGGAGCCGGCCAAGCGCCAAGGCGGCAAGAAGGTCGCCTCGGTGCAGGAGCTCGTCGATAAGCTCAAGAACGAAGCACGGGTGATCTGATGGCCCTCCTCGTCGTCGCCGAGCACGACAACAAGAAGCTCAAATCCTCGACGCTCCACACCGTCGCCGCCGCCCAGGCGATCGGCGGCGAGCTGCACGTCCTGGTCGCCGGCGCCAACGCGAAGCCGGCGGCCGAGGCCGCGGCCAAGATCCCGGGCGTCGCCAAGGTGCTGCTCGCCGACGACGCGGCGCTGGCGCATCCGCTCGCCGAGGACATCGCCGCTCTGGTGGTGAAGCTCGCGCTCAATTACAGCCATGTGCTGGCGCCCGCCAGCACCTTCGGCAAGAACTTCCTGCCGCGGGTCGCAGCGCTGCTCGACGTGGCGCAGATCTCCGACATCGCCGGCGTGGTCGCGCCGGACACCTTCGTGCGGCCGATCTACGCCGGCAACGCGCTCGCCACCGTGCAGTCGAAGGACAAGATCAAGGTCATCAGCGTCCGCGGCACCGCTTTCCCTGCCGTCGCGGCCGAGGGCGGCAGCGCGCCGATCGAGACGGTGTCGGGCGCGGGCTCGGCCGGGTTGTCGCGCTTCATCGGCGCCGAGCTGTCGAAATCCGAGCGGCCGGAGCTGACCAGCGCCCGGGTCATCGTCTCGGGCGGCCGCGGCATGCAGTCGGGCGACAATTTCAAGCTGCTGGAAAGCCTCGCCGACAAGCTCGGCGCGGCGGTCGGCGCGTCGCGCGCCGCGGTCGATGCCGGCTTCGTGCCCAACGACTACCAGGTCGGCCAGACCGGCTAGATCGTCGCGCCGGAGCTGTACATCGCGGTCGGCATCTCGGGGGCGATCCAGCATCTCGCCGGCATGAAGGATTCGAAGGTCATTGTCGCCATCAACAAGGACGAGGAGGCGCCGATCTTCCAGATCGCCGATTACGGCATCGTCGGCGACCTCTTCAAGCTCGTGCCGGAGCTCGACGCTGAGCTTGCCAAGCACCAAGGCTCGTGACGATGCAATCATCGGGGTGGAGCCGGCCATGACGTCAAACGACAGCATCCGAACCATCGGTATCATCGGCGCCGGCCAGATGGGCAGCGGCATCGCTCATGTCTGCGCGCTTGCCGGCTACGACGTGCGGCTCGGCGACGTCGACGCCAAGGTGATCGAGAACGCGCTCGGGGTGATCGACCGCAACCTCGCCCGCCAGGTCACGCGCGGCCGCATCAGCGAGGCCGACAAATCGGCCGCGATGAAGCGGATCAACACCGGAACGCAATACGAGATGTTCGGCGATTGCGATGTCGTCATCGAGTGCGCGGTCGAGAAGGAGGAGGTGAAGCGCGACATCTTCAAGAAGCTGGTGCCGAAGCTCAAGGAAAGCGCGATCATCGCCTCCAACACCTCCTCGATCTCGATCACCCGGCTCGCCGCCGCCACCGACCGCCCGGGCCGCTTCATCGGCATGCACTTCATGAACCCGGTGCCGGTGATGACGCTGGTCGAGCTGATCCGCGGCATCGCCACCGACGAAGGCACCTTCAAGGTCATCCGCGAGCTCGCGGTGAAGCTCGGCAAGACGCCGGTCGCGGCCGAGGATTTCCCCGCCTTCATCGTCAACCGCATCCTGCTGCCGATGATCAACGAGGCGGTCTACACGCTCTATGAGGGCGTCGGCACGGTGGAGGCGATCGACACCGCGATGCGGCTCGGCGCCAACCACCCGATGGGACCGCTGGAGCTCGCCGATTTCATCGGCCTCGACACCTGCCTGTCGGTGATGCAGGTGCTGTACGAAGGCCTCGCCGATTCCAAATACCGGCCATGCCCGCTGCTGGTGAAGTATGTCGAGGCGGGCTGGCTCGGCCGCAAGGCCGGGCGCGGTTTCTACGATTACCGCGGTGATAAACCAATTCCCACCCGTTGACGCCAACGGCGCAACCACCACATTCTGTAGCGCTGGCGTTGCGGCGTCTTCCATGGCAGGATGCGCCGCGAAACAGGGGATTGCGCTGCCATGAGGTCGCGGTTTGTCCTTGGCCCTAGATAGCTGTCCGGCGCTCGTGCTCAACGCCGATTTCCGGCCGCTGAGCTACTTCCCCTTGTCCCTATGGTCGTGGCAGGAGACGGTCAAGGCGGTGTTCCTCGACCGGGTCAACATCATCTCCCATTACGACCGTGTCGTGCGCAGCCCCTCCTTCGAGATGAAGCTGCCCTCTGTCATCTCGCTGAAAGAATTCATCCCGACGGCGCGGCGTCCGGCCTTCACCCGGTTCAACGTCTTTCTGCGCGACCGCTTCACCTGCCAATATTGCGGCGAGGATTTCCCGTCGCACGATCTCACCTTCGATCACGTGGTGCCGCGCTCGCGCGGCGGCCGCACCATGTGGGAGAACGTCGTCACCGCGTGCTCTACCTGCAACCTGCTCAAGGGCAATCGGCTGCCGCGGGAAAGCGGCATGTATCCGCGCCACCTGCCCTGCCAGCCCTCGACCCATGTGCTGCAGGAGAACGGGCGCGGCTTTCCGCCCAACTTCCTGCATCACAGCTGGCGCGACTTCCTGTACTGGGATACCGAGCTGGAGCCGAGCTGAGCCGGCGTCAGTGCCGCTCGTCGGCCGTCCAGGGTATGGCGCCGATCGGCTCGCCGGTGAAGGTCTCGCCGCGGTCGAGCGCGCCGGGGCCGGTATGCGAGGCGGCAATGTCGGCGGAAATGCCGCGCTCGGGCGTGTAATCGACATCGCGGGCACCGCCGGTGCCGGCGCAGCCGGCAAGCGCGACCAGGGCAGCGAGCAAGCCAAGCCATCGCGTCATACGTACCTCCATTGGCTGAACGCTGCCAAACGCGAGCGCCGCCGCGCAACCCCCGCTATTGACGATAAGTGGGGCGGGCTGTAGCGTTCGTCTATGGGTGGTCCACGTCTCGATAGCCGGATTTTTCGGCGAATTAGGCTCCCGATCCTCCGCCGCGGGGATCGGGCTTGCGCCATTCGTCTTGAGACCGAGATCGAGGATTTCCGCCATGTCGCCCACCGTCGCGAGCGCTTTCCGGCCTGAAGGCCAGCCCACCGCCTGCTTCTCCGTCCACGCCGCCGCCGAACCCGGCCTGATGCCGCGCGTCGCCGAGCTCTTCGCCAAGCGCGGCCTGGTGCCGTCGAGCTGGGTGAGCCGGGTGAGCGGGCACGAAATCACCATCGACGTGCAGATGCCGGGCCTCGATGCCGAGGCGGCGCACTATGTCGCCCGCTGCCTCCGGCAGATCGTTTCGGTCGATGTGGTGCTGGTGTCCGAGAAGCAATGAGCCTGCTGCGCCATATCCGGCGCTGCAATGCGTGGCGCCCCGAGCGCTTCGTCCCGTTATGGCGGGGCGAGGCGAAGGTCGGGCTGATGCGGCGCGACAACGCCGAGGCGTTGCGCCGCTTCGGCGAGACCTTCTCGGTCGAGCCGGACGGCGTGTGGCTGATCGCGCCGGGCGATTTCAACGCGGTGAGCGCCGCGGTCGACGCGGTGGTCGAGCGCCTCGTCGCCGAGGGCCGCGTCGCCAAATGGCGCAACGAGTTCTTCGCCGCGGCGCCGCGCTGGGGCGCGCCGCCGCTGTTCAAGCTCGACCGCGGCGCCGTCTCCTTCTTTGGCGCGCGCGCCTATGGCGTGCATGTCAATGGCTGGCGCCGCGCCGGCGATGCGCTGGAGCTGTGGATCGGCCGGCGCGCACCCGACAAGAAGGTCGCGCCCGACAAGCTCGACAACCTCGTCGCCGGCGGCATCGGCCATGACCACGGGCTCGAGGCGACGCTGATCAAGGAGGCGGACGAGGAGGCCTCGTTGCCGCCCGAGCTCGCCGGCCGCGCCGTGCCGGTCGGCGCGCTCTCCTATCGCATGGAGGTCGAGCAGGGCCTGCGCGACGACGTGCTCTTCCTCTACGATCTCGAGGTTCCCGCCGGCTTCACGCCGCGCAACCGCGACGGCGAGATCGTCGAGTTCCGCCTGATGCCGGCGCGCGAGGTGGTGGCGCGCGTGCGCGCAGGCGAGGATTTCAAGTTCAACGTCAACCTCGTGATCATCGACTTCGCGCTGCGCCACGGCCTCGTCGCCGCCGACGATCCCGAATACCTCGATCTCGTCACCGGGCTCAGGCGGCCGCTCGACTGACGTTGCTCAGTCGGGAAATCCCGCTAACGCCCGTACTTCGCGCGGCGTGCGGCCGGCCTCACGCAGCGCGCGCAGGCTGAGCGCCCGGTCGCGCTTGGCATAGCGCCGCCCGCCGGCATCGACGAGCAGCGTGTGATGGCGATAGCGCGGCACCGGCAGATCGAGCAGGGCCTGGAGCAGGCGATGGATATGCGTCGCCGCGAACAAATCCTCGCCGCGCGTCACCAAGCTCACCCCTTGCAGCGCATCGTCGACGGTGACGGCGAGATGATAGCTCGCCGGCGTCTCCTTGCGCGCCAGCACGACATCGCCGAGGCTCACGGCATCGGCGGCGACGCGGCCGGCTTGCTCGTCCTGCCACCACAGCGGCCCGACCAGCGCCGACGCCTTGGCGACGTCGAGCCGGAGCGCCCAGGCCGCGCCCGCCTGCAGCCGCGCCGCACGCTCCGGCGGCGTCAGGCTGCGGCAGGTCCCGGAATAGAGCGGGCCGTCGGCCCCGTGCGGCGCCGCGGCGGCGCGCGCCACCACCGCCC
>JBKQTR010000361.1:0-5177 GCA_052143095.1 Allostellaceae bacterium
GTCTTGACCCAGGGCTTGACCTTGAGGCCGCGCTTCAAGGCGTTGCGCGCCAACAGCCCGGCGCCGAGCATCACGCTCGGATTGGAGGTGTTGGTGCACGACGTGATGGCGGCGATCACCACGTCGCCGTCCTTCACCGAATAATTGGCGCCCGCCACCTTGACCGGACCGCCGGTCTTGGCCTTGTCGCGCGAGGATGCCAGCTTCGGGAGCTCGGCCTTGAAGGAGGACGCCACTCCCGACAACGCGACGCGGTCCTGCGGCCGGCGCGGGCCGGCGAGCGACGGCTCGACGCTGGCGAGATCGAGCGCCAGCGTGTCGGTGAAGACGGGATCGGGCGTTCCGTCGTCGCGCCACAGCCCCTGCGCCTTGGCATAGGCCTCCACCAGCTTGACGCGCTTGGCGTCGCGGCCGGTGAAGGAGAGGTAGTTGAGCGTCACCTGGTCGACCGGGAAGAAGCCGCAGGTGGCACCGTATTCCGGCGCCATATTGCCGATGGTGGCACGGTCGGCGAGCGCGAGATGGGCAAGGCCGGGGCCGTAGAACTCGACGAAGCGGCCGACCACGCCCTTCTTGCGCAGCATCTGCGTCACCGTCAGCACGAGATCGGTGGCGGTGGCGCCTTCCTTAAGCTTGCCGTCGAGGCGGAAGCCCACCACTTCCGGCAGCACCATCGAGATCGGCTGTCCCAGCATCGCCGCCTCGGCCTCGATGCCGCCGACGCCCCAGCCGAGCACGGCCAACCCGTTGACCATGGTGGTGTGGCTGTCAGTGCCGACCAGCGTGTCGGGATAGGCCACCGTCCGCCCGGCCTCGTCGGTGCTCCAGACGACCTGCGCCAGATATTCGAGATTGACCTGGTGGCAGATGCCGGTGCCCGGCGGCACGACGCGGAAATTGTCGAAGGCGCTCTGGCCCCATTTCAAAAAGGCGTAGCGCTCGCCGTTGCGCTCGAATTCGAGCTTGACGTTCTCGGCGAAGGCCTTGGTCGAGCCGAAGGCGTCGACCATCACCGAATGGTCGATGACGAGATCGACCGGCGAGAGCGGGTTGATGCGGCGGGGATCGCCGCCGAGCTTGGCCATCGCCTGGCGCATGGCGGCGAGGTCGACGACGGCGGGAACACCGGTGAAATCCTGCATCAGCACGCGCGCCGGGCGGAAGGCGATCTCGCGCTCGGAGCGGCGCGTCTTCAGCCATTCCGCCACCGCCTTGATGTCGTCGAGGGTGACGGTGCGGCCGTTCTCCAGCCGCACCAGATTCTCCAGCAGCACCTTCATCGAGAACGGCAAGGTCGAGAGATCGCCGAGCCCGGCCGCCTTGGCCGCGGCCTCGAGGCTGAAATAATCGTATTCCTTGCCTTCGAGCTTGAGCGTGCGGCGGGCTTTCAGCGAATCATGGCCGGTGACGGACACGGGGGCGATCTCCTGGAAGTCGGGGCGCGGCGGGTCTTTGCCTGCTACAGCTTATCATGCCCGAGATCAAGACACCGCCCTCGGCCTTGACCGCAGGGCAATCGCATATGGGCATAGGGATTTCACCACGGAGGCACGGAGGACACGGAGAAGAATGAGGTGTTGGGCGCGCGAAGCGCGCCATTCTTCGCTTCTCCGTGACCTCCGTGCCTCCGTGGTCAATCCTTCCCATCCAGCGACTAGACGGCATATGCGATTGCCCTGCCCTTGACCGGGAGGGGTCTAGGACATCGTCATAGGCCGGCGTCTTTCGCGCCCTACTGCCCCGCGGCGGGGGGCGCGCTGCGGCGCATAACGTCGTCGTAGAGTTTATCCATCTCGGAGCGCTGCTGCTTTTCGACCTCCTGCTCCTTCGGGCCGAAGCGCTCGGTCTCGCGCTGCTCGACATCGGCCTGGCGCGGCTGCTGATGGCGCATCGCGGCCAGCGGCAGCTTCGAGTCCAAGGCGGCCGCCGGGGCGCCGGGAGCCGGGCCCGGCGCCGGCGCCTGGGCCAGGGCCGACAGCGCCGTGAGCGCGACGAGCGCGACGAGCGCGACAAGGGCGATCGGGCGCATCCTTACCTCCCGTAAACGCCAGCACCCAAGTCTAAGCCCGATCGGCGCGGAGGCAAGGCTCTTGCGTCACCCCGTCGCCGCTCCCGCGCCGGATCGCTTGACCGCGTCGGGCCGATGCCTTAGCTAGGCAGCGCGGCGCAAGGCTCACGCAAAAAAAACGCAACGCCGCAAAGGTTTTGCGGGAGGGCGGACAGGCCCCCCGCAGCTCTGGGAGAGGGCCGGCATGGCGGTGGCAGAGACCGAGCGGAGGGCGCGTGCGGCGGCACGGGCGGAGCCCCGCGCCGGCCTCGACACCATTCCGAAGCTGCTGCTCGACCATGCCGCAAAGCGCGGGAGCCGCCCGGCGATGCGCGAGAAGGATCTCGGCATCTGGCAGAGCTGGAGCTGGGCCCAGAGCGCGCGCGAGGTGCAGGACCTCGCCAATGGCTTGGCGGCGCTGGGCTTCCGGCGCGGCGACAAGCTCGGCATCATCGGCGACAATCGGCCGCGGCTCTATTGGGCGATCACCGCCGCGCAATGCCTCGGCGGCGTTCCCGTGCCGGTCTATCAGGACGCGGTCGCCGCCGAGATGGAATTCGTCCTCGACCATGCCGAGGTGCGCTTCGTCGTCGCCGAGGACCAGGAGCAGGTCGACAAGCTGATCGCCGTGCGCGAGCGGCTGCCCCGGCTCGAGGCGATCCTCTATGACGACGCGCGGGGCATGCGCCATTACGACCATCCCTTCCTCCATGCCTATGCGGCGGTGCAGCAGCAAGGGCGCGACTTCGCCCGCCTCCATCCCGACTTCCTCGCCGGCGAGATCGCCCAAGGAACCGGCGCGGACGTCGCGGTCATCCTCTACACCTCGGGCACCACCGGCCAGCCCAAGGGCGTGATGCTGAGCTTCGACAACGTCATCATCATGGCGCGGCGCGCGGCGGAGCGCGAAGGGCTCGGCGAGGCGGAGGAGGTGCTGGCCTATCTGCCGATCGCCTGGGCGGGCGATCACATCTTCTCCTACGCGCAATCCTATTGCACCGGCTTCTGCGTCAGCTGTCCCGAATCCGGCGCCACGGCGATGGTCGATCTGCGCGAGATCGGCCCCACCTATTTCTTCGCGCCGCCGCGCATCTACGAGACCATCCTTACCCAGGTGATGATCCGCATGGAGGATGCCGGCTGGGTGAAGCGCAGGATGTTCCATCACTTCATGGCGCTGGCGCGCCGCGTCGGCGGGCGCATCCTCGACCACGCGCCGGTGTCGCTGTGGGACCGGCTGCGCTATGCCATCGGCACGGCGCTGATCTATGCGCCGCTCAAGAACACGCTGGGCATGAGCCGCGTCCGCGTCGCCTACACCGCGGGCGAGGCGATCGGCCCCGACCTCTTCAGCTTCTATCGCTCGCTCGGCATCAACATCAAGCAGCTCTACGCCATGACCGAGGCGTCGATCCTGTGCATCCAGCCGGACGGGCAGGCCAAGCCCGACACGGTGGGAACGCCGCTCGACGGCGTCGAGATCCGCATCGCCGAGAGCGGCGAGGTCACCTATCGCGGCCCCGGCGTCTTCGTGGGCTATTTCAAGAACCCGCAGGCGACATTCGAGACCAAGCAGCCCGATGGCTGGGTGCATTCGGGCGATGCCGGCTTCTTCGGGGATGACGGGCATCTGCGCATCATCGACCGCGCCAAGGATGTGGGGAAGCTGCTGGACGGCACGCTGTTCGCGCCGAAATTCCTCGAGAACAAGCTCAAATTCTTCCCCTACATCAAGGAGGCCGTGGCGTTCGGCGCCGACCGCCCCTATGCCGCCTGCTTCATCAATGTCGATGCCGACGCGGTCGGCAACTGGGCCGAGCGCAACGGCGTCACCTATGGCAGCTATCAGGAGCTGGCGGGGCTCGACGCGGTCTACGATCTCGTGCAGGAGTGCATCGAGACGGTGAACCGCGACCTCGCCGCCGAGCCGCATCTCGCGGGCTCGCAGCTGCGCCGCTTCCTCATCCTGCACAAGGAGCTCGACGCCGATGACGGCGAGCTGACGCGGACGCGCAAGGTGCGCCGACGCCATATCGGCGAGCGCTATGCCGCGCTGGTGGAGGCGCTCTACAGCGGCGCCCGGAGCGCGCGCATCGAGAGCGAGGTCACCTTCGAGGACGGGCGCAAGGGCATGCTCAAGGCCGAGCTTGGGATCCGCGACGCCAAGCCGGCGGCGAGCGTCGCCGCGCTGCGTCGGGCCGGCTGAGGCGGCGATGAGGGCGCCGGCAGAAAAGCGGATCGGGCCGCCGCTCCTTGAGGCCTCGCATATCAGCCTCTCCTTCGGCGGCGTGCGCGCGCTGTCCGACATCAGCGTCGAGATCCGCGAGCGCGAGATCCTCGCCATCATCGGCCCCAACGGCGCCGGCAAGACCTCGATGCTCAACGTCATCAACGGCTTCTATCACCCGCAGCAAGGCACCATCACCTTCCGCGGGGCGACCCGCCGGCGCATGCGGCCGCACCAGGCGGCCGAGACCGGCATCGCCCGCACCTTCCAGAACGTGGCGCTGTTCCGCGGCATGACGACGCTCGACAACATCATGACGGGAAGGCTGCTCAAGATGCGGCGCAATTTCCTGTTGCAGGCGCTGCATTGGGGCCCGGCGCTCAAGGAGGAGCTCGAGCATCGCGCCTTCGCGGAAGGTATCATCGACTTCCTCGAGATCCAGGCGATCCGCAAGGTGCCGGTGGGCCAGCTCCCCTACGGGCTGCAGAAGCGCGTCGAGCTCGGCCGCGCACTCGCCATGGAGCCGGATCTGCTGCTGCTCGACGAGCCGATGGCGGGCATGAACGTCGAGGAGAAGGAAGACATGTCGCGCTTCATCCTCGACGTCAACGACGAGTTCGGCACCACCATCGCGCTGATCGAGCATGATATGGGCGTAGTGATGGACCTTTCCGACCGCGTCGTCGTGCTCGATTACGGCCGCAAGATCGCCGACGGCACGCCCGATGTCGTGCGCCAGAGCCAGGACGTCATCGACGCCTATCTCGGGGTGCCGCATGAGGGGTAGGAAGCAGTCGATGGGCTATGGGACAGACTTGGCCGATCTTTCGATGGCCCTCCGGCGCCCCTCCCCCCTTGAGGGGGAGGGTGCCCGAGGCCGCAGGCCTCGGGCAGGTGGGGGGT
>JBKQTR010000362.1:0-5714 GCA_052143095.1 Allostellaceae bacterium
TGACGCCGAGGCGGCGGGCGCGCGCCTTCTCATCGTCGTTGCGGAAGATGAGGCGGCCCTGCATCTGGCCGCCGATGCAGCGCAGCGCCGCCGCCGCGAGCACGCCCTCGGGCGCGCCGCCCGAGCCCATGTACATATCGACGCCGGTCTCCCGCCCCGACGTGGCGATGACGCCGCTGATATCGCCATCGGTGATCAGCATGATGCGCGCGCCGGCCTCGCGCACCTTGGCGATGAGCTCGGTGTGGCGCGGCCGATCGAGAATGCAGACCACGAGATCCGAGACTTCGACCGCCTTCACCCGGGCGAGGCTCTTGAGGTTCTTCGCCGGCGGCTCGTCGAGATCGACCACCTCGCCGAGCCCGCCGCCGACCGCGATCTTGTCCATATAGACGTCGGGCGCGTTGAGGAAGCCGCCGGCCTCGGCCATGGCGATCACCGCGAGCGCATTGGCGCCGCCCTTGGCGGTGATGGTGGTGCCTTCGAGCGGGTCGAGCGCGATGTCGATGCGCGGCCCGCCGCTGCCGACCTTCTCGCCGATATAGAGCATCGGCGCCTCGTCGCGCTCGCCCTCGCCGATGACCACCGTGCCGTCGATGGCGAGGCCGTTGAGCGCCTTGCGCATGGCGTCGACCGCGGCCTGATCGGCCGCCTTCTCGTCGCCGCGCCCCATCAGCCGCGAGGCCGACAACGCCGCCGCCTCGGTGACGCGCACCGCTTCCAGCGCCAAGTTGCGATCCATCGCTCCGCCTTCGGCCATGGTCTCTCCTCGTCTTTACAGATTCTCGACGCGGATCATGCGCGTCGGCTCGAGCACGCTGCCGAGCTTGTCGATGCGGGCAATCGCGCGGCGCATCGCCGCCTCTTCCGTCTCATGCGTGGTCAGCACCACCGGCACCGCCTCGCCCGGCTTGCGGCCGCGCTGGATCATCTGCTCCATCGACACCTGCTCGTCGCGCAAGGCGGCGGCGATGTCGGCGATGACGCCGGGGCGGTCGACCACCATCAGGCGCACGTAATAGGCACCGACATGCCGCGCCATCGGCGAGGACGGCCGCGCTTCGAGCGCGCTGGCCGGCACGGTGAAGCTCGACGACCAGCGCCCGAGGGCGATGTCGAGGATGTCCCCCACCACCGCCGAGGCGGTCGGCTGCGCGCCGGCGCCGCGACCTTCGAGCATGACGCGGCCGACGAAATCGCCCTCGACGACGACGGCGTTGAAGACGCCGTCGACATGGGCGATCGGGGTCGAGCGCGGCACCATGCAGGCGTGGACGCGCTGCTCGAGCCCGTCGCGGGTGAGCCGCGCCAGGCCCAGGAGCTTGATGCGGTAGCCGAGCTCGGCGGCGAAATCGATGTCGAGCGCCGAGACGTGGCGAATGCCCTCGACATGCACGCCGGCGAAATCGACGGCGCTGCCGAAAGCGACCGCGGCCAACACCGCGAGCTTGTGCGCGGCGTCGACGCCGTCGATATCGAAGCTCGGATCGGCCTCGGCATAGCCAAGCTGCTGCGCCTCTTTCAGCACCTCGGCGAAGTCGCTGCCGGTCTCGCGCATGGCGGTCAGGATGTAATTGCAGGTGCCGTTGAGGATGCCATAGATGCGCGCCACATTGTTCGCGGCCAGCCCCTCGCGCAGCGCTTTGAGGATGGGGATGCCGCCGGCCACCGCCGCCTCGAACAGCAACGCCACGCCGCGCGCCTCGGCGGCGCGCGCCAGCGCGGTGCCGTGATGGGCGATCAGCGCCTTGTTGGCGGTGACGACGTGCTTGCCCGCGGCGATGGCGCCGGCCACCACCTCGCGCGCGATGCCGTCGCTGCCGCCGATCAGCTCCACCACCACGTCGATGTCGGGGGCCTGCGCCAGCGCCGTCGCATCGGTGAGCCACCGCACCCCGGGAAGATCGATGCCGCGCTCGCGCCCGCGGTCGCGCGCCGCCACCGCGGTGACGACCAGCCGCCTGCCGGCGCGCGCGGCAAGCAGCTCGGCATTCTGCTGCAACAGCTTGACCGTTCCGGCGCCGACGGTGCCCAGGCCGGCGATGGCGATCCTCAACGGCGGTTTCACGAGTGCTTCCGGGCTCCTCCGGCCGCTATCGGCTCCTGGACTTGTAGCGCCGTCACCGGCAAGTTGCGACTGTTTTATCTTTATCCACCCGCCCGGCGGCATCAGCCGAGGGAGCGGGGGCGGCTGCCCAGCCGCTCATAAAGCCAGCCGCTCGACGCGCCGAGAATAAGCCAGAAGATGGCGGTGACGGCGAGCGAGGCGGCGGCGAAATGGACGGCCAGCTCTGGCGGCGCCGTGCCGCCCGGCGCTTCGGGACGGGGCGCGCCGACGAGGTGCGGCAACACCAGCAGCAGCGCCCCGGTCGCCTGCCAAGACCGGCGCCGGCCAAAGACCAAGAGCGCCAGCCCGGCGGCGGTCGCCAGCGCCGTGCCGAGCCACCAAGCCTGCCGCGCCGCGAGATCGGCCGCGGCGCTCCCCGGCGGCGCCGGCGGCAGGCCCAGGCCCGGGGCGAGCGCGAAGACGGCATAGCCAGCCAGCCCCCAGACCAGGCCGCGGCGCAGCCCGACCGTGCCACGCTGCAGGCTGAAGCCGCCCACCAGCAGCAGCGCAAAGCCGATGCCGGTGACGACATCGGTCAGCGCCGTATAGGCCAGCCGCTCGCCGCCCTCCTCCGGCTGCCAGCCGCCCGGCTCGGTGTGCTCGGGCATGGCCGCAGCGGCGGCACGCTCGTAGCGCTCCGCCGTCTGGATCAGCGGCAACAGCGTCGCCGCCTGCAGCGCGAAGAAGATCAGCCCGGCGAGGCAGCCACCCGCGAGCGCCGAAACCAGGACGCGGCGCATGGCCTCAGTGGCAGGGGAAGGCGAAGGAGTGGCGCCCGTCATGCGCGGCGTTATGGAGAACGCCGATCGGCGCGAAGCCGGCGCCGAAAATCAGGAAGCTGCCAAGCAGGATCGCCACGACGGCGGGAGTGGCGCGCGCCAGCGGCCCTGCGACGGGCAGGCCGCGCTCGGCGCTGGCAGAGGGATGGGTCATCGGCACGGCGAGCCTCCGAAGCTGAGAACGTTCTTCATAGCATCCCGCCCCGCGCCGGTCGAGCCGCCCCCGCCCGCTCAATAGTCCAGCAGCACCTCCGCCTGGCCGGCCTCGAGGCCGCCCGCGACCTGCTCGGGCGCGGCCTGGACCGTGATCCGGCTCGTCGGCACCCCCAGCTTGGCGAGCGCCTGCGCCACGGCATTGGCCCGGTCCAGCGCCTCGCCGAAGCTCTGCAGCTCCTCGCGCGCCGCGTCCGCCCCATAGCCGCGCCGGGCATAGCCGACAACGCGAAGCGAGCCGCCGCCTTGCTGCAGCAGCTTGGCAACGTCGGCAAGGTGCTGGTTGTCCTCGGCGCTGAGCGTCTTGCCATCGCCGGCAAAGACGATCTCCGCCGCCTGGAGCGTCACCGAGGGGGCATGACCCTGCGGCCCGCGCATCACCGCGGGCTGTTCCGTCGGCGCGGCGGGAGGGAGGGCCGGCAGCGGCGCCGCCGGCACGGGCGCCGCCGGCACCGGCAGCGCCGCCTGTTGCCGCGGCGCCGGCGCGGCAGGCGCGCCAGGCGCGGGCGGTGGCGCGACCGGGGTCTCGCCTTCGGGCAGGCTGCGCACGCTGGGGGTGGTGAGCGGCGATTCCTGCGGCGGCGCCTCCGAGCCCTTGGCCGGCGCGCTGTGGCGGGGAGCGCCGCCGGCCGACGCGGCAGCCTGCCCCGGCGCAGCGGCCTGGCCTGACGCGTCAGCCTGGCCTGACGTAGCCGCCTGGCCTGACGTAGCCGCCTGGCCTGGCGTGGCGGCTTGGCCTGGCGTCGCGGCCTGCCCTGGCGCGGCGGCCTGGCCTGGCTCGGCGGCGGCGGCTTGCGCGTCGGCAGTTTGCGTCGGTGGCGCCTGGCCCGGCAGCGGCGGCACGGCGTGCCCCTGGCGCAGCTCCTCGTCGCTGTAATGGGCGTTGGCGCGGTCGGCGATCAGGCCTTTCTGCAGCGCCTCGCGGTCGACCGTGCTCATCGCGGTATCCGGCGGCGGCGGCACCGTGCCGAGATTGGGGTAAGGCGCCTGCCCCCCGGATTGGAGGTTTTGCTCGTTGCGAGCGCCGGCGTCGGCGGCGTCGTTCTTTGAGACGCCGCTGAGGTCGCGGTACCACTCGACGGGGTTGGCGTAATCCGGCACCCAAGAGCAGCCGCAAAGCCCCGATCCGACCAGCAGGAGGACGGCCAAGACTCGGGCATTGCTTGCTTTTTCTGGGCTGCCCGACATCCCTGGTAACCCCATCACCCTCTGCTCTCCTCTGGCGCAGCGGGGGGCTCTACCCATATAGAGCGCTGCAATCGCCTGCCGGCTGGTGTATTAGAACGCCTGCCGCCAATCATCAATAATCGGGTCGCGCGCCGCGGGCGGCGCAAGGAACAAAACGATGGCCGAGCCTACCCCTCCCGAGATCAAGCTCCCCGACCCCGTGCAATGGTCGCGCGACATCGCCGAGATCGCCGAGCGCAGCCGGCACCTCGTCCTGGAGTTCCTGGCGCGCCAATCGGGCAACGGCGTCGGCATGGCCGACCCGTTCAACGTCGCCAGCGCGTTCCTCGACATGACCAGCCGGATGATGGCCCATCCGGAGAAGCTGATCCAGGCGCAGATGTCGCTGTGGCAGGACTACCTCGCGCTGTGGCAGCGCACCGCCGAGCGCTTCTGGAGCGGCAAGGCCGAGCAACCGCTGGTCGAGCCCGCGCCCGGCGACCGGCGCTTCAAGGACGCTGCCTGGAGCGACGGCACGCTCTTCGATTTCATCAAGCAAAGCTATCTTCTCACCGCGCGGTGGCTGCAGAGCACGGTCAAGGAGGTCGACGGGCTCGACGACAAGACCGCGCGCAAGGTCGATTTCTACACCCGGCAATTCGTCGATGCGATGGCGCCGTCGAACTTCCTGCTCACCAACCCCGAGGTGCTGCGCACCACCATCGAGACCGGCGGCGAGAATCTGGTCACCGGCCTGAAGCATGTACTCGAGGATCTCGAGCGCGGCAAGGGCAAGCTGATGATCAAGATGACCGACATGGACGCGTTCAAGATCGGCGAGAACATCGCCGTGACGCCCGGCAAGGTCATCTACCAGAACGATCTGATTCAGCTGCTGCAATACGCGCCGACGACGGCAAAGGTCAAGCGCCGGCCGCTGCTGATCATGCCGCCCTGGATCAACAAGTTCTACATCCTCGATCTCAGGCCGGGGAACTCGTTCATCAAATGGGCGGTCGACCAGGGCCATACCGTCTTCGTCGTCTCCTGGGTCAACCCGGACGAGCATCTCGCGCAGAAGCAGTTCGAGGATTACATGCTCGAGGGCCCGCTTGCCGCGCTCGACGCCATGGCGGCGGCGACCGGCGAGCGCGAGGCCAATGTCATCGGCTACTGTCTCGGCGGCACGCTGCTGGCCGCGACGCTCGCCTACATGGCGGAGAAGGGCGACGACCGCATCAAGAGCGCGACCTACTTCGTGGCGCTCACCGATTTCGCCGAGCCGGGCGAGCTTTCCGTGTTCATCGACGAGGATCAGCTCCATTCGCTCGAGGAGCGCATGCGCGCGCAAGGCTATCTCGAGGGCTCGGACATGGCGACGACCTTCAACATGCTGCGCGCCAACGACCTCATCTGGTCCTTCGTCGTCAACAACTACCTCATGGGCA
>JBKQTR010000363.1:0-9594 GCA_052143095.1 Allostellaceae bacterium
ACCCGGAGATGCGCGCCTACCGCTATCCCCAGTCATACTCCACCGGCGTCATCGCCGCCGGCGGCACGCTCGGCGCGATGTTCCCGCCCTCGACGGTGCTGGCGGTCTATGGCCTCATCACCGAGCAGGATATCGGCAAGCTGTTCATCGCCGGCATCCTGCCCGGCATCCTCGCGGTGTCGATGTATATGGCGACGATCGCCATCATCGGCTTCGTCCGCCCGGACTACCTGCCGGTCGGCGTGCGCAGCACGTTCGCCGAGCGGCTGCAGGCGCTGCGCGAGGTGTGGGCGCCGCTGCTGCTCTTCCTCTTCGTCATCGGCGGGCTCTATGGCGGGCTGTTCACGCCGACCGAGGCGGGCGGCATGGGCGCGGGCGGCGCCTTCCTGATCAGCGTGGCGCGCCGCAGGCTGCCGCCCAAGCAGATGCTGCAGTCGCTGCTGCATGCGACGCGCACCGCCGCGGCGGTGTTCACCGTGCTGATCGGCGCGCTGCTGTTCGGCTATTTCCTCACCGTCACCCAGACGCCGCAGCACGTCACCGAGTTCCTCACCAGCCTCGGTCTCGGCCGCTACGGGGTGCTGGCGCTGATCATGCTGATGTATCTCGTGCTCGGCTGCCTGATGGACGCGCTCGCGATGATCATCCTGACGGTGCCGATCATCTTCCCGGTGGTGTCCGCGCTGGGCTTCGATCCCATCTGGTTCGGCATCATCATCGTCATGACGGTGGAGCTCGGCCTCATCCACCCGCCGGTCGGCATGAACGTCTTCGTCATCAAGACGGTGGTGCCGGAGGTGAGCTTCCTCACCATCTTCACCGGCGTGCTGCCGTTCATCCTCACCGACATCCTGCGGCTGATCATCCTCATCGCCTTCCCCCTCATCGCGACCTTTCTGCCGTCGCATATGTAGCCTACGAGGTGCATCATGGAGCGATCGTTCAAGAAAGAGATCGAGGCGCTGAAGCTGGGCGACGGCGAGATCTTCCGCGGCGAAGGCATCCTCGCCGTCACCAAGGCGCTGCTGCAATCCGGCGTGAGCTATGTCGGCGGCTACCAGGGCGCACCGGTCTCGCATCTGCTCGACGTGCTGGTCGAGGCCGAGGACATCATGGGCCGCCTCGGCGTCCATCTTGAGACCTGCACCAACGAGGCCTCGGCCGCCGCCATGCTCGGTGCGTCGATCAACTATCCGCTGCGCGGCGCCGTGACCTGGAAGTCGATCGTCGGCACCAACGTCGCCTCCGACGCGCTCTCCAACCTCGCCTCGCCCGGTGTCCTCGGCGGCGCGCTGATCGTCGTCGGCGAGGATTACGGCGAGGGCGCCAGCGTCATCCAGGAGCGCAGCCATGCCTTCGCGATGAAATCCTCGATCTGGCTGCTCGACCCGCGGCCGGACCTGCCGACCATCGTGCGCCTGGTCGAGAAGGGCTTCGAGCTCTCGGAGGCGAGCCACGCGCCGGTGATGATGGAGCTGCGCATCCGCGCCTGCCATGTCAGCGGCGAGTTCGTCGCCAAGGACAACGTCCGGCCGGCGCATTCCAGGCTCGAGCCGATCGCCGGGCCGCCGCGCTTCGATTACGGCCGCCTTGCCCATCCGCCCGCGACCTTCGTGCAGGAGCGGCTCAAGGTCGAGCAGCGGCTGCCCGCCGCGCAGGCCTTCATCCGCGCCGAGGCGCTCAACGAGGTCTTCGCCGGCGATCTCGGCGAGATCGGCATCATCGTCCAGGGCGGCCTCTACAACTCGGTGCTGCGCACGCTGGCGCGGCTCGGGCTCGCCGACAATTTCGGCGCGAGCCGCGTGCCGATCTATGCGCTCAACGTCGTCTATCCGCTGGTGCCGGAGGAGGTGACGGCGTTTGCCGCCGGCAAGCGCGCGGTGCTGCACGTCGAGGAAGGCTTCCCCGACGATATCGAGCAACAGGTCAATGTCATCCTGCGCCGCGCCGACCTCCAGGCGCGCGTGCTCGGCAAGGGCTGCCTGCCCTCGGTCGGCGAATACAATTCCGAAGCGCTGCTCGCCGGCCTCGCCGCCTTCCTGCGCGAGACCAGACCCGCCGGCGTCGATGCCGAGGCAAGCGCCGGCGCGGCCGAGTGGCTGCTCGGTGGCCGGCGCGCCGCCACGGCCGCGGTGGGCGAGCTGCCGCAGCGGCCGCCGAGCTTCTGCACCGGCTGCCCGGAGCGGCCGGTGTTCAGCGCCTTGAAGCTGATGCAGCGCCAGATCGGCCCCACCCATATCAGCGCCGATATCGGCTGCCATGCCTTCGGCACGCTGGCGCCCTTCAGCATGGGCAACTCGATCCTCGGCTACGGCATGAGCCTCGCCAGCGCCGCGGCGGTAGGCCCCAATCTCGACCGACGCCCCATCTCGGTGATGGGCGATGGCGGCTTCTGGCATAACGGCATCCTCACCGGCGTCGCCAGCAACCTCTTCAACAAGGGCGACGGCGTGCTGGTGATCATGCAGAACGGCTACACCTCGGCGACGGGGCTGCAATTCATGCCGTCGAGCACTGGCAGCCGCAGCGGCGCGGTGCCGGGCATGAACATCGAGCACACGCTACGCTCGCTCGGCGTCAAATGGCTGAGGAAGGTGCGCACCTACAACGTCGCCACCATGCTGCTGACGCTGAAGGAAGCGATGAAAACCGCCGAGAAGGGTCTCAAGGTGATCATCGCCGATGGCGAGTGCCAGCTCGCCCGCCAGCGCCGGCTGCGCGGCGAGGAGGCACAGACGCTGGCGCGCGGCGGGCGCGTGGTGAAGACGCGCTATGGCGTCGACGACGAGATCTGCACCGGCGATCATTCCTGCATCCGGCTCTCCGGCTGCCCCTCGCTCACCATCAAGCCCAACCCCGACCCGCTGCGCACCGACCCCGTGGCCAGCGTGATCCAGAGCTGCGTCGGCTGCGGCCTGTGCGGCGAGGTCGCGCATGCGGCGGTGCTGTGCCCGTCCTTCTATCGCGCCGAGACCATCCGCAACCCGAGCCGCTGGGACCGCGCGCTGCACGGGCTGCGCCGCCGCGCCATCGCCTGGCTCGGCGGCGCGGCGAGAGCGGCATGAGCGCGGCGTCGCGACCGGTCAGCCTGCTCATCGCCGCGCTCGGCGGCGAGGGCGGCGGCGTGCTCACCAACTGGATCATCGAGGCCGCCTCGGCCTCGGGCCTGCCGGTGCAGAGCACCTCGATCCCCGGCGTGGCGCAACGCACCGGCGCCACCACCTATTACCTGGAGATCTGGCCCGAGCCGTGGCAGGCGCTTGGCGGCAAGCGGCCGGTGCTGTCGCTGGTGCCGGGGATCGGCGATATCGACATCGTCGCGGCGAGCGAGCTGCTCGAGGCCGGCCGCGTCATCGCCGGCGGCTTTGCCGCCAAGGACCGCACCACCATCATCGCCTCGACCCACCGCATCTACGCCATCTCCGAGCGCATGGCGATGGGCGACGGCCGCTTCGATATCGGCCATCTGCTGAAGGCGATCGAGGAGCAGGCGCAGAGCCACGTCCTCTTCGACATGGAGGCGGCGGCGCAGCAGGCCAACAGCGTCATCAACGCGGTGATGCTGGGCGCGATCGCCGGCTGCGGCAGGCTGCCGGTCCCGGTCGAGGCCTTCGCGGCGGCGATCCGCGCCGAAGGCAAGGCGGTGGACGCCAATCTGCGCGGCTTCGCCGCCGGGCTGGCGGCGCTCAAGCAGGCCGGCGCGACGGCGCTGCACCCCTCGCACAAGCGCGCCCACGCGGCCAAGCCGAGCCTCGCGGCGCTCGAGCACGCAGCGCGGGAGACCATGCCGCAGGCGGCGCAGGACATCATCGTCGAGGGGCTGCGCCGGCTCGCCTCCTATCAGGACCTGCGCTATGCGCGGCTCTATCTCGACCGGCTCGTCGCGATCCGCGACGCCGATGCCGCCGCCGGCGCCGGCGGCAAGCTGCTGCGCGAGACGGCGCGGCATCTCGCGGTGCGCATGTCGTTCGAGGACGTGATCCGCGTCGCGCAGGCAAAGACCGACCCGGCGCGCCTCCAGCGCATCCGCGACGAGCTCAAGCTCAGGCCCGAGGAGCCGCTGGCGCTCATCGATTTCTTCAAGCCCGGCATCGACGAGCTGTGCTCGATCCTGCCGCCGCGCCTCGCCCGCCCCATCCTCGCCTATGCGCAGCGGCGCGGCTGGCTCGGCAAGGTCTATTGGGGCATGGAGGTCAAGAGCAGCTCGGTGAGCGGCTTCCTGCGCCTCAAGCTGCTGGCCTCCCTCAGGCGCTGGCGGAGGTGGAGCCATCGCTACATCGAGGAGCAGGCGCAGATCGAGGCCTGGCTCGCGTTGGTCTCAGCGGCGGCGACGCTCTCGCCGGCACTGGCGCTCGAGATCGCCGATTGCGCGCGGCTGATCAAGGGCTATGGCGAGACGCATGCGCGCGGGCTCGCCAACTATCGCAAGATCGAGGCGCGAACCATCCGTCCAGCGCTCGCCGGCACCTACGCCGCGGCGGTGGCGATCGACGCCGTCGCCGCCGCGCGTACCGCGGCGCTCGCCGATCCCGAAGGCGACCGGCTCGAGAAGACCCTGGGTGAGATCGAGCAGCGCGCCAGCCGGCGCATCGCGGCGGAGTGACGCGCGGGGTGGCCGAGCCTACTGCCGCATCGCCATGTAGCAGTTTTCGCCGGCTTCCGGGTCGCAGCCGAAGGCGCTGACGACGTTTTCCCATTTGACCCCGGTCAGGACGGGCGCGGCATTGCCGCGGTGAAACACCGTCTGGCTCATCACCAGCACCGTCACGATCAACAGCACGCCGAAGATACCGACCGATTCCTCGTCCATTGCCCGCCTCGCACGGCCGCCCTCGGGCGGCGTTTCCTGAGACGCAAGAGATAGCAGCGGGATCGTTAAGCCGGGGTGAACATCGCGGGCAATTTGCCGGAGGTTTTAAGCGTTTCTTGACGATGCTTGACCCCCGCCGCTTCGCGCCCAAGACTGGCCCGACGCGCGCCGACAAGCGCGGCAAAGAAGCGCGACGGGGAGACGAGCATGAGACGCAGCAGCGAGCGCTTCCTCACCACCCATACCGGCAGCCTGCCGCGGCCGGAAGACCTCATCCGCACGATGTTCGCCAAGGAGGAGGGCGTGCCGGTCGACCGCGCCGCGCTCGCGGCGCGCATCCGCGCGGCGGTGGCGGAGATCGTCGCCAAACAGGCCGCCGCCGGCATCGACATCGTCAATGACGGCGAGATGAGCAAGCCCAGCTATGCCACCTACATCAAGGACCGGCTCGACGGCTTCGGCGGCAGCAGCCATCCGCTGCAATACCAGGATCTCGTCGATTTCCCGGAGCTGGCGCGGCGCGTCTTCGGCGATCCCGGCCGCGCGCGGCGCAAGACGCCGGGCTGCAACGGGCCGATCGCGCTCCGCGACGCGGGCGCGGCGGCGAGCGATGTCGACAATCTCAAAGCCGCGCTCGGCGCGGTGAAGGCCGAGGAGGCCTTTCTCACCGCGGCCTCGCCGGGGCTGATCTCGCTCTTCTTCCACAACGGCCATTACCCCAGCCATGAGGCGTATCTCTTCGCCATCGCCGAGGCGATGCGCGCGGAATACGAGACGGTGGCGAGATCGGGCTTCATTCTGCAGCTCGACTGCCCCGACCTCGCCATGGGCCGCCACATCCAATATGCGGAGCTCGGCACCGCCGAGTTCCGGCGGCGCGCGCGGCTTCACATCGAGGCGCTCAATCACGCGGTGTCGGGCATCGCGCCGGAGCGGATGCGGCTTCATCTCTGCTGGGGTAATTACGAGGGGCCGCATCATTGCGACGTGCCGCTCAAGGACATCATCGACGTGATCTTCGAGGCGCGGCCGGCGGGGCTCTCCTTCGAGGCCGCCAATCCGCGCCACGCCCACGAATGGACGGTGTTCGAGACGGTGCGGCTGCCCGAAGGCAAAGTGCTCATCCCCGGCGTCCTGGAATCCAAGACCAATTTCATCGAGCATCCCGAGCTCGTCGCCCAGCGCATCGGCCGCTACGCCCGCCTCGTCGGCCGCGACAACGTCATCGCCGGCAGCGATTGCGGCTACGGCACCTGGGTCGGCCAGGCGGCAGTCGATCCGGCGGTGGTGTGGGCGAAGCTCGCCGCCATGGCCGAAGGCGCCCGGCTGGCGACCGCCGAGTTCTGGCGCTGACGCTCGCCATCGCGAACAGGAGCCTACATGACCGACCGCTACGCCCGCTACGAGCGCCTTAAATTCGCCCGCCCGGCCGAGCGCGTGCTCGAGATCATCCTCGACACCCCGGGCAAGCTCAACGCCACCGACGCGGCGATGCATGCCGAGCTGGCCGAGATCTGGCGCGACGTCGACGCCGATCCCGAGATCAACGCGGCGCTGCTGCGCGGCGCCGGCAATGCCTTCTCGGCCGGCGGCGACCTCGCGCTGGTCGAGAGCATCAGCCGGGACTTCACTACCCGGGCCCGCGTCTGGAAGGAGGCGCGCGACCTCGTCTACAACATCATCAACTGCAACAAGCCGGTGGTCTCGGCGATGGAAGGCCCGGCGGTCGGCGCCGGGCTGGTGGCGGGGCTGCTCGCCGACGTCTCGGTCGCCGCCAAGAATGCGCGCATCATCGACGGCCATACGCGTCTCGGCGTCGCCGCCGGCGACCACGCGGCGATCATCTGGCCGCTGCTCTGCGGCATGGCCAAGGCGAAATACTACCTGCTGCTGTGCGAGCCGCTGTCGGGCGAGGAGGCCGAGCGCATCGGCCTCGTCTCCAAGACCTGCGAGGACGGCAAGGCCTACGAGACCGCGCTTGCCATCGCCGTGCGGCTTGCCGCCGGCGCGCCCGCGGCGGTGCGCTGGACCAAATACGCGCTCAACAACTGGCTGCGGCTGGCGGGGCCGAGCTTCGATGCCTCGCTGGCGCTGGAGTTCCTGGGCTTCACCGGGCCCGAGGTCCAGGAGGGCATGGCCTCGCTGCGCGAGAAGCGCAAACCGGATTTCCCGCCCTCGAGCCCGGTGTAGCGCGGACGCTCCCCCAGGCGAGAAACCCGCGATAAACCTGCGGTATTTGCCAAAAACACCCCGCTTTCTCGCGCGGGTTTTTCACGGTGCCTTCATCAGTTTCTCCGAGACTCCCGGCCTTCGCTACTGATGGCTCGGGTGCCCGTTCAGATGGTCGCGCTCCTCGACAAGATCGAGACGCCGTGCTTGCGCCGGCTCTATGCCTATTGGGACGAGCGGCGGCAAGGACGCGAGTTCCCGGCGCGGAGCGACCTCGACCCGCTCGATTTCCGCTATGCGCTCGGCCACGTCATGCTGCTCGATGTGCTCGGCGATCCCCTGCGCTTCCGCTTCCGCCTCCACGGCAGCGTGCTCGCCCAGCGCGCCGGCTACGACATGACCGGCAAGCTCGCCGACGATCTGCCGGATCCGACGAACCGCGAGCGGCTGATCGAGCGCTGCCGCGCCCTGGTGGCCGCGCGCCAGCCCCTGGCGGTGATCAACGAGCGCATCCTCGGCCGGCGCCGCTTCGGCTACGAGGTAGTGTGGCTGCCGCTGGGCGAGGACGGCCGCACCATCGACATGCTGATGGGCGGCCTCGTCTATCGTGACAGCCGCGCCGCCGGCCCGCTCGACTGGCAGCCCGATTCCGCTGCCTGAGCCACCGCCCTCCTGGCGGCACATCGCCGGAACGTTGCGGGAACGTCGGCCCCCCGGGGATGGGTGCAAGGCATATGGCCTAAATAAAGGCAGAGTGGCACTCTGGTGAGGCTCGCTCGCCGGCATGCGCTGCGGCGGGCCTCCCAAGGGGGATGTCGAGCGCTGTGCCGCGGCGCGGCCTATCAAGGACAAGGGGCGAAGCGGCGTCGACGCCGGTGCGGCGGTGACGCCGGCATTGGTGGTGCGGCCAGGGTCAGACAAGAAGTGGAGAAAACGAATGGAACGTTGCCGGGATCGAGACGGCCATGGATGACCGGCCGAGCGAGCTGAAGGCGCCGCCGAGCCGCCCGGCACGTCCGGGGGCGCCGGTGGTGACGCAGCGCTCGCGCTGGGGCCGGCTGATCTGGCCGCTGTTGGGCGTGCTATTGCTCGCCGCCATCGCCTGGATCATCTTCCGCCCCCAGGCGCAGGCGCCGCGTACCGGCCGCTTCGCGCTGAGCGGGCCGATGCCGGTCGTCGCCGCCGCCGCCGAGAAGGGCGACATGCCGGTGACGCTGGCGGGGCTCGGCACGGTGACGCCGCTCGCCACGGTGACGGTGATGACGCAGATCAGCGGCCAGCTGATGACGGTCGGCTTCCAGGAGGGCCAGGAGGTCAACAAGGGCGATTTCCTCGCGCAGATCGACCCGCGGCCCTATCAGGCGGCGCTCGACCAGCTGCAGGGCCAGCTGCTGCGGGACCAGGCGCTGTTGAAGGGCGCGCAGATCGATCTCGCCCGCTATCAGAAGCTCGCGGCGCAGAACTCGATCGCGCAGCAGCAGGCGGATGACCAGCTCTATCTCGTCCATCAGGACGAGGGCACGGTCAAGTCCGACGAGGCGCAGGTCGAGAACGCCCAGCTCAACCTCACCTATTGCCACATCATCGCGCCGGTGAGCGGCCGCGTCGGCCTGCGGCTGGTCGATCCCGGCAACTACATCCAGGCCAGCAGCTCCAGCGGCATCGTGGTCCTTGCGCAGCTGAAGCCGATGTCCGTCATCTTCACCCTGCCCGAGGACAATCTGCCGGCGGTGCTGAAGCGCGTGAACGCCGGCGTGACGCTGCAGGTCACCGCTTTCGACCGCAGCGGCACCATCAAGATCGCCACGGGAAAGCTGAGCACGCTCGACAATCAGATCGACACGACAACCGGCACGTTCAAGTTGCGCGCGCTGTTCGACAACACCGACGAGATGCTGTTCCCCAACCAGTTCGTCAACGCCCAACTGCTGCTCGACACCGACAGCGGCGCCACCCTCATCCCGTCCGCCGCGGTCCAGCGCGGCGCACCGGGCACCTTCGTCTATGTCGTTAAGCCGGACGACACGGTGGCGGTGCAGCCGGTGAAGCTCGGCCCCAGCGACGGCGAGCGCGTCGAGGTGAAGAGCGGGCTCCAGCCGGGCGACAAGGTGGTGATCGACGGCGCCGACAAGCTGCGCGACGGCGCCAAGGTGGCGCTGCCTGCCGCGGCCGCCGGCAACGGCGCGACGGCGGAGCCTGCCGGGCAGGGACAGCACCGCCGGAGCACGCAATGAGCCGCGCGCCGGGCGCGGCGCGGCAGAGCAGCGCCGGATGAGCCCGTCGCGCCTTTTCATCCTGCGCCCGGTCGCCACCTCGCTGCTGATGGTGGCGATCATGCTGGTGGGCATCGTCGGCTACGACTTCCTGCCGCTCTCGGCGCTGCCGCAGGTCGACTATCCCACCATCCAGGTGCAGACCTTCTATCCCGGCGCCAGTCCCGACGTGATGACCTCGTCGGTGACGGCGCCCCTCGAGGTCCAGCTCGGTCAGATGCCGGGGCTGAACCAGATGTCGTCGCAGAGCTCGGCCGGCGCCTCGGTGATCACGCTGCAGTTCAGCCTCGACCTCTCGCTCGACGTCGCCGAGCAGGAGGTGCAGGCGGCGATCAATGCGGC
>JBKQTR010000364.1:0-16445 GCA_052143095.1 Allostellaceae bacterium
AAATCGTAGCGGCGCTCGATTTCGCCGACCCACTGAAATTGCCCGAAAGTCGGATCGAGATCGATGCTGTTAGGAACGATCGAGAGATCGAACAAGCCGCCGCGGAAGGTCCAGTTTCCCCGGTACCATTCGATGGCCGCGCCGTAGGTATAGCCCCAAGATTCCGCGGCGTAGTCGAAAGTCGCGGTGTCGACCAAGGCCCAATTCATAAAATCGTTGCGCGGATCGTGGGCATATTTGTTGGTGTCGAATATGTCGACCACGGAAAACTTGCCGACCGTCAGCACCACCCGGTTCGCGGTCTGCGATCCGGCGAACTGACTGGTCCCAGCTTCGACTTTGCCAGTTTCGCCGCCCAGATCGATAGTCTGTCGAATGAAGGCGCGCGGCAATCGCGCATAAGGATAGGTCTGTCCGACCTTGTAGGCTTCTCCACTCGGAAATCCTGCAACACCGAGCGTGTTGGCGAGCCCGAACCCCTGGTCGATTTCAGGGTTGATCCATAGCTCCGCGCCCCGCCATAGCCGCACGCCTGCAAACAGCGAAGCGTCCGAGGTTTCGCGGCCTTGCCCGCCGCCGGGCAGACTTTGCGGACCTTGATAGGGCGAGCGAAACGCCGGATAGGCTTGTTCCAGAAAAGTAGCTTGGCCGTGAAAGTTGACGATGTCAGGATCGGGAGCGGCCGGTGCTTTGACCACCATCGGCGCCGGCGGCGCAACATTCCCGAACTGATAGTTCAAGCCGGCGCGCAGCTCTTGCAGAGCGAAGTTGGAATCGATCCGCTGGGCGCCAGCGAAGAATGGCGTGCTGCTGTTGCCGTAGCCGGTGAACAAATATTCGAGCCGCGCGGTCCAGTGCGGCGCCACCGCAACTTCGACGCCGGCGCCGGCCGCCCAGCCGGGCCGCCACAGGAACGGCGATTCCGTTGTGCCGTTGGCCAGTTGCGTCAGCGACAGCTTGTTATAGGTCCAGGCGAACCCGCCCGTTGCATAAAACAGCCAGTTGCCGGGGGCATAACCGATGCGGCCGCGCACGGTGCCGGATGTCAGGACGGTCTCGCTGAATGTCTCTGCCCCGAGCGTCGGCGAAGTCAGATTTGAGGCGCCGCCGATGGAAATGCCGGCACTATTGGGAAAGCCGGGAAAAGTTACGTCCGCCTCCGCGCCGACAAGGATACGGTTCGGCAGCATGTAATTGTAACCGGCTTGCAATCCTTGAGAGAAGCTGCCCGTATCCTTGAAAGCATCGAGGGGCTGAAACAGATCGAGCGCGCCAGAGACGTTCGGCGCCCCAGGCGTATTCGACGTCCAGTTCGAAGTCCCCCACGCGTAGCCGACACGACCACCGGCATAGAACCCGCTCCAGTTATACGCAGAGGGACCAGCGTACGGAATTGCCGGAGCTTTGGTCATCATAATGTCGTCGGCCGCGGCGCGGCCGGCAAGCACGATCAGCGATACGCCAGCTACGAGCAGTCGCTTCATTATTGCCCCAAGCCCCGGACGCGCCCAACGATCGGGCGACCTTGTTGTCATTTCCATCACGACAGTAGCGCGACGCCGGTTAGCCCCCATCAGGCAAGCCGGGAATCGGCACGCCGAAGGTCTGCAGGATCAGGAAAACATTGAGCCCCAAGACCACCGCGGTCCCGACTATAGCTGCGATATTGGTCAGCCGGCCATTGGTGAACTGACCCATGATGTCTGACCGTCGGGTGAAGATTAGCAGAGCGATCATGGGAAGTGGTAGGGCGATGCTAAGCACGACCTGACTGATGACAAGTGCATTCGTTGCGTCCGCACCGAGACCAACAACCACAAAGGCCGGAATCATTGTTACAAGCCGTCGGACCCAGATCGGTATGCGGAATCCGACGAAGCCTTGCATGATCAATTGGCCGGCCATTGTGCCAACCGTCGAGCTCGATATCCCCGATGCGATGAGTGACAGCAGGAACACGCCCGCTGCCCCGATGCCGAGCAACGGCGTCAATGTATGATAGGCTGTCTGGATCTCCGCGACTTCGGGATGGCCGGCATGGAATGCGCCCGACGCCATCATCACCATCGCCATATTGACTAAGCCGGCGAGAGTCAGCGCGATGACGACCTCACGATTTGAGAAGCGCAGCACCATGCGCCGCTCGGCTGCGTTGTGGACCGGCGTGCGCGCCTGGGTCAGGCCGGAATGCAGATAAACGGCGTGGGGCATGACAGTCGCGCCGATGATACCGACGGCAAGCAGGAGAGCCTCGGCATCGGCTAGCTGCGGCACAACCGTATGGAAAGCGGCCGAGCCCCAATCGACCGGAACTATGAACATCTCGATGAGGTAGCAAAGCGCAATAATGCCAACCATGCTGCCAATGATCAGCTCCAGCGCTCGGAACCCATGGCGTTCGGCCATCAGGATGCCGTAGGTGACGACGCCAGTGACGATCATGCCCGCAAGGAGGGGCATGCTGAACAGGAGCGAAAGCCCGATGGCCCCGCCGAGAAACTCGGCCAGATCGGTCGCCATGGCAGCAACCTCGCTGACGATCCACATCGCCCAGACGACTGGCCGGGGAAACTCGTCGCGGCACATCTCTGCCAGGTTGCGGCCGGTGACGATACCAAGCTTGGCCGACAGCGCCTGGAATAACATCGCGATTAGGTTGGCCAGCAGGACGACCCAAAGCAGGCCGTAGCCGTACTTCGCGCCCGCCTGAATATTTGTCGCGAAGTTTCCGGGATCTATGTAGGCGATCGAGACAACCACTGCCGGACCCGCGAAAGCCAGATACGCACTAGGCTTGCGGCGCTCCCCGCTCAATATTCCGCGTGCCGCCCCGACACTCCGTGCCGTGAGCGACCCCGGTCGCACCTTCACCTTCAAATCGGTCATTCGCGGGCTCGGAGTATCCAGCATCGACGTCAACACGTAGCCAAGGTTACAAACTGCACATGACACATGAACTTGTCAATCGAGTAGAAAAATGTATGGTCGGCGTCACTTGGTCAAGGCATTTAAATGCCCTTCTGCGCAGGGCATGGTCAAATTTGGTGATGCCCTGGCCGCGATCGTTGGAGGCTTGATGTCCGGAACAGCAATGGGAAAACAAGTCGAACGGCTGTCGGAGCTTCCAGCGGAGCTGACCCAGGCGCGCCGTTTCGGCAAAGCTCGTTCGGCCCAATCGACAGCTTTGCTTGAGGACTATGTTGAACTTATCGCTGACCTGCTGGCCAGCGCGGGCGAGGCACGTCCGACAGATATCGCGCGCCGTCTTGGCGTTTCCCACGTCACCGCCGTCAAAACCATCTCTCGGCTGAAGCGGGACGGGATGGCAACTGCACGTCCCTATCGTGGTGTCTTTCTGACGAAGAGCGGACAGGAGCTAGCGGCGCGAGTGCGAGCCCGCCATAGGCTCGTCGTGGATGCACTTGTCGCGATGGGTGTCCCCGTCGAAGCTGCTGAAGCTGACGCCGAAGGAATCGAGCATCACGTATCGGAAGCGACGCTTAAAGCGTTCGCTCGGTTTTTACGGTCGCACGCCTGAGCAATGCCCGTCGCTTGAGCGGCACTTTGGCACTCAGTTATGGGGTGTCGCGCAGAGCACCGAAAATTTGATTGGAATTTTGGAAGGGCGCGCGGTCCCATCGTTGGCTGCTCAATAGGCTCGTTACGATTCGCCTGCGCGAGCGCCTGCCAGCATCGCAGCGCCTAGACCGGATAATATTGGGCCTTCGTCCTTAGCAAAGGTAGTTTAGCAGTCCGTACAGCATTCGCCTCGCCAGGCCTCACGTCCTTCTTTGACGAGCAACCAAACGATCACGAGGGACCCGACGCTGTCGATCCACCAAATACCAGATACAGCCTGCGCACCGAGGCTTACAACGGCAACAACGGACAACCACCCGCATGTGACGGATTCCATGGCATCAGCCCTCAGCGCTCTGCTTCCTAGCTGATTGGCAAGCTCGATCTTTCTGCGAGCGAGATACTGCATGACGGGAATCGCCAAAAGCGTGACGATGAACCCCGGCAACGAAAACTCGTCAGTGTGCCGCGTCCAAAGATTCCAACCTGCGAATATGACAACAAACCCTGCAAGCGCAACAAGCAACGTCCCTCCAATTCGGCTGGCAATCCGTTCCGCGTCCTCCGAGAAGGCGTGTCCGTCACGAAGCTCGACTGACAGACGCTACATAAGGACACCGGCCGAAATCAACTCAACAACGCTATCCAGCCCGAACGCCATCAGTACCAAGCTGCCCGAGGCGACGCCCGCAACTGTTGCTGCGATGGCCTCGACGGCCATCCAGCCGATCGTGAGCCATTCAAGGCGGAATGCTTCCCGGATAAGTGGACTGCGATCGACTGCCGACCTTGTCGGCAAAACCAAACGGGACGGGACGCAACACGCCTCCGCGCAAGACTCTGCGAGTTTCGCCGTACGCGTCATGAAACCATCTTACCCGAGCAACTCGCGTCCATCAACGCGCCATTGTCCCAGAAATCCAGATCTCCGAGCGCCAATAGAGGTGACGGAAAGAGCGCCAGAAGCTACCCTTCGCGCATGGGTTTTGGCGCGGGGATACGCGTGACGAATCGATGAAACAGACAGTGTGGACGCTGAGCATTTGCGTTGCGGTCGGATTCTTGGTGGCACTCAGCGCAGCGTCATTAGCGCAAAGCCCAAGGGACTGGAGCCAATGTATCGGCCGCAAAGGTCCGGTAGTCGATGCCGTCATTGAAGGTTGCACCGCGGTAATCCAATCCGGCCTGGAGTCACCTCAAAGATTGGCCACAGCCTTTGATAATCGGGGAGTGGCCTACAGGCTAAAGGGCGAGTACGACCACGCCTTGCAGGATTACAATCAAGCAATACGCCTCAATCCTGACAACGCCAATGCATACAATAACCGTGGGATCATTTACCGAATCAAAAGCGATTATGATCGCGCCATTGCGGATTATGATGAGGCTATTTGGTTGAAGAATGGCGATTTTCCCGCTGCGTTTTACAATCGAGCTTTAGCCTATGCCGACAAAGGTGAGTACGATCGCGCGCTCACAGATTTCGATGTCGTAATGCGATTTGATGCAAGGAATGCGCTGGCCCTTTATGCCCGCGGACTGACACTAATAAAGAAGGGTGATACTGAAGCCGGAAATGCCGACATCACCGCCGCAAAAGCGATCAATCCCGATATTTCCCAACAGTTCGATCACTCGGAATAGCCGTTGCGATAAAGCACCGAGGCTGGAATCAGGGCGCGCACTCGTAAAACATCACTCTCACATTACGCGCATTACCCTCGCCGTCGATGCATATGACTTCCCTTGAGAGTCCCGTCAGGGAGATGCGTACGCGCACCGTGGGCCGGCAAATAGACTACTTGGCCATGGCGCACGCCCCGCTCGGCAATCACGTGATCGGCAAATTGCTGCACGTCAGCGCCGCGTCCCTTGAGTACGGTGACTTCGAGGCAGCTCTCGTGATCTAGGTGTACGTGCAGAGTCGCCTGCGCGAGATCATGATGTTCGTGGTAATCGCGCGTGAGGCGCTGCGCCAACTCGCGTTTCTCGTGATCGTAGACATAGAGAAGTGCAGCGATGCACGGCTGTCGGTCGGTGCGCTCACGCGCGGCCCGCTGCAAGCCTGAGCGAGACAGGTCGCGGATCGCTTCGGAGCGGTTGGCGTAGCCGCGCGCGGCCATAAAGCGGTCGACCTCGGCGGCAAGCTCATCGTCAATAGTAATGGTCACGCGCTGCATCCGTCTCTCCTGAACTCGAACCCGACGAACACGCGGTCGATTCCCGGGGCAGCATTTTAGGCACCAGGCCCAAGACTGTCACAGTATGCACTTTTCTTGACAGCGTCATACTGCCACGACACGATACGGTCGAGTGCTAATAAATATGGCCCGGGGTGGAGTGAACTTGTGCGGCGTGGATGTTGGGTGGCAGCGGGCGGATGAGCTGCGTACGCCGGCGTCGTCAGGTTCGTCCCTGAGGGATGGGGCTAACCGTGTTGTTGCGTCCACGTCTGTTGGCATCGATATCTGTTTTTCTTTCATCGCTGAGCGTTAGCGCTTGGGCGCAGTCGTCGCCACCCGCATCCGCGCAGCACCCATCGACGCCCGAAGCCCCTGCAAGCGAAGCTCCGGCTACGAACACGCCGGGACCGACCGCGCCGCCAGCACCATCGGATGCCACGACGCTTCCAACCATTACGGTCTCGGGCAAGCCCCCGCCGAAACGGATGGGCCCTGCCGCACCGCGCGAAGCCGCACCGGCTGCGCCGCCGGCACCTGCGTCGCCGTACCAGACCGGCGCGCCCAATGTGGCAGGCGGAACTCCCGTCGTGCCGCAAATGGCGAGCCAGATGGTCATTTCCGGCGCAGACCTCAACGCTCGCCCAGTGACAGAACCGGCTGAAATCCTCGAAGCGGCGCCCGGCCTTGCCGTCGTGCAGCATTCGGGCGGGGGCAAGGCCAATCAATATTACCTGCGTGGCTACAATCTCGACCACGGCACCGACATGGCCACCTTCTGGGACGACGTGCCGATCAATCTGCCCACCAATGCGCATGGACAAGGTTACACCGACCTCAATTTCATGATTCCTGAAACGATCAGCGGATTGGAGGTTCGCAAGGGCCCTTATTACGCCGATGTCGGAGATTTCGACAACGCTGGCGCCTTGAATATCTCGCTGCGGGACAGCGTCGATCGCAATGTCCAATCGGTTACCGCAGGCAGTTTCGGATATACGCGACTTCTCAACCTCGGCTCGGTGAAGGTCGGCGGCGGCTCGCTGCTCTATGCCGGTGAATTCGATACCAACAACGGCCCCTGGACCACCGCCGAGGACGTGCGCAAGTTCAGCGGTCTCCTGCGCTACACCCAGGGCACCGCGACGGACGGCATTTCGGCGACGGCCGTGGCCTATGCCAACAACTGGAACGCCAGCGATCAGGTGGCGCTGCGCGCCATCACGACCGGACAGATTGGTCTTTTCGGCGAGATCGATCCGACTGACGGCGGCGACACCAGCCGTTTCATGCTGTCGACCCGATTGGCGCACTCTGACGACGACGGCTTGTGGAAAGCCAACGCCTATGTCGTCAAGTACAATCTCAATCTCTTCAACAACTTCACCTGGTTCACCACCGACCCAATCAACGGCGATCAATTCCATCAATACGACGATCGCATCTATGGCGGCGGCGCTGTGTCGCGCACAGTCAACGGGACTTTGTTCAATTGGCCGAGCCAGACGGAGCTCGGCCTGCAAACCCGTGATGACGATATCAATGTTGGTCTGAGCAACACATTCCACCGCGAGCTTCTCTCGAATATCCTGTTTGACCACGTCAACGAGGGCAATGTCGGGGTCTACGCCCAGAACACGACGCATTGGACCGACTGGTGGCGGACCACGATCGGCTTGCGCGGCGATTATTTTGCGGCGTCGGTGAATTCGATGTTGCAGCCGGCGAACTCGGGCAACCCGAACGCCGCGCTGCCGAGTCCAAAATTCACGACGGTGTTCGGTCCGTTTTACAAGACCGAGTTCTTTCTCGGCGCGGGGCTGGGCTACCACAGCAACGATGCGCGCGGTGTTGTTACGACCCAAGTGCCTGGAGATCCAAGCATGCCGCAAGGCGGTACGCCCTTCCTGGTGCGCTCGGAAGGCGCCGAGATCGGAGCCCGCACCAAGATCGTGCCGGGTCTCGATAGCTCAATCAGCCTGTTCTACCTGCATCAGAATTCGGAATTGTTCTTCGACGGCGACACTGGGACGACCGTGCCCGGCCCGCCCAGCCTGCGCACGGGAATCGAGTTCACCAACAACTACCGGCCGGTGTCATGGGTGCGTCTCGATGCCGACCTGGCGCTGACGCGCGCGCGCTTTGTCGGTTTCGATACCGCGCAGGAGCAGCTCTACCTGTCGCTTGCCGGCTTTCCGCAGGCGCAGATCGGCAATGCGCCGGGTAATTTCATTTTCGAAGCGCCGTGGATGGTCGCGTCGGCAGGCCTCACGCTGGGCGAAAAAACCGGCTGGTTCAGCACTTTGCGCTGGCGCTACATCAGTTCGCGGCCGCTCACCGAGGACGGCGTCTTTCAGTCGCCGCCCGTCAACACCATCAACGGCCGCGTGGGATATCAGTTCGCCAACGGCTGGCGCGTGCAGCTTGACGCGCTGAACATGCTGAGTTCGTCGAGCTACAATGCCAGTTACGCTTACGGCGCGCTGCTGCCTTCCGACGCCCTGTTTGCCAAATGCTTTCCCGCAAGCGGCGCGCCCACCGTGCCGGCGGCGGTCTGCCAGAACGGCTTCATGGATTATGCCATCCATCCTTTGGAGCCGCTGGCATTCCGGCTCACGCTCGCCGGCCCAATCGACACGATCGACTTTGCGGCGATGACCGCAGAATTTAAGCGCGCGATCCCGGCCTATCAGCCGCCGGCGCCCGACTACGACTGGACAGGATTTTACGTCGGCGCCTATGTTGCCGGCCGTTGGCTGAGGAGCAGCAGCAGCGCCGTCAACAATGTAACTGGAACGCCATTTCCAGCCGGCGGTGGCAACTCCTTTGAGTGGGGCGGCGGCGTTCAGCTGGGCGTCGATTACATGCTGCCGTCGCGCATCGTCATGGGGGTGGCCGCCGACATGTCGTCCGGCGGCACCAAGACTGCAACAATCTCCGATCCTTCCGGCATCAGCGCGAACCAAACAACGGTGTTCGACAGCGAAACCATCCGCGGGAGAATTGGCTATGCGGCGGACAACGTATTGTTCTACGCAACGGGAGGCTTCGCCTGGTCCAACGATCAATTCGTCCGCACGCAATTGACCGGAACGCTCAACAACGCCACGGCGGGCGCTGACGAAGCGGTCAATAAAGGCCTCCTGGGCTGGGTGGTCGGCGGCGGCATTGCTTACGCCTTCGCTCAGAACTGGAACGCCTTTGCCGAGTATCGACATACAAATTACGGATCGTCGACGATCTC
This sequence comes from Allostellaceae bacterium, assembly GCA_052143095.1. Classification (GTDB taxonomy): domain Bacteria; phylum Pseudomonadota; class Alphaproteobacteria; order ATCC43930; family CGMCC-115725; genus DAHUYF01. Next base: position 9,004 of record JBKQTR010000364.1, read on the forward strand.
GCTGCCGTTCTCACAACTGACGACAACCTCGACAATCAATGTGAGTGGGCTCGAATTGGGCGTGAACTACAAATTCACCTCGGGCGGCCAGCCCGCTGGCGCTGCGAATGCTCGGTATCCCGCAGCGCCGTTACCGCCGTTGGTCTACAAATCGCTGCCTGCTCGGTATGCCTATGACTGGACCGGCATCTATTTCGGCGCCGACGGCGGTTTCGGCTTGACGATGCCGAGCGGCACCTTGTCGGACGCCACGGGCAATCCCTTGGCCCCCTATAACTATCGCGTACATGGACCGGTTGCCGGGCTCTTCACAGGCGGCAACTATCAAATCGACAAGTTCGTATTAGGTGTCGAAGGCGATTGGCAATGGTCCAATTTGATTGGCAACAACCAAGCGCTGGCGCCGCTCGGCGCTGCCGGCGTTTTTCCGGGCGGGCCTTTTACGATTTCAACGACGGTGAAAGACTATGCCTCCATCCGCGGCCGCATCGGATTCGCGCTTGATCGGTTCCTGCTGTTCGGTACTGGCGGCTGGGTTTGGGGAAATCCGTCGACGTCCTACGCGCTTACGGGCGCGGCTCCCTTTGTTACCAACGGCGGCAGCTCGATTGGCTGGACGGCAGGTTTTGGTGTCGATTATGCGCTCTCCGACAGCGTTTTTGGCCGCATTGAATATCGCTACACGAATCTTGCCATGTCGGGCTTCGAGAGTGCTGCCACCGATTCAGCCGTCGTACCCAACCGCTTGCAGCTCAACGATTTGCGCGCCGGCGTCGCGTACAAATTCAGCGGCCGCTCAGACGTGGTTAAATTTTGAATTTTAAGGCAATGAGTTCCATTTCCGTTGCGGCAACATTGGTGGGTTCCGGAGTGCCGGAGTGCGTCAGCGGGCCGCAGCGTCTATGTGGTAGCTTTAACATTGAACGCAGGTCGTGCTGACTTGGGCTGTGAGCCGAACATCGCGGGTGGGTGCACCTTTTGCGCCAACATAAGGACGTCGGAGAACACCATGCGGACGCTTCAGACTCTTGCTGCGACGATTTTGCTAATCATCGCCGCTTCATTTGCTTTTGCCCAAAGCGCGTCCATTCAAGTCGAGCAGCCCTGGGCGCGGGCGACACCGGCGGGCGCCAGTACCGGCGCCGTTTATCTGACGATCACGAATAAATCGCACGACGCGGATCGTCTGCTCGGCGCATCGTCGGACGTTGCCGAGAAATTGCAAATTCACGAAATGAAGGTCGTCAACGGAACCATGGAAATGCGCGAAGTTTCAGGCGGACTGCCTGTCCCTGCCAGCGGCTCTGTTGAGCTGAAGCCGGGCGCCTATCACGTCATGCTGATTAGTCTGAAAAAGCCGCTCAAAGCCGGTGAGACAATTCCGCTCACACTAGATTTCGAAAAGGCGGGAAAAGTTTCCATCACCGTGCCCATCCGGGCGATGGGAGCCGGACATGACGACATGCCGGGCATGGGCCACATGGACAAGAACTGATGAGCCGGCGCAAAGGCCTGGTAGCGGCAGCGGTTATGGTTGCGGCCATTGCCGTCGCCGCTGGCGGCACCGCATTGTGGATGGGACTTGCCTTGCGAGCCCAAATGCGAGCCGATGCTAGCGGCATCGGGGGACCGTTTACGCTCGTTGACGATACGGGCGCACAAGTCACCGAGGCCGCACTCAAGGGCAAGCCGACGGTGATGTATTTTGGCTACACGTTCTGCCCCGAGGTTTGTCCGACCACGCTCACCGAACTGGCACAATGGATCCGAATGCTCGGGCCGGATGCTGACAAATTGAATTACGTGTTCGTGACTGTTGATCCCGAGCGCGACACAACCAAGGTGATGCACGATTACGTGTCTGCCTTCGATCCCCGCATCCGCGGCTTTACCGGAACGCCAGATCAGATCGCTAAAGTTACGAGCGAATACCGGGTCTACTACAAGCGGGTTCCGACCTCGGATGGCGGTTATGTTATTGATCACACCGCCGCGCTTTATCTTATGGATCCGAAGGTCGGATTTTTTGGGGTTATCCCCTATCAAGAGAAGACTGACGCGGCCGTCGCCAAACTGAGGAAGCTCGCAGCGGGTGCGTCTTCGTAGACTAAAGACCCACCGCCGCATTTTCTCTATGCCGGTTTGGACACGGCCGCCAAAGACCCAAAGTCATAGCTTACGCTATTCTAACGACACACCTTTACATATACGCAGACCTTTTTGAAATTTTCCCAGTGACATTGTTGCTCCATCCGGCAATTCTGGCCCTTTGCTCCTTGAACTTGCGCACTAGCCGGCACGTGGCTCGCGAGCAGGGCCACCATTCCGCACATGAGAAGCAAGCAGCGTTTCATCGGTGTCTTCTCCTTAGGAAGTGATCCGCGACGGGCGGTCTCAGCCTCGTGCGGTGGCCGATCATCGGCAGGCCGATAAGGGAACGCCGATCGAGGCTTTGCGTGCACCCTGCAAGCATCCATCCTTCCAGATGCCCTGCACGGATTCGTTGCCGGCTGTCAGTGTGCCGACGCCGTTAGGTTTTCCATTGCGAAAGTCGCCCTCGTATCTCAATTTTTGCATGCTCAGCACGCCGTGACCATTGGGCTCGCCGTCCGCCACTTCCCCTTCATACCGTCCGGTTGCCCAGGATTGCGTGCCCTTGCCCGTTTGACGGCCGTCGCGCCACTCGCCTTCGTCGGTTTCGCTCGTTGCGCCGCCCTTTACCCATTGCGCAGTTCCCATGTCCCTGGGCGCGGCCGTTGGCGCATTGTCCGGACCATGCCACCGTCTCCTCCAGTTGCGGATTGGGATTCCATACCTGGCAACCCGATTTGGCATCGGCAACCCATGCGCCGGCTACAGCGGGTGTAGCCGCGATAATGATCCCGGCTACACTTGCGAACGCTGCTAGAACACTCCACCGATCCAGCATGTTCATTAGCTGAGCTCCCTAAGCCTGCTCAATGCGGCAAGAGCGGCACGACAATATCGGTGAGCAATTCGTCGCGCACCTCGATGAATCGATCACGCACCTTGCCGTCGGTGTCGATAATCCAGGTGATGGGCACGCCTTTTGGAATGCCAAAGCCATCGTCGGTGATCGCCTTGGCCACAGCCATCGGGTAGGCGACGGTGCGGGCAACTTTGCGCGCTTTTTCTAAGTCGCGGTCGAAGTCGATGCTGATGCCGACGATCTCCAGGCCCTGCGGCCGATATTTTTTGTAAAAGGCGTCGAGTTTCGGAATCTCCTTCCGGCAGGGCGCGCACCATGTCGCCCAGTAATTGACCATCACCACCTTGCCGCGAAGCTTGGCGAGATCAAACGTCGATCCGTCGAGCGTGGTGAGAACGAGGGGCGGTGCCGCCTCATCGATCTGTGGCGTGGCACGCGCTGCGCCGAACGGTGGGGCAACACTGATTATAATGATCACCGCCGCGGCCAACGCCAGCCGCAGGCACGCCGAAAGGTCAGCGGAAATTGATATCATCTCACCAGGTCGCCACTGCGCCGCCAAGCTTTCGCGCGTATATCCGGTCCGCAATGTGTCACCGTTCTGATTGACTGAAGGGCAGTATCGAATGAAAGAAGAGATAACCATGATGAAAATCTTCGCGGTCACTCTGTTTGCTATGTTCGCGTTCGCCAGTGCGGCAAGCGCGGGCGGTGGTGCAGAGCCAATGCCTCTCACCAATTACACCGACATGCCACCGTACCATCCCATGCCGACTTGCCGGACCAAACGGTGGTGCGAGCATTCATGGCGCCATCTGCAGGTCTACCATTATTGGCGGTCGCCTTTCTAACTTCGCCCCTCGCTTCCAGTGAACCGGCGCGCAGTTAGGGGCGCGCCGGTCAGATCACTTTCAGAAATTGTAGCTCGCGACTACCTTGATCTGATAAGGAGCCAGGAGTTGCCCCTCGGTGCCGGCGTTGTTGGCTGCATTTGCCCGATAATAGATCGGAACTTCGACGTCGGCGTAGAGCTTGATCACCCGGTTGTTGGCCTCGTCGACAACCTTCGTGAACTCGACGCCGGGCGACAGCATCACCCGATCAAAGCCACTGTTGTACGGATCAGCACCGGTACCCGTGTCGTGGCTGCGGGTCGATACGATCACTTGCCCGAGTGGCGTGATCTTATCGAGGCCGAGCACATGGTAGAGGTTGTTGTAGACGATGCCTGCGGCGGCATCGATCTGGTAGCCGGGCTGGTAGGTTTGCACGACACCGGGATTGCCGTCGAAGAAGCCCTGCGGATCAGCGGCAGCCTGGTAGAGGAACGGCCGTCGCAACAGGAACTGGCCGAAATACTGCCAGGCATTGTCCCCCGTGAGCAGGCCGCGATGGAAGGCGCCAAACTCAAGATCGGTGCTGCCGGTTCCAATCTGATTGTCACGATCCAACCCGGGCGCGGTGAAGGTGCCGCTCGGGAGCTTGACGCCGAACATGATGCCGGTGGACATGTCTTTGAAGAAGCCCGTGTAGATGCCCATGATTTCGATGTCGCCGATATCCTTGGAATTAAATGAGGTGACGCCGGCGAATGCTCCAGTGTCGGTGGTCAAGGTGCGGTTGGCAGTGGGAATGCGCACCATGACTCCCCATTCTCTATTGAAGTTGTAACTGAAGCCGACATTGTACCATTGTGTGTTTAGGTTCTTGTCCAGGTTGAGAGCAGCCGGCGCCCTGGAACTTCCGACATAGTTCTGCGTCTGATTAGTGTCCCAGAATTCAAAGAAAACCCGCCCGCCATGGTCTTGCTCTTGCGGCAGATCAAGGCCACCGACGTCGAATACGCTGCAACCGCATGCGCACGCGAACGCCTGTGTCGTGGTCAGACTGACCATGGTCAGGGACGACAGAAGGAGCATCGCGACGAATGCGAGGGAGGCGGAAACCGCTTGACCGCTGGGCAGCCGGCCTATCCGCGATTGTTGGGTGTTGAGATCGATCAACATGGAGCCACCGTTTTGCTGTGCACGTTGTGCCGCAGCCGAAGTTCGGCGCGCGCGCAAACGGGCGATGAAGGACGACGCTAAGCCTGAAGCGCACATGACAGCGTCGTGCGCGTCAGAATCTGAAATTCACCCCAGCCCGGATGAGCTGGATCGTGACATCAGAGGAGCCGCCTAGCGAGTTTGAGCCGCCGGCGGCATCGGTGATCGCACCGAGCGCGCTGGTCTTCGGGAAGCCGGAAATCAAATATTCGGCTTTCACCGTCCAATGGTCGGCGAAGGCGTATTCCCAGCCAGCACCGGCAGTCCATCCCACGAGATTTCTGGAAGCTGTGGTCGTTCCCACGCCGGAAGGCGCGGCGCCATCGCTGTAGCTCTCCGTGTACGTGGCCCGGGTGAAGGCGACGCCGCCCGTTATGTAGGCAAGATTGCGATCCGCGCCGACGCCGATGCGTGGGCGAACGGTCGCAAGGTAATTGGTGGTTAGCGATTGCGAGATGGTGAAAGGTGTGACGCCGTCACTCAGCGTGTTGGTGTTGTTGCTGAAGCCCGGATTGCTATGGAAATAGTCGAAATCGCCCTCCAGTCCCAACACCAGCGTCCCGCTCTGCCAATTGCAGCCGACCTGTCCGCCGGCCAACGGGCCATCAGCATTCGCTGCGCCGCCTCCGCTTCCGGCGACTACCGCGGGATCGGGGTCCAGGAGATGGGTGCCTGGACCGACCGTTGAGGTGAAGTTCGTTCCGCTCATGCCGCCGCCGAGATTGAGTCCGACGTAACAACCAGACCATTGATAAGCCGGCGTCCCCGGTGCTTTCACGGCTAGATCAGCCGCGCCCGCGGTCGTTGAAGCGAAGGCGAGTGCCATCGATGCCGCAAAGACGGAGACGGCCAATATCGATCGACGCGCCAATGGTAGTAGCGACCTCGTGGGTGGAATAGACATGGGATCCCCGTTAGCTTGAGTGATGTTTGCGCCTTCGACGCGCCGCATTCTCCTCGCGCGTCCCCTGCGGTCGGAGTGCTGCCTCTTGGCGAGATGGGATGGCTCAGCGACCGATGCGGTATGCGGTCGGTCGGCGAGCCGTCAGGCGTCGAGCGGAGGGCCCCGCGGGCTTGCGATCGTATAGCGGGTTAGCCGCCTTAGGCCGGAGCTGTCGCCGAGCCACGGCACGACCACCATCGCGAGATTGACGCGATGGAAGGCGGAGGGCGCGGTGCCGATGACCGCATGGTGCGCTCCGGCAAAGCAAAAGGTACAATGGGTGCAGCCGGAATGGTCGGGAAGTTTGGCCGGCGACGTTGCACCGTTGGCATCGTGCGAGCACAATTCGAAAGCTGGTTTGCTTTGGTCGGCCCCCGCCGCCAAAGAGAATCCGCCGAGCGCGATAAGCAGGGCTTGCACAGCAACGGCGTGCACCAGAACTAAAGCGATTAGCCGGCGCCAAAAGCCGTCTGGCATTACGCGAAGCCCATACGCCCAATTACTCATGAGGCGTAATCCCCGGCTCCCAGATCGAAAGCCTTCCCCCACACTGGACCTTAGCGAGTAATGGCCTGTTGGCGCAATAGGGGCCCAAGAGAGTGCACGAAGCCAGGCTCGGAAGACGCACAGTGCCCATGTCGCCTACGGGTCCAGACTCGGACTTCAGGGCATTCCGAGTCACTTCCGCTCATCCCTCAATAACGGACATAAAGCGGACATTGCGCGAGGTCCGTTACGGGCCAGGAACGGACATCGCCGGCGCAAAATCTCTGACTTGCACGACGTATCAGAAATCGCTCTACTGAGCTGCGAAATTGCTTTTTTCCGTCCAATTGCGAGAAGGCGCTTGCCATGAGAGCGGCTGAAGTCTCGACACTTGGTTCGTGCAAGATCGCTGATCGTTTCGATCCATTTGGCGCCGACTATCTCGCCGACCCGTACCCGACGTTCGCCGTTGTGCGCGATGCGGCGCCCGCCTTCTATTCGGCCGACCTCGACCACTGGGTCGTCACCCGCTATGCGGATGTTCGCCACGTTTTGAGGACGACGGCCGAGTTCTCGGCGATCAACGCGCTAGAGCCGCTGAGCAAGCTCTGTCCGCACGCGGGGTCGATTTTGAAGGAGGGTGGTTACGCAGCGACGCCCGCATTGACCAACCTCGACCCGCCGGGCCACGCTCGCCAGCGGCGTCTGGCCAACGCCGCGTTCACGCCGAAACGAATTGCGGCGCTAGAGCCGTTTATACGCAATCTGGCGCAACGCTTCTGCGATGAGCGCCTCCGCGACGGCCATGCAGATGTAATCGGCGACTTTTCGTGGGCGTTTCCCGCGCTTGTTCTTTTCCATGTTCTCGGGATGCCGGAGGCGGACTCAGGGCGTGATCGAGGCATATGAGGAGAACCAGCTCGTAGTAGCGATATCTGATCTCGCGGCGGTGCGCGGCGCGCTGAGAGGTCGCGCGGTTGGCGTGGCGGATGAGCAGCGCGACGAACGGCTTGGCCTT
>JBKQTR010000365.1:0-4798 GCA_052143095.1 Allostellaceae bacterium
CCCCGCTACACGGGCTCCTCAGGATGAGGTGAGATTGAATCGGGCATCATCATTTGATCCCATTCCCAATCTCGCCTCATCCTGAGGAGCGCGCGAAGCGCGCGTCTCGAAGGACGCTCGGGCGGTACTGCAGCGGAAACTTTCTTCAGGAGCGAGGAGCGCGGGCCGCCCGTCACTTCTGCGGATTGATGGTGATCCCGTCGCGGCGCAGCTGGTCGACGATGGCGCGCGCGTTGGCGTCACCGGCATCGGCGAGCCGTGCCGTCTTCTCCGCCAGCGCGTTGAGCTGTTGGCGCGTCTTGAGCGATTCCTGTACCGCACTTTCCTGCGTGGCGCGCCGCGCGACGAGCGTCTCGTGCTGCCGGACCAGCTGGAAACTCTGCACCGCCATCATGGCGAAGAAGGCAAGCGCCAGGATCAGCACCGGGATGAACAGGCGGCGCGCATCGTCGGACATGGGCTAAGGCGCCTTCTTCTCGGCGGCGGCCGGCGCATCGGGGTTGACGGTGAAGGTCACCCCCACCTCGGCCAGGATCTCGCGCAGCTTGTCGTCGCGGTTGGCAACGGCGGCATTGGCCAGCGCCCGGATCAGATTGGCGTTGAGCCGGCTCAGCTGGACGCTCTGGTCGATGAATTGCTGCCGCTGATTGACATCGGCCTGCAGCTCCTGATTGCGCGACGACAGGAAGACGGTCGCCGCCACCAGCGCTGCCGCAAGCGCCGCCAGCGCGCTCGACGTCCAGAACGCCGCCACTCCCCACCCTCCGCGCATCCGCTCGCTCCCCCGCGCCGTTGCGGGCGGCAATGTAGAGCACCGTGCCCTCCGGCAGAAGCGCCCGCTGCCGGGCGCAATTTGAATTGGATGCGTAGTTCACGGATTGTTGAAACCGAGTGAACGCACTGCCCCTGGCAAAAAATCGACCCTTCCAGTGTAGTTGAAGGCACGGCAACGCGGCGGAGGGTCGATGCGCATTCTGATCGTTGGAGCCGGTAATGTCGGCGGCGCGCTTGGGCAGCGCTGGCTCAGGCGCGGCCATGACGTTCGCTTCGGCGTGCCCGACCCGGCTGACGCGAAATATGCCCTGCTGCCGAAGGAGCGTTTGCAACGCGCAGACGAGCGGCGCGGGGCGGAGGTGATCGTGCTGGCGACGCCCTTCGCCGCGACCAAGCCGGTGCTCGAGGCGCTCGGCGATTTGGCTGGCGCGATCGTCATCGACTGCACCAACCCGCTCGGTATGGGGCCAGACGGGCTGCATCTGACGCTCGGTCACGACACCTCCGGCGCCGAGCAGGTGGCGAGCTGGGCCAAGGGCGGGTCGGTGTTCAAGACCCTGAACCAGACCGGCGCCGAGAACATGGCGGACGCTGAGGCCTACCACCCGACACCGGTGATGTTCGTTGCCGGCGATGACGCCGAACGCAAGCCGACCGTACTCGGCCTCGTCGCTGATCTCGGCTTCGACGCCGTCGACGCCGGACCCATCAGCGCTGCGCGCCTGCTGGAGCCCTTCGGCATGCTGTGGATCGAGCTGGCGCTGAAGCGCGGCCACGGTCGCGACTTTGCCTTCGTCCTGGCCCGTCGCCCCGGTCATGCCGCGGCCCCGGAGGTCAAGCCGTGAGTCTCAAGAACCTCAACCCGGTCAATCCACAGAAACCGAAGCGCGTGGCGATCGTGCTCTCCAACCCGGCGACGCCACCTGGTCGCCGGCGGCCAGGCGCCGATGTTCACCTGCGAGGCGACGTCCCGGACATAGCGCCTTTTGTGGCAAGGGCGTGCCGCGCCCCCGCGCTGGCGCGGCGTATCGCCGAAATTCAAGAAATTCCGCGAGATTTTCCCACCCAATATTCACATCTCCACAAGGATTGACTGCAGATAATGCGGGGAGCGAGGATATCTTCAATAATACTGATGATTATCCGAGTTTTCTGTTGCATTTGTGCGACCCCGGCGAGGCGGTCGCGGGTGAGGGTGGAGTGAGATTGATCACGTTCGAGACCCAGACACGGCTCGATCGCAGCTGGCGCACGGTCGGCATCTTCGACGATCGCCCCGCGGCGGTCGCCGAGGCCGAGCGCGTCCTCGATGCGCGGCGCTCGCCGGCGGTGCGCGTCGTCCAGGTGCTGTACGAGCCCAGCAGCTCCAAATGCACCGAATACACCGTCTTCCGCGCCACCTGCTTCGACGAGGAGAACGAGCGCTCCCGCGCCCGTCTTGCCGACCAGGAGATGTTCGACTGGGGCGATGACGGCCGCCGGCGCGCCGACCGCGCCGAGCCCTGGATCGAGCGCCATTGGCCGCGCTGGGCGCCGGACTGGGCGACCACCGCGCTCGCGCTGTCCTTTGCCGTGCTGATCGCCTCGATCATGTTCCGCTGGGCGCGATAGCGCACGCCCCTTGCGCCGGGCGGGCGGCGATGACACTTTCGCGCGTCATGGATCTGCTGGTCTATTCCGGCCTTGAGCTGTTGGGCGACGGCGTGATGAAGCTGCCCTTCCTCGCCGCTTTGCGGCGGCGCTGGCCCGCGGCGCGCATCACCTGGCTCGCCGGCAAGGGCAAGACCGTCTATGCCGATGCGCTGGCGCCGCTGGTGGCACCGCTCCTCGACGAGATCATCGAGGATGCCGGCATCGGCTCGCGCGCCGCCGAGCTGCTGCGCCGGCCCTTGCCGGGACGGCGCTTCGAGCTCGTCATCGACACGCAGCGCCGCGTGCTCACCAGCCTCATCCTGCGCCGCATCGACGCCCGCTGCTTCGTTTCCGGCGCGGCGCGCTTCCTGCTGTCGGACAAGCGTCCGCCGCGCGGCTACGAGCGGCCGGCCCGGCTCCTCGATCAGCTGCTCGACCTCGTCTGGGTCGCCGGCGGCGAGCGCGTCGAGCCGTCCTTCGCGCTCGCCATCGGGCCGCCCTGGAGCGAGGCGGCGGCGCTCGCGCTGCCGCCGGGACCGGTCTATGTCGGCATCGCCCCTGGCGCCGGCGGCGCGCACAAGCGCTGGCCGCGCGAGCGCTTCCTCGCGCTCGCCCGGGCGCAGCTTCAGGCCGGGCGCGGCGTGGTGCTGGTGCTGGGGCCGGACGAGTGGCTCTGGGCCGACGAGCTCAAATCGGCGCTGCCCGGCGCGCTCTTCCCGCTGCAGGACGAGCGCATCGCGCCCGCCGTCGCGGCTTCGCCGCTCTACACGCTGGCGATCGCCCGGCGGCTTGCCGTCGCCGTCGCCAATGACAGCGGCACCGGCCACGTGCTGGCGGCGGCGGGCGCGCCGCTGGTGTCGCTGTTCGGCCCCAGCGCGGCGGCGAAATTCGCGCCGGCGGCGCGGCGGCTGACGCTCATCGAGGCGCAGCGCTTCGGCGGCAGCGACATGGCGCTGATCCCGCTCGACGCGGTGAGCGCCGCGGTCGAGCAAAGCCTCGCGGGTTAGGAGAGGCTTCCGCTGCACCGGCTCCGTGCGTCCTTCGAGACGGCCGCTGCGCGGCCTCCTCAGGATGAGGCGAGATTGAATCGGGCATCATCCGATGATGCGATTCTCGTTCCTCCTCATCCTGAGGAGCGGCGCGTAGCGCCGCGTCTCGAAGGACGCACCGGCGCCCCTGCAGCGGAAACTCGCTCTAATCTTTAAGCCGCCGCCATCACCCGCGCCGCGGGCAGCAGGACCGTGACGGTGGTGCCGGCGCCGGGCGCGCTGGCGATGGCGAGCGTGCCGCCATGCATCTCGACCAGCTGCTTGGCGATCGGCAGGCCCAGCCCGGTGCCCTCGTATTTGCGCTGCAGCCCGCTATTGACCTGGCGGAAGGGGGTGAGCGCGATCGGGATCTCCTCGGGTGTCATGCCGATGCCCTGATCGGCCACCGAAATGGCGAGCGCGCCTTGCGCGTCGAATTCCGAGCGCACGATCACGGCGCCGCCGGGTTCCGAGAATTTGACGGCATTGGCGAGCAGGTTGATGAGCACGCGCTTCAGCGCCGTCTCGTCCACCTTGATGACGACGTCGCTGTGGTGCTTGTCATAGACCAGCAACACGCCGACGCCGTCGGCGCGCGGCTTCACCAGGCGCAGCGCCGAGACGATGATCTCGCCGGGCTCGACCACGCCCTCCTCCAGGCGGAAGGAATTCGCCTCGATCTTGGCGAGATCGAGAATGTCGGTGATCACCGTCAGGAGATGGCCGGCGCTGTGGCGGATATCGGCGATATAGCCGTCGTATTTGACCGAGCCGAGCGGGCCGAACAGGCCCGCCTGCATGATCTCCGAAAAGCCGATGATGGCGTTGAGCGGCGTGCGCAGCTCGTGGCTCATATTGGCGAGCAGCTCGGTCTTCGCCCGGCTCGCCGCTTCCGCCGCCTCCTTGGCCTGGCGGATCTCCTGCTCGGCGCGCTTCTGCTCGGTGACGTCGATCGCCGCCATGATCGCCGCTTGATGCCCGTCAAACTCCAGCCGGTGCAACACGGCGTCGACCGCGATCTCGCTGCCGTCGGCCTTGCGGTGATGGCAGATGCCGAGCCGGCCGAAGCCGGGCGAGGCCTGGCGCTCGCCCGGGCGTCGCGCCGGCGCAGGCTCGACCGGGGCGATGTCGCCGAGGGTCATCGCCAGGAACTCGGCGCGGCTGTAGCCATATTGCGAGATCGCGGCGTTGTTGACCTCGAGGAAGCGCAGCGTCTCGACGTCATAAGCCCACATCGGGATGGGGTTGCCGGAGAACAGCAGGCGGAAGGTCGATTCGCTCTGACGCAGCGCCTCCTCGAGCCGGCGCCGCTCGGTGGTATCGCGCAGCAGCGCGATGAGCTTGCGGTCGCCGGTGATCTCGTC
>JBKQTR010000366.1:0-25057 GCA_052143095.1 Allostellaceae bacterium
CCAAGACCGAGAGAAGGGTCGTCCAAAAATTTCGCAGCAGACCGGTCCCAGCTTTGCGTTGAAGCAACCGATCAACCAGCAGCGAGAGATACACGGCTACGCCAATAATTTCGCCCACCCCAAGTCCTATCGCGACACCTTGTGTTCCGAACCACGGGGCAAGAAGCATGGCGAGGCCCATGGCAAGGCCGGTCGAACAGATAAGGGCCCTGCTGAGGAGGCCAGGACGGCCGCCGTACCACAGCAGCATATAGGCAACCTGCGCGGGCGCGCAGACCGCCGTCGTTCCCACGAGGAGGAGCATCAAGCTCGGGTCATAAGTTATTTTGCCCCGCGTCCACAGCGTCATCACAAGCGGCGCCGCAACCACGGTAAAACCGCTAAGCATTCCGACAATGATGGCCAGGGCGTGGCTGGCGCTCACATAAACCTGCGACAGGCGCGCTCGATCGCCGCGCGCCAGCAAGCCTGCGAGCTCTACGCCGGCCGGATGAGCAAACTGATAGGGCAGCTGCCGCGCGACGCCAGCGATTGTTCGTGATGCGGTGAAGAGCGCAATAGCGCCTTGCGGCGCCCCGCTGTGAGCGAGAATCAAGGTTGGCCCGTTCACCATTACCGTCGTCGCCACCGGCGAAGTCAAATAACCAATCGCATGCCGCACGCGCTGGGACAGCTCATCAAATGATGGCCAGATCGGCCTCCATGTCATGTCGGGATAGCGCCAGCAGAAATCGGCGACAACAGCCGCCAACATGACGCCGGTCAGGATACAGTTACCCGCCGCCGCCGCGATGGGCCCGGCGCCAAGCGCCGCAGGTACTGCGACGCCTGCGGTCTGCAGGGCCACCAAAATGCTCGACACATGGTAACTGCGGCTCAAGTCGCCGCGGGCGCGGTAGGCCCCAAGTCCAAGATTTATCAGGATCGACCACACCAAAGCCAAAGAGAGCAACACTGCAACCGAGGCGAGTTCGGGCTCTTGCAGCTGGCGGGCAGGAATCAACGACGTCCAGGCCGGCTTGGCCCAGGACAAGCCCAGGAGGCAAATCAGCGCCGCCGATAACGCTCCGAACAATCCGAGGGCAAGCGCCCATTCGCGCGAGAACCGCTCCCGGTCTTCTCTTGACCAGGCTTCGATAAGTTTTACCGTCGTAAACTGGACGAAACCCAAATCGGCGAGCAGCAGAAAGGCCGTGACGGAGTTCAACAGCAGCCAATCTTCATAAACCGCCGTTCCCCACGCGGTAAGGCAGATCGGCACGAGAAGGAAAAGCTGCACAATCCGGGCTAGCTGGTTCACGCCCTGCGCGCCTGCGGCGCGCACGATACGGGCGGCTATTCCGCTGCCTGACGGTTGTGCCATACGAGAGACTGCCGCCCCCTTTTCACCACTCTGTTAGCCATCGACCGCGCGCCCTTGCAGCGATCCGAGAGGGACCTCCGAAGACCGCGCATGGCGCTCGCACGTCCAGCGTCAGATCTATCTACCTCTAAAGTATATAGGCGTGCGAACGTCGTGCGGGTCTATGAACGGCCGAGTGTCGGCCAGCGTTCCTGGCCTCCTCTCGTTCAATTTGGGCGCGCATGTTTTTTGATCGGCGACGCTCCAAAGTCGCGGCGCTCACGGGACGAAAGTCGACGATCGCGCCAGCCGCCGCTCCGATCCCCGGAATGCGGGGCGTTCTGTAGCCAGTAAGCCGGGTGGAACAGCTCCTCGCGGGTTTCGCACGGGCGCATTATCGCCCGGGGAACGACGGCAATCGAATTGGCGTTCTAAGCAGCCCAGGCGCATTGCGATGGTTGAAAGTAGATGGCGTTTTTCGCCCAGCGAGCGTGATCTTGCGGGAATTATCGAGATGACCTGCAACCATCCGGGGAGGCTGAGCCGCGCAACATGCATCCTGTCACCGGACAATAATTCCCTTGGAAAGGAACTATAGTTGTCAACGCCGTTCTATGTTCCCGGACTGAGCACCGTGTCCACGCGTTTGGGATACGGTTGTTCATCGCTGATGGGCGGGATCACTCGACGGGAGTCCATCACCCTCCTGCGAACGGCTTACGATTGCGGCATCCGACATTTCGACACCGCCCCCTCTTATGGCTATGGCCACGCGGAAAGGGTCTTAGGCGATGCTCTTCGTTCGAATCGTGACCGGGTCACGATAACGACGAAGTTTGGCATCCGACCACCGCGCCACCAAAGCCTTTTGGGCGCCGCTAGGCGCGTCCTGCGGCCCCTGATCAAACACGCGCCAAGCGTCAAATCCCGATTGTCGCGCGCTGCTGGCGGCCTCGCCGGCCGAGCGCGTTTCTCCCCGGACGAGCTACGGATGTCTCTCGAAGCAAGTCTCGTGGCGCTCGGGACCGACTACATCGATATTCTTCTGTTGCACGAAGCCGTCGTCGCCGACTTGAGCGACGAACTCTTCGCGCTGCTCGAGCGGATCGTTAGGGAGGGGAAGATCGCAAGTTTCGGCATTGGGAGCAAACGTGTTGCGGCCGAGCAAATACACCGTGCGGAGCGCCGATTCTGCTCGGTCATGCAATTCGAATGGTCGGTGCTCAGCTGCGAGCAGCCGACATATCCCGGGAGCGTCGTGATCACGCATCGCAGCCTTTCGGAGAACTTTGCTCGACTTCGCGGATGGCTTAGTGCCAATCCGACGGTCGCACGGGTCTGGGCGGAGGAACTCGACATGGATGTCGCAAACTCATCGGTGCTTTCCCATTTGATGGTGGCGGCCGCGCGACACGCCAACCCCGATGGCATAACACTGTTCTCTTCCCGGAGCCCTCAGAACATTAGGGCAAATGCGCAACTGCTCTCAGACGATACGGATCTTCGTGCAGCGGGCACCTTCGCCACTCTTGTGGCAAGGGATGCCGCGGAGGTTGTGGGGATACCGCAGGATTCACTGCGTCTGGACGTGGGCGCGCCCGCTGGCCAATCGGCGGACCGGACGACGACCCTAATCAGCTAAGCGGCGGGAACATTGGGATGCTGATCGATCTGCGCGAAATGTCGGACGACCGACCGCAATTCGCCGAGACGCTTATCGTCGGATCGGGCGCGGTAGGCCTGACGATGGCGATCGAACTGGCGCGGGCCGGGCGTAGCGTGATCGTACTCGAAGCCGGCGGAGCCACTGTTGAGACTAAGTCGCAGAACTTCTTTAAGACCGCGCTTTGCAGCGGCCACCAGCTCCCCGGCTTGCATCTGGGCCGCTACCGCGCGTTTGGCGGCACAACAAATTTTTGGGGAGGCCAGCTTCTTGAGTTCGACCCGATTGTATTCGAGAACCGCCACTGGGTGACGGATGTCTCCTGGCCAATTACAAGACAGGAACTCGATCCCTTTTACGCGCGCGGATACGAGCTTCTCGGGATGAGCCACCGTCTCTCAGACGAGATGGTCTGGAGACGGCTGAACATAGAGCCCCCCGCGGTCGGCGACGAGCTGGACTCGTATTTCAGCCTCTGGGCACCCCAGCCAAATCTCGCCTCGCTATTCAGGAGCGAAATCAAATCCCGCGACGACCTGCGGGTTTTCGTCAACGCGCCGGTCGTGGGTTTGGAGCTCGACCAGTCAAGGGAACGGGTCACGAGCGTCGTCGTTCGAACCATCGCCGGTGGCGTGCGTCGCTTTTCCGCGGAGCGCGTGATCCTCGCCAACGGCACGATCGAAATTGCCCGCCTCCTGAAGATGGCCCTCTTCGATGGTCGCAGCGCGCCCTGGTCAGGCAACCGACGGCTGGGAAGGGGCTTTGTGGACCACATTGACTGCTTCGGCGGATACGTGACGCCGCTCGACAAGAAGCGCTTCCACGATCTCTTCGACAACACTAAGTTGGAGCGCATCAAATACGTCCCAAAGCTGAAACTATCCGAGCAAGCTCAGCGGAGCCGAAAGCTGCTCGGGGTGACCGCGTTCTTCCTCTTCAACTCTCGATTTCAAGAACACCTGGGAAATTTGAAGCTGCTGGCGCGCTCGCTCTTTCGCGGGCATTATCAGCGGCAGCTGGTGCCGAATCCGCGGGAGTTCATATCCAGTCTTCGAGTCGCCTTCCCTATGATTCTCCGGTATCTCCGCGACCACCGGGTCTACAATTTAGATGAGGGCATTCAGCTGCGCCTCATGGGCGAGCAGCTGCCCGTTTCGGAAAGCGCACTTCATCTCGGCGTCAAATCCGATCATCTGGGAATGCCAATCGTGGAGCTGGACTGGCGTATTGACGGACGGGAAATCGAGACCCTGGCGATTG
Organism: Allostellaceae bacterium; assembly: GCA_052143095.1. Taxonomy (GTDB): domain Bacteria; phylum Pseudomonadota; class Alphaproteobacteria; order ATCC43930; family CGMCC-115725; genus DAHUYF01. The sequence goes on from JBKQTR010000366.1 coordinate 4,266, forward strand.
CGAGCGAACTCGTAGCGCATTACCTGGAGAAGCATCAGCTTGCAAGCGTTCGGCTCGATCCTGCCTTGGTCGCTCGCGATCGCAGCGCCATAAAACAATGGCGCGACTACTATCACCATATGGGAATGGCCCGGATGGCGAACACGCCAAGCGATGGCGTGGTCGATCGAAACCTCAAGGTATTTGGGACGGGCAATCTCTACGTGGCTGGCGCAGCCGTATACCCCAGCACGGGATTCGCAAATCCGACCTTTACCGCGATTGCGCTGGGGCTGCGGCTCGCGCGGGCAATTTGCAGCGGTGTGGCGTGCGCGTGACGAGCATAACCGGTCGCCCAGCGTTCCGGCGGGAGATGTCGCCGGCTCTCGACTGAGCGTTTGCCAGGACGGTCTGACCTGACCGCTTCGTATAAGCCTTCTAAGCCGTCACGTCGGCCGGCGGCACCAGGTTGACCTGATGGCCCAGCGCCGTCACCCGTCTGACCCCGCCCGCCTCCCCCGCGGGTGTCGCCCACCGGCCCGCCACGAAGCGCATGGACGGGGCCCTTGCGGCCCTTGCGGCGAGCCTTCTGCCGCCGAAGGGCCCAATAGAGCCAAATAGAGAAGCGCGCCGGAATAAACGCGCCCACTGGACCCAGCCCCCTGGGCACTCACGGTTGGCTGCGGCGAGGTGGGACTTCGCCTCATGCGTTCGGAACCTTAATCCTCGCCTGACCGTTGATCTGCGGCGCAGGGCCAGGGCGGGGTGCGCAGGTCACGCATTGGACGAGCGCGGCGCTTGGCAAGGGTGAGGCGAAGGAGCAAGGAATGAAATCGGCGTTGGTTTGCGGCGGAGGCGGGTTCATCGGCTCGCATCTGGTGAAGCGGCTCAAGAGCGAGGGCTTCTGGGTGCGGGCGGTCGATCTCAAATATCCGGAATTCGCCCCGACGGCAGCCGACGATTTCATCGTCGCCGATCTGCGCGACGCGCAGGAGTGCCGCGACGCCATCGACCAGCCCTTCGCCGAGATCTACCAATTGGCCGCCGATATGGGCGGCGCCGGCTTCATCTTCACCGGCGAGAACGACGCCGACATCATGCACAATTCCGCGACCATCAACCTCAACATCCTCGAGGGCTGCCGCCGGCGCAACATCAAGCGCATCTTCTATTCCTCCTCCGCCTGCATCTATCCCGAGCACAACCAGCTCGATCCCGACGCGCCGGTGACGCGCGAGAGCAGCGCCTATCCCGCCAATCCCGACAGCGAATATGGCTGGGAGAAGCTGTTTAGCGAGCGGCTCTATCTCGCCTATGCGCGCAACCACGGCATCACCGCGCGCGTCGCCCGCTACCACAACATCTTCGGCCCCGAGGGCACGTGGGAAGGCGGTCGCGAGAAGGCGCCGGCGGCGCTCTGCCGCAAGGTGGCGGAGGCGAAGGACGGCGGTACGATCGAGATGTGGGGCGACGGCAAGCAGACGCGCTCCTTCCTCTATATCGACGAATGCGTCGAGGGCACGTTGCGCCTCATGCGCTCCGACTTCGCGGGCCCGGTGAATATCGGCTCCGACGAGATGGTGACGCTCAACGACCTCGCCGGCATGATCATCGAGATCGCCGGCAAACGGCTGCAGGTGGAGCACGTGCCGGGGCCGCTGGGGGTGCGCGGGCGCAACTCCGACAACGCACTCATCCGAGAGAAGCTCGGCTGGGAGCCGTCGGAACCGCTGAAGCGCGGGCTCGCCAAGACCTATCCCTGGATCGCCGACCAGATCAAGCGGCGCCACAACAAGCACTGACTGCCATGCGGCTCGTTACCTTCAACTACCCGCACCGCCTCTTCGAGGTGGAACCCAGCCGCGCGCCTGCGCAGCGCGGCGACGTGCGGCTCCACTCGAGTCGCAATTCTCCCTAAGGCCGCCCATGCGCATCGTCATCTGCGACTATGCCGGTCATCCCTTCCAGGTGGAGCTCAGCCGTTGTCTGGCGCACCGCGGTCATTCCGTGCTGCACCTGCACTTCGCCGATCTCCGGGCTCCCAAAGGCGAGCTCACCGTGCTGCCCGAAGATTCCTCGAATTTTCACGTCGAGGGAATTCGAACCGGCGCCCCGTTCGACAAGGGTCGGTTCCTGCGCCGCCGGATCCTGGAGGCCAGGGTCGGGCAGCTCATGGCTGCGAGAGCCGTCGGCTTCGCCCCGGACGTCGTCGTCGGCTGCAACATGCCGCTCGACGCGCAGAAGAAGCTCCGGAAGGCATGCGCGGTGCACGGCGCCGCCTTCGTATTCTGGGTCCAGGACCTCGTTTCCAAGGCCACATACCATTTCCTCAGCGAGAAGCTCGGCTGGGTCGGCCGGGCCATCGGGGAACACTACATGCGGCTCGAAGGGACGCTCCTGAAATCGAGCGAGGCGATCGTCGCGATCTCCGACAAGTTTCTCCAACCGCTCGGGCAATGGGGCGTCGACCCCGATAAGGTCCGCGTCGTGCCCAACTGGGCGCCGCTTTCCCAGATCCGCCCGGTCGGGAAAGACAATGCCTGGGCGCGCCGACACGGATTGAGCGACAAGCTGGTCGCGCTCTACAGCGGGACTTTGGGGCTGAAGCACGATCCAGCGCTGCTGCTGGGGTTGGCCCGGGCGGGCGCCGCGCAGGGTCTCGAGGTGGTCGTGGTCGCGGAGGGAGCAGCGGCCGAATGGCTCGCCCAGCGGAAGGCGCAGGAAGGCGTCGCCAATCTCACCCTGCTGCCCTTCCAGCCGATGGAGGTGTATTCGGAGGTTCTGGGGGCGAGCGACATCCTTCTCGCCATGATCGGCCGCGAAGCCGCCGGGTTCAGCGTCCCATCCAAGATCCTGAGCTACTTGGCGGCGGGCAGGCCCGTCGTCGCGTCAATCACGGCAGACAATGACGCTGCAGCCACGATCAAGGCGGCTCAGGCGGGATTCGTCATCGAGCCCGGCGGAGATGCGGCATTCTACGATGGCGTACTGCGCTTGGCCTCCGACCCCGAGCAGCGGCGCAATTTCGGCCGCAACGCGCGACTTTTCGCGGAGCGCTACTTTGACGTCGAAGTCAAGGCCGCCCAGTTCGAGGAAACATTCGCCGCGATTCCGCGGCCGGCAGCCCGGCGCGCAGGAATCGCCGCGTTGAAGCCTGCCTCGCAAACCTGAGCAACCCCGCCATGGCCCTTGCTTCCGCATCAACATCGACCGCGCCGGAGCGGCGCAATTCTTTGGGCGCGTCGATCGTATTCGGCGGTACCGGCTTCATCGGAACGCACTTGCTCCGAAGATTGGTCACATCGGGTGAAAGCCACGTGATCTCGGTCGATATCCGGGATCCGAAGGAAGTCATTCCGGGTGTCGACTATCTGCGCGCCGATGTGCGCGACCTCACAGATTTCACCGCGCCGACCCCCGTTTCGAGCATCTACAACCTGGCGGCCGTGCACACGACGCCAGGGCATCCGGACCATGAATATTATGAGACCAATGTGCTGGGCGCGCTCGAAGTCACGGCGTTTGCGCGGCGGATGGCGGTGAACGAAATCGTGTTCACAAGCTCGATTTCCGTCTATGGACCCGGCGAGGAAACGAAACTGGAAACCTCGCCGCTTGCGCCGATATCGCCCTACGGTCGGTCCAAAATGCTCGCTGAGCGAATCCATCGTGCCTGGCTCGACGAAAGTCCTGACCGCCGCCTGGTGATCGCCAGGCCGGCAGTGATCTTCGGCCCGGGGGAAGGCGGCAACTTTACCCGCATGGCGAAGCTGCTGAAAGCAGGCGTCTTCGTCTATCCGGGACGACGGAACACCATCAAGGCGTGCTTCTACGTCGATGACTTGCTGGAAGCCATCATGTTTGCCAGAAATGCGCCCGATCGCTTCGTGCTTTTCAATGCCTGCTATCCCGACCACTATACGCTTGAGGAGATCGTCGAGGCTTTTCGCGCAGAGCATTTTTCGAAGGCGAAGACATTTGAAATCCCGCTTGGCTTGGTCATGGCAGCGGCCAAGGTGCTGCGCCCGATTTCGGCAATGGGCCTGGGCATTCACCCGGAACGCGTCATGAAGTTGGTGCGCTCGACGGACATAGCGCCTGGCTGGTTGGAAAGCCACAATGCGTCGACGCGCGGGAGAATCGCGTCCGCGCTGGACCGGTGGGCAGAATATTCAAATGGCAGCTTCACTTGACCAGCTTGAAGCAACCCGTTTTCAGCGACTGAACTCCGCGCGTGCAGCGGTCGCGGCCTTTCTGCGGCCGGAGTTTCGCAGGGCGCCGCGGCGCCGTTGGCGCAATATCACGGGCGCACCGTCGGCAACGTTCTTTTTGCCCACTCACCCGATGCAGGGCGGAGATTTCCCGACAGGCAGCGCAGCACCAGATCAACCGCCTCCACGAACAGCTTGGTATCCGCCGCCGGCTCGAATTGATGCGTACCCTGCGCCAGCCGCGCCCATTCGTTGACATCGGTGTCGAGCCGCCGCATGAAATGCGCGAGACCTACGAGATTATCGGGCTCGAAGATGTAGCCGTTGACGCCGCTGCGGACGAGGAGATCGCGCGCGCCGCAGTTGTCCGAGGCGAGGACCGGCACGCCCATCGCGATCGCCTCGTTGATCACCAGGCCGTGCTGCTCCTCAATGCTCGGCAGGATCAAAGCCAAGCTGGAGGCGAGGACGCGCGCGATCTCGTGCTCCTGAAGATAGCCGCGGAAGTGAACACCGCGGAGTGCTAGCCGCTCGGCCTGTTGGCGCAACAGCGGCTCGAGCTCGCCGGAGCCGCAGAGATGGAGCTCGCGCGGCGTTCCCGAACTTTGGGCGACGTAGGCGGCATAGGCGTCGAGCGCCAAGCTCAGGTTCTTCTTCGGGACGAAGCGCGCGACCACGGTAAAATGACGCTCGGCATGCGGTGCGCCGCCTGGTGCGGGCTCGGCGCGGGCCGACCTGCGGATGCGCGCCGTGGATACCGTGTCGTAGCCGATGAAAATGCGCCGCTCGGCGACCCCGAGAAAGGCAAGGTAGCTCTTGGCGCGATGGCCTGCGACCAGGGCCGCGTGGTAAGGGCGGTAGAGAAGGCTCTTCAGGACCTCCTTCAGGAGATAGCGCTGTTTGTCGTCGAACTTGGAGTCTTGCATGATGCAGAGTCGCCGTCCCAGCAGGCGCAGCACCACCGCGGCGAAGAAAATCGACGGCATATCGTAATTGCACAGGAAGATGTATCTGGCCTTGAGCCTGAGGCAGGTGGCCAGGATGCGCCGGAAGCAGCGCCAGCCGTTGAGCTTCTGCCGGACCACGCCTGGAAACAGCGTGATCTTGGTGAACCCGTCGGCGCCGACGCTGCCGCGCCACTGGTAGTTAGCATCGAAGGTGGCGATCTCGACGCCGTAGATTTCAAAGCGATGGCCCAACTGGGCGACGCAAGCCTCGCAGCGATCGACATGGTGCGGCCCGAAGCTCTCCCAGAGGAAGATCACACGCGGCCGCTTTTCACCGGACGCGACAGCCGGGGACCCGACAGCAGGCGCGCCGACAGCAGGCGCTATCGGCTCTGACGGTGACATCGTGGAACCCGGCTCCGGCACCCTATGCAGGGTGAGAGCTGGCTCGTAAGGCTTTGCGGTATCTGGCAAGGTCCCTGTGCGCAGTTGGATTTCAGATCGCCGCTGTTAACAGTGTCCGCCGAGCCGAGTTCCGGTCGGCGGGCGGGACCAGGCAAATCACCGATAGCTGCAGCCTTCATTCCACACAACTTTTGAGTGCAGGTCGCTAAGGCTTCGGGCGTTGCGCGCGTACGCGCTCAAGGCCACGATCGTGGCCGGCGCCGGTTCGCGCCGACGGCGCCCGGTGCATCGCTCCTGGGGCAACACGACAAGGCGGGCTCAGATCATTGCCGAGCTGGTATACAGTTGGAGGGAAATACGATACGGGTTGAAGCGATTTTCCGTATTGTCGTCACGTCTTCCGGGTGGCAGCGGAACGACTAATCGCGTTGGTCGTTTATCAACCAGGCCTATTGCCGGCGAGATTGCATGACCTCTTCGACCAGCGATCGCGGCACCCGGGTAAGCGTCGTCATTCCAACTTTCGATCGCCCGGGATATCTGCGGATTGCGCTGGCGAGCGCGGTCGCGCAATCGTACCGCAACCTTGAGATCATCGTTTGCGACAATGCCAGCCCCGAGGATCCGAGCGGCATCGTCGCCGAATTCAACGATCCCCGTATCCATCTGCATCGCAACGTCAGCAACCTTGGGCAGACGCCAAACATCCTCAAGGGCGTCGCGATGGCGACCGGCAAGTACGTCGCCATCTTGGGAGATGACGACGTCTGGCGAGCGGACTTCATCGCAACGCTCATCGCGCCGATGGAAGCCGATCCCGAGACCATCGTCTCGTTCTGCGATCACGACATCATCGACGCCGAAGGCAGGTTAAATGTTGCCGCAACCGAACTGGTGACGCGGCGGTTCGGCCGGCATTTGCTGCGCGACGGCGTCTACCGCTCATTCGATGAGATCGCGCTGGTATTCCGTTCGATCTGCATTGTATCCGGGTCAATCATCCGGAAGGACGCCATCGACTGGTCGCGCATTCCGCAGGACATGCCGGTTTCCGTCGATCTTTACATCGCTTATCTCTTGGCGACAGCCGGGGGGTCTTGCGCTTTCACAGCTACTCGCCTCATGCAGTATCGCTACCATTCTCTGCACCAGTCTAACTCTTTCACCAACGTCGACCGCTCCTGGCGCGCCAACCTGCGGTGCACTTTCGAGCTTTGGATGGCGTTCCTGGGCGATGACCGCCTAAAGATCCGGTCCTATGTCAAGATGATGTGTGCGCGCAAAGCCGTGCTCATCCTTGTCGACCGGCTGCAACGGCGCGATTGGCACGGCATTGGTGCCGACGTGGCGCAGTTCTTTCGATGGGGCCTCTTTGACCCGAGCGCGATCTATTATCACCTCGTCTACTTCCGGCGTTTTCAGAGGATGCGGATGGGGCGCCTGCTCCCCTGACCACCATTGGCTCGGGCGGCAGGGGCGAGGCGCTCGACGCCGATCAGGCAATGGTTTGCGCCCCTAAGGAGCCCATTCGCTGCCGTTGACTTACGGAACCAAATCGCCCGAATCTCGTTAAGGTTGCATGGCAGCCATATATTACGATGCCAAGTTCTCGGACGTGGATCGGCGCGCGGAACTATGGCGCGGCTCGATCTTCGTTTATTCGCCCACCCCTGGTACCGCGGCATTGTGTGCACTGGGCCGCACGATGCTAGAGGAAGCGTTCGGCGGAATTGATCCCCGACGCGCACACGAGGTGTTGCCGGTCGAGGATACCGTTGCCATTCTCGCGAAGCTCAAACCCGCCTTTATCCATCACTCCGATTGCAAAAAAATCATCCCCCAGATCATGGCTGAACTGGGGATCGATATTCAGCAAACATTCTTCGATGTGCCGCGCCTGCGGTCGGCTTATCCTACCGACTACCTCACCGCCGGGATCGCATATGCGTTTCATCCCCATCGCGACACCTGGTATTCAGCGCCGCAATGCCAGATCAACTGGTGGCTGCCCGTGTACGATCTCGATTACAACAACTGCATGGCCTTCTATCCGCATCATTTCGACCATCCTTTGGCGAACAACTCAGACATCTATAACTACTATCGTTGGAACGCCACATCGCGACGTGCTGCCGCGAACAACGTCAAGAACGATTCCCGGCAGCAGCCGATGCCGCAAGCAGCGGTCAGCGGCCCGGACCTTCGCATTCTGTGTCCGCCGGGCGGTCTCATCGTATTTGCCGGTGCACAACTGCACGCAACGGTCGAGAATACCAGCGGGATCGCCCGTTACAGCATCGATTTCCGCACCGTCCATCTCGAGGACGTGGTAGCAAAGACCGGCGCGCCCAACATCGATTCGCGCTGCACCGGCACGACGATGCGCGATTATCTGCGTTGCTCGGACCTTTCAAAGATTCCGGAATCGGTAGTTTCCCTTTACAACGACGGCAGCGAAACAGAAGGCGTGCTTGTTTACGAACCGCAAAATACGACATGAGCTATCGTTCGGCGTTGGTTACCGGTGCGAGCAGCGGAATTGGAACCGCGTTTGTCGAGGAATTGGCGGCTCGGACGGACGTGCTGTTGACGGGGCGGTGTAGCGATCACCTAGCGGCACTCGTCCAGCGTTTCAACACCCGCGGACTCGGATATATCTCGGCTGATCTCGCCACGGTTGGCGGTTGTGGCCGCGTGGTTGCTAAGGCGCGGCGATCAAAAATTGACCTGCTTGTGCACAATGCGGCGCTGGCGCACTACGGGCCGTTCCTCGCAAAATCGGCAGCGGAGGAACTTAATATGGTGCGCGTCAATGTCCTCGCGACCGTATACTTATTTCATAGGCTTGTTCCTATCCTCTTGCACAATGCGAAATCCCGTGGCGGTCGCGCCGGGGTCATTGCCGTATCCAGCACCGCAGCGGTCAATGCAGCTGCCAAACCGAACATGGCCACATACGCTGCGTCAAAGTCTTTCATGTTGCGACTTGTCGAATCGCTTGCCGAGGAACTGAAGGACGAACCGATCGATTTCCTAGCACTTTGTCCTACGTACACCGCGACTGACCACTTCGCACGAGCGGAGATCCCCATCGATCATCTCACGCGTCCGATGATGTCTCCACGAGACGTAGCGCGGCAGGGCTTGGCGGCAATCGGCACCAAAACGGTTCATGTCTGCGTGTGAGTACGTCTTCCATCGCGGGACGATTGGCCGGTGGGGGGTGGCGACCGAGACCTTGCAGCTGAATTCGTAGGACGCTCTGGCCTTGCCTTTGCCGATGCATTCGACTTCCGGTGCCTGCCGCGCATAGGCTTTGGGGCCGCGCCGGCGTGCCTTCAGCGTCGCCGCACAGCCGCCGTTGTCCGGTAACCCCGCGCGAGCTGCAAGGCCGGTTCGTCAAAGAACGCATGCAACCATACGAGCGCTTGGCACCGGAACCAGGAGGCGAACGAACCGTTCTCACCCGGTACCGGCCGTCCTGGCAGGGATGCTGGGCACTGCGCACGGATGTGAACCCGCAATACGTGTATTATTCTTGACACATTACAATAATGAGGGGATTTCTTGGCCGAGGTTAGAACGAGGAAAATTGTTCCCGCGCTCACGGGCATCCGTTTTTTTGCCGCGTCGTATGTCTTCGTGATGCATTACGGCGCGTCTGCACTCGACAAGGCCGGCGCGCCGTGGCCGATCGCTACATTTCTCCATAACGGCATCTTCGGCGTCAGCGTCTTCTTTGTATTGTCGGGATTCATCCTGGCCCATGCGCATCCGGCGCCGTTCGCCAGTCGAGGGCAATATGCAGATTATGTCATTGCCCGCTTCGCCAGAATATATCCGGTCTACCTTTTCGTCCTTGTTCTTGCATTGCCCGTAGCTGTTGATGACGTGCCTCTCAATATAAAAACCGCCGCCGCCGTGCTGGCGATGGTACAATCCTGGACCGACGCGTTCGCCCATTCCGGCTATGCCTGGATCATGCAGGCTTGGACGCTCTCGGTGGAGCTCTTCTTCTACTTGTCGTTCCCTTTTCTGATAAGCGTCCTGCGTCGCTTCAGCGGCTCCGTGCTGTTTGGGCTTTGCGTCATCGACGCGGTCTTCATGATTTCCGGCGGAACGACGACGATCACGCCGTGGATCGACTATGCCGGCAACGTCCACCATCCTGCCTGGCCGCTGTACCTTCCCTTGCCGCTGATGCGAAGTGGCGAGTTCATCTTCGGCATGCTGTTGCATACGCTCATCACCCGCCCATCGCACATCACGATAAGACCGGGCACACCACTTTGCGTCCTGCTGTCGGGCGCGATTGCGGTGCTGCTTTCGATCACCAACATCGAAAATGCCCTCAGCGTCGCCGCGGTGCTGGTCGGCGTCCTGATTACGGTGATCTATATTTCCGATGGCGCCTTCACGCGCTTGCTCGGATCCCGCGCCCTGGTTCTGTGCGGCAATGCAAGCTATGCTTTGTATCTGCTTCAAGGCCCGGTTCACGCCTATGTCGGCATTCTCATGCCCGCCCCCTACGACCGGCTCCTTTGCTTCCCGATCGCGCTAGCGGCGGCAATCCTGGTATGGCGCTGCATCGAGGTGCCTGCCCGCAGGTATATCCTGGCTCTCCGTTATCGGCCGGACCGGCGGCTGCATATTCCGAGTGAGAGGAATCGCGAGGTGATGGCGATACGCCGGATCGGTGATCCGCTTGGCTGAAAAACCGGGCAAAGTTCCGGCTAGCGCGCCGCGCCTGGCAGCCCGCCGGCGGCGGCCGTGGCGCCGGCATCGATCGGCAGGACGATGCCGGTTACCCAGCGCGCCTCGTCGCTGACGAGATAGAGCACGCCGTTGCCGATATCCCAGCCCGTCCCTTCCGTCTGCAGCAGCGAGCGCCGGCGCCGCGCGTCGCGCAGCTCCGGCGACATGCCGCGGCTATAGACCATCGGCGTATAGACCATGCCCGGCGCGATGCAGTTGACGCGGATGCCTTCGGCGCCGTGCTGCGCCGCCATCGCGCGGGTAAGCTGGACGATCGCGCCCTTGGAGGTGGCATAGAGCAGGTTCGGATGACCGCCGGTGAGGCCGGCGACCGAGGCGAGATTGACGATCGCGCCGCCGCCGAGCTTGCGCATCTCCGGGATGGCATGCTTTGCCATCAGGACCATCGAGGTGACATTGACCCGCATCGCCTGGTCCCAGGCCTCGGGATCGACCTCGACGGCGGTACCGGGCGGGCCGGCGATGCCGACATTGTTGACGAGTATGTCGAGCCGGCCCCAGCGGCGCACCGTCTCGGCGACGGCAGCGGCGCAGGCGGCAGGATTGCTGACATCAGCCTCGATGACGCAGCACTCGCCGCCCTCGGCCTCGATCATCCGCGCCGTCGCCTCGGCCCAGCCGCGCACGGCATCGAGCAGCGCCACGCGCGCGCCGTGGCGCGCCAGCAGGATCGCGGCGGCGCGGCCATTGCCAATGCCGTCGGCGCGCGAGCCGGCGCCGGTAACGATGGCGGTCTTGCCGGAAAGTCGCTTGGTCTCGGGGGTGGTCATCGGTCTCCTCCGCTCGGGCTGTTCTTCGGCCGCTCATTGAAGCGCAACCGCCGCGCAAAAGCGACGCGCTCAGCGCGGTGCCGGCGTCAGCAGCGCGTCGGCCACGGTGCAGCCTCGCCCGCTCGAATGCACGATCACCGGGTTGAGCTCCACCTCCTGCACGAGCTCGCGATAGGCGGCGGCGAATTCCGAGAGCTGCGCCACCAGCCGCGCCAGCGCCGCGACATCGGCCGGCGCGGCGCCGCGGAAGCCGGTCAGCAGCGGCGCCGCGCGCAGCTCCGCGAGCATCGCCATGGCTTCCTCGGCATCGACCGGCGCCAGCCGATAGCTCACATCCCTGAACAGCTCGGTCATGACACCGCCGGCGCCGACCATCACCAGCGGGCCGAAGCCGGGATCGCGGACGGTGCCGACGATCATCTCGACGCCCGGCGGCGCCATGGGCTGCAGCAGCACGCCCTCGAGCCGCGCCTCGGGCTTGAGCCGCCGCGCCGCGGTGACGACCTCGTCATAGGCCTGGCGCAGCCCGGCCGGCGTCGCGAGGCCAAGGCGCACGCCGCCGATCTCGGTCTTGTGCGCGATGTCCGGCGACTGGATCTTGAGCGCCAGCGGGTATCCCAGGCTCTCGGCCGCAGCCTCGAGCTCTTCGCGTCGCGTCACCAAACGCTGCGGCGGCATCGGCACGCCGGCCCGGGCGAGGATCTGCCGTGCCGCATGCTCGGAGACGCCGCCTTGCGCGGCGCGCAGCGCGGCACTCACAGCAGGATCGGCCGGACACGGCTTCGGCGCCGACGGCGGCGCGAAGCGTCCGCGCCAGGAAAGCGCACGCAGGGCGCTGGCGAGCTGCACCAGGCCGGTATGGAGCGTAAGCCCGGCGTCGGCCAGCACCTTGCGGCCGAGCGGCGACGGCAAGGTATAGCTGTAGAATTGGATCGGCTTCGCCTGCTTGGCGACGACGCGCTGCAGCGCCGCGGTGTCGATGCTGATGCGCGTCTCGCTGGCGAGCGACAGCACGACGACGATCGCGTCGACATCGGTGGATTCGCTCAGGAGCTCGATGGCGCGGATCAACCCGCCGGTCTGCACCGCCTGCGCGGTGATGTCGACCGGGTTCAGCGCCGAGCCGTAAGCGGGGATGAAGCCGCGGATCGCCTGCTGCACCGCAGGCGACAGCTCCGGCAGGGCGAGGCCCGCGCCGGCCAGCGCGTCCGCCGCCCAGGCGCCGGCGCCGCCTGAGGTCGTCACCACCGCCACGCGGCTGCCGCGCGGCAAGGGGCAAGTGACGAAGCCGGCGGCGATCGCCACCGCCTCGTCGGGGTCCTCGGCGGCGATGAGGCCGTATTTGCGGAAGACGGCGTCGTAGGCGGTGTTCCACCCCGCCATGCTCGCGGTGTGGGAGGCGGCGGCGCGCTCGCCGGCCTGGGTGCGGCCCATCTTGGCGACGATGACCGGCTTTCCCTGTCGGGCGGCGGTCTCGGCGGCACGGATGAATGTCTCGGGATCGCGCACGCCCTCGATGAACAGCATGATCGCCGCCGTTCCGTGATCGCGCGCCATGTAGTCGAAGAAATCGCTGGCGGTGAGATCGGCCTCGTTGCCGGTGCTGACGATATGGCTGAAGCTCAGCCCCTGGGCGCGGCCGCGGTTATACAGCGCAAAGCCCATGCCGCCGCTTTGCGCTACGACGCCGATGCGGCGCTCGCTGGCGACGAGCGGCTCTTCGCCCGGCCGCGGCTCGACCGCCGGGCTGAAGGTGGCGGCAACCCGCGCCGCGGCGCTGTAGAAGCCCTCGGCATTGGGGCCGGAGATGCGCAGCCCCGTGCGCTTGGCCAGCGCGGCGATCTCATCCTGCAGCCGGGTCTGCGCGCCGCCCTGCTCGGCAAAGCCCGAGGAGATGATCACCGCGTATTTGACGCCGTGCGCGGCGCATTCCTCGAGCGCCGTCAGCACCGCGTCGGCCGGAATGGCGATGAGCGCGAGATCGACCGGTGCCCCGATCGCCGCGAGCGAGGGATAGCAGGCCAGGCCGTCGATCTCGGCGTAGCTGGGATTGACCGGGTAGAGCCGGCCGGCATAGCCGTTCTGGCGCAGCAGATGCAGCAGCAGGCCGCGGATCCTGGTGCGCTCCGGCGAGGCGCCGATGATGGCGATGGCCTCGGGCGCAAAGAAGCGGTCGAGCGGTTGGACGGCGTCCACGAAGCATTTCCTCCCCGGCAAATTTTCTTCGAGCCTAACGGAACCGTGCCCGATCGGGAAACCGCGTGACTAGGGTTTATCCCCAAGAAGGGGGTGGTTGGGCGGCACGACAGCGTGTACCTTGTCGCCTAACAGGCCGCGCGGCCAACGCGCGGCAACGCTCCAGGGAGGATCTCCGCATGACATTCATCGGTCGACGCGGCACCGTGCGCTCCATCGCCGTGGCCGCGCTCCTCGCCGTCAGCCTCGCCTACCCCGCCGGCGCGCAGACGCGCGGCGGCAGCGCCACCCTCGGCGTCGAGCAGGACATTGCCGGCTTCGATCCCCTGACCGTCGGCGTCTACGACACCGGCCAGGAAGCGACGGCGGTGCTGATCTTCGAGACGCTGACGCGGCTCGGCGATGACGGCAAGCCGGTTCCGGGCTTGGCGCTCTCTTGGGAGCACAGCACCGACTTCAAGACCTGGACCTACCGGCTCCGGCCCGGCGTCACCTTCCAGGACGGCTCGCCCTTCAACGCCCAGGCGATGGTCTTCAACTATCAGCGCATGACCGATCCCAACAACCACTGCCGCTGCCTTTTCTACATCTCCTTCATCGACCATCTCGAAGCGGTGGACGATCTCACCGTCGTCTTCCATCTGAAATACCCGCAGCCGAACCTGCCGGCACTGCAGGCGCCGGCGACCGCGTTCAACGTGGTCCAATCGCCCAAGGCGATCGCGGAGATGAAAGAGGCCTATAACCGCCATCCCGTCGGCACCGGGCCGTTCCAGGTCAAATCCTGGCAGTCGGGCGACCGCATCGTGCTCGAGCGCAATCCCAATTACTGGGACAAGGCCCGTCCCTATCTCGACCAGGTCACCATTCGCCCGCTGCCGGACAACACCGCGCGCTTCGCCAGCGTGCAATCGGGCGAGACCGACATCATCTGGACCGACCGCGCCGAGGATATTCTCAAGGCGAAGAAGATCCCGAGCCTGGTGGTGCATGAATATGCCGGCTCGGGCGCGCAGGTCTATGCCTTCAACACCAAGGCGCCGCCCTTCGACGATATGCGCGTGCGCCAGGCGCTGCGCATGGCGCTCGATCTTAGAGCCTATTCCGAGGCGGAGTGGAGCGGGTTGTGGCAGCCGGCCAAGGACCCCTACGGTCCCGGCTCCTTCGTGCAATGCAAGGATGCCGGCGCGCTGCCCTATGATCCCGCCAAGGCCAAGGCGCTGCTCAAGGAGTACGGCAAGCCGGTCGCGTTCAAGATGGTGGTCACGGCGACGCCGCGCGGCCGCGAGATCGGTCAGATCTTCCAGGAATTCTGGCGCGATGTCGGCGCCGACGCGACCATCGACCAGATCGACCAGACCGCGCTCGTCACCAAGGCGTTCCGCCGCGACTTCCAGCTCACGCCGTGGCGCATCATCGACCTCGCCGATCCCGACCCGCAGATGTACGCCAACTTTCACACGGGAAGCCCGGTCAACCTCGCCAATTACTCGAACCCCGAGGTCGACACGCTGCTCGACGATGCCCGCGGCACGGCCGATCAGGAGAAGCGCGCCGACGACTACTGCCGGATCGCACGGATCCTGAACCAGGAGGTGCCGTGGTTCTGGACGGTCGACAATCACTATTTCTCGATCGCCAAGCCGCAGCTCAAAGGCGTTCCCAAGCAGTTCAGCGACATCATCGACGTCTCCGGCGCCTGGTGGGAGAAAAAATAGCCCGTCATGCTCGGCTTGATCGGCCGCAGGCTGGTCTATCTCGTTCCCGTGATCTTGGCGGTCACGGCTCTCACCTTCCTGATCGCCAACCTGCTGCCTGGCGATCTCGCCATCGCCATGCTCGGCGACCAGGCGACGCCGGAGAACGTCGCGGCGCTGCACCAGAAGCTTGGCCTCGACCTGCCGCTCTGGCGGCAATACCTGCATTGGCTCGGCGGCGTGCTCGGCGGCGATTTCGGCACCTCGCACCGCACCGGCGAGACCGTGCTGCATGCCATCGCCGGCCGGCTGCCGGTCTCGCTCGAGCTGCTCGTCATCGCCGAGCTCGGCGGCATCGTCATCGGCGTGCCGCTCGCCATCCTCTGCGCGGTGCGGCCGGGCTCCGGCTTCGACCGCGCCGTGTCGGGCTTCGCCTTCGGCGTCCTCTCCGTGCCGCCCTTCATGCTGGCGATCCTGCTCATCTTCGTCTTCGCCCTGCGCCTGGGGCTGCTGCCGGCCACGGCCTATGTGCCGTTCTCGCAGGACGCGCTCGGCAATCTCCGCGCCATGGCGCTGCCGGGCGCGACGCTGGCGCTGCTGGAATGGCCGACGATCATGCGCGTGCTGCGCAGCGACATGATCTCGACCCTGCAGGAGGATTACATCGCCATGGCGCGGGCCAAGGGGCTGACGGCGCGGCGCATCCTGCTGGTGCATGCGTTGAAGCCCTCCTCGCTCACCCTGGTCACGGTGATCGGCGTCAATATCGGCCGGCTCATCGGCGGCGCCGTGGTCACCGAGACGATCTTCGCGCTCCCCGGCATCGGCCGGCTGCTGGTCGAAGCCATCTATGTCCGCGACTTCATCGTGCTGCAGGGTGGCGTGCTGCTGGTCGCCATCGGCTTCGTCATGGTCAATTTTTTCGTCGATCTGCTTTACGCCGTGCTCGACCCGCGCATCCGCCATGGCCGCGCTTGACGCCACCGCCACGCTCGCGACCGAGATCGCGGCGCCGGCGCGGCGCCGGCGCGGGCTCGGCGTCGTATTCTGGACCGCCGCGCTGTGGCTCGCGCTGGTCTTCGCGCTCGCCCTCCTGGCGGACCTGCTGCCGCTCGCCGATCCCGTCCGGCAGGCGCTGCTGGCGCGTCGCGCGCTGCCCGGCGCGGCGCATCTTCTCGGCACCGACGCGCTCGGCCGCGACATCCTCGCGCGCGTCATCTATGGCGCGCGCGCGTCGCTCGGCATCGGCCTCCTCGCGCCACTCATCGCCACGCTCATCGGCACCACGCTCGGCATGCTCGCGGGCTATTTCCGCGGCACGCTCGAGACCCTGACGATCGGCGCCACCGACGTGCTGCTCGCTTTCCCGCCGCTGGTGCTGGCACTCGCCATCGTGGCCTATCTCGGCCAGTCGGTTCCCAACGTCATCGCGGTGCTGGCGGTGCTGACGGTACCGGCGGTGACGCGCGTCGCGCGCGCGGCGACGCTCGCCATCCGCGAGCGCGAGTTCGTCACCGCGGCGCACGCCCTCGGCGCCAGTCCTGCGCGCATCCTGCTGCGCGAGATCCTGCCCAATGTCATGCTGCCGCTCGGCGCCTATTTCCTGCTGCTGGTGGCGGTGACCATCGTCGCCGAAAGCATCCTGAGCTTCCTCGGGCTGGGCGTGCCGCCGCCGGCACCGAGCTGGGGCAGCATGATCGCGGAAGGCCGCGACAGCCTCGATATCGCGCCGCACATCGCCTTCATCCCGGCCGGGGTCATGTTCCTGACGGTGCTCGCCTTCAACCTGGTCGGCGACAGCTTGCGCGCGCTCACCGATCCCCGGCGCGCGCCGTGAGCGCCGCGCCGCTGCTGGCGATCGAGGATCTCTCGGTGGAGCTCATGACCGAGCGCGGACCTTTGCGCGCCGTCTCCGGCGTCAGCCTGTCGCTGGCGCCGAGCCGCAGCCTCGGCATCGTCGGCGAGTCCGGCTCGGGCAAGACCATGCTGTCACGCGCCGTGCTGCGGCTGCTGCCGGCGAGCGCGCGGGTGACGGGCGCGGCGCGCTTCGACGGGCGCGATCTCTTGCGGCTGCGGCGCGAGGCGCTGCGCCGGCTGCGCGGCCGCGAGCTCGCCGTCATCTTCCAGGACCCGATGACCTCGCTCAACCCGGTGCTCGGAATCGGCAGCCAGATCGCCGAGGCGGTGCGCGAGCATCTGGGATTGGGTCCGCAGGCGGCGATGGCGCGCGCCGTGGCGCTGCTCGCCGAAGTCGGCATTCCCGAGCCCGAGCGCCGCGCGCGCCAGTATCCGCACCAGATGTCCGGCGGCATGCGCCAGCGCGTGGCGATCGCCATCGCGCTCTCCTGCGAGCCACGGTTGCTCATCGCCGACGAGCCGACGACCGCGCTCGACGTCACCGTGCAGGCGCAGATCCTGGATCTGCTGGCGCGCGAGCGCCAACAGCGGCAGATGGCGATGATCCTCATCACCCACGATCTCGCCATCGTCGCCGGCCGCACCGACGAGGTGGCGGTGATGTATGCCGGCCGCATCGTCGAGCGGGCGCCGACACGCGCCCTCTTCAAGCGCATGCGCAGCCCCTATGCCGAGGCGCTGATGGCGGCGATCCCCAAGCTGCATGCGGCGCCGCATACCAGGCTCGCGGCGATCGGCGGCGCCCCGCCCGACCCGACGCGGCCGCTGCCCGGCTGCGCCTTCAGCCCGCGCTGCCGCTATGCCCGGGAGCGCTGCCGCGGCGAGGCGCCGGCGCTCGCGGTCGAGGACGGCGATCACGCCTATGCCTGCTGGTTCCCCTTGGCGGGCCAGGCGGGCGCGTGATGGCCGGCAGCGGCAGGGCGCAGTTGCGCCAGGAGCCGATGCTGCTGAGCGTCGAGGGCCTGGTCGTCGAATACGGCACCGGCACGTATCGCATCCGTGCGGTCTCCGATGTCAGCTTCGACGTCCGGCGCGGCGAGACTTTGGGACTGGTCGGGGAATCCGGCTGCGGCAAGTCGACGCTCGGCCGCGCCGTACTGCAGCTCTTCCGCCCCAACGCGGGCAAGGTGCTGTTCGAGGGCGCCGATCTCGCCGCCGCCAGCGGCGAGCGGCTGCGGCACCTGCGCCGCCGCGTGCAGCTCATCTTCCAGGACCCGATCGCCTCGCTCAATCCGCGCCGGCGCGTCGGCGATATCATCGCGGAGCCGCTGATCATCGCCGGCGTTAGGGACCGGGCCGAGCGCGAGCGGCGCGTGCGCGCGGTGCTGCACGCGGTGGGGCTCGACCCCGACCTCGTTCTGCGCCGCCGGCCGCACGAATTCTCGGGCGGCCAGTGCCAGCGCATCTCGATCGCGCGCGCGCTGGTGCTCGAGCCCGACCTCATCATCTGCGACGAGCCGGTCTCGGCGCTCGACGTGTCGATCCGCGCACAGATCCTGAACCTGCTGGAGGACATGAAGGTGCGCTACGGCCTCACGCTCATCTTCATCGCCCACGACCTCGCGGTGGTGAAGGCGGTGAGCGACCGCGTCGCGGTGATGTATCTCGGCAAGCTCTGCGAGATCGGTCCGGCGGAGCAGGTGTTCGAGCATCCTGCGCATCCCTATACCTCGGTGCTGCTGCGGGCGATCCCGCTGCCCGACCCCGACGCGGCGCTGCCGCAGAGCGTGGTGCAGGGCGAGCCGCCCTCGCCGATCGCGCCGCCTTCGGGCTGCCGCTTCCGCACGCGCTGCCCCCTCGCCCAGCCGCGCTGCGCCGAAGAGGAGCCGGTGATGCGCGAGATCCGCCGGGAGCAATTCGTCGCCTGCCACTTCACGTCGGGCGAGCTCACCGCTAGATAGTAGCCCATGGGTGTCCTGATCGACGGCCAGTGGCGTGACGACTGGTACTACACCGAGCGGACCGGCGGCGCGTTCGAGCGGCCGACCACCACGTTCCGGCGCTGGATCACGGCCGATGGCAGCTCGGGATTCCCCGCCGCCGCCGGCCGCTATCATCTCTATCTCGCGCTGGCCTGTCCGTGGTGTCACCGCACCTTGCTGTACCACCGGCTGAAGCGGCTGCAGGACGTGATCTCCGTCAGCTTCGTCGAGCCGCTGATGCTGGAGCACGGCTGGACCTTCGCCGCGCCGGACCCGCTGACCGGCGCGCGCTATGCCTATGAGATCTATCTGCGCGCCGATGCCGGCTACAGCGGCCGCGCCAGCGTGCCGATCCTGTGGGACAAGCAGACCGGGACGATCGTCAGCAACGAATCCGCCGACATCATCCGCATGCTCAACCGCGCCTTCGACGCCTTCACCGACGAGCGCACCGACTACTATCCGGCCGAGCTCGCCGCCGAGATCGATGCGCTCAACGCGCGCATCTACGACACCGTCAACAACGGCGTCTACAAGGCCGGCTTCGCCACGCGGCAGGAGCCGTATGAGCAGGCTGTGACGGCACTGTTCGACAGCTTGGACTGGCTCGAGGAACGCCTCTCCCGCCGGCGCTACCTGCTGGGCGACCGCCTCACCGAGGCGGATTGGCGCCTCTTTCCGACGCTGGCGCGGTTCGACGCCGTCTATTACGGCCATTTCAAATGCAATCTGCGCCACCTCTGGGACTATCGCGCGCTCTGGGACTATACGCGCGCGCTCTATCAGCTGCCGGGCGTGGCGGAGACGGTCGATCTCGTGAGCTTCAAGACGCATTATTACGGCAGCCAGCGCCGCATCAACCCGAGCGGGGTGGTCCCGCTCGGGCCGAGGATCGATTTCACGATCCCCGCGATGCGCGACTGATCCGCGATCAGCGGTTCCGAGCGATATCCTGAGAACGACAGGCGAGTTTCGTTGGCGGAATTTCTCACCATATCCGGCAGCCTCCGCTCGGCATCGACCAACACGGCCGCGCTCGACGCCTTTGCGCTCCTTGCCCCGACGGGCGTATCGATCGTCGCGTATCGCGGCCTTGCCGCCTTACCCGCCTTCAATCCGGATCTTGAGGGAGAGCGCCTGCCCGACTCGGTGAGGGAACTCCGGGCGCTCGTCGCCCGCATCGACGCTCTGGTGATCTCGTCTCCGGAATATGCCCGGGGAATCGCCGGTTCGCTCAAGAACCTGCTCGATTGGCTCGTCGGCGGCGCCGAATTTCCCGGGAAGCTGGTGGCGCTCATAAGCACGTCATCGCGCGCGGAGCACTCGCCGGCGCAACTCCGGCTCATCATCGGCACGATGTCGGGCCTGGTCATCGAGCCGGCCTGCGTCACCTTGCCCCTGCTCGGGAGGGCTTTGACGGCAAACCAGATCATCGCCGATCGTGCTCTGGCACAAGCTCTGCGCACCGCAAGTAACGCCCTCGCAGAAGCGGTCCAGGCGCGCAAGCATGACGCGCGTTAAGGCCTGACGACGAGAGTGGTATGACTGCCGGGCATTCTCGCCCTGGCGGATCGCAATCAAGGAGCCTTCCATGTCAGCATCGCCGGTCAGCATCGAGCGCAAGACCCGCATCGCCACCATCCGCTTCGATCTCGGCGACGGCAAGAACGCGCTGTCGCGCGACATCATGCGCGATCTCACCGCCGCCGCACGCTCCTTCGAGGACGACACCGAGACCTCGGCCATCGTGCTGACCGGCGCCGCCGAAGTGTTCACGCTGGGCTTCGACCTGCGCGAGGCCAGGCTCGACGGGCTCGGCCTCGCCGAGCGGCGGCAGCTGCAGGCGCTGGGGCCGCGGCTGTGCCGCGCCTGGGAAGCGCTGGAGCCGATGACGTTTGCCGCCATCGAGGGCTGGTGCGTGGGCGGCGGCGTGGCGCTGGCGGTGGCGCTCGATCTCCGCCTCGCCGGCGCC
>JBKQTR010000367.1:0-15265 GCA_052143095.1 Allostellaceae bacterium
GCCACCTGCTGCCGGCGGGCGCGGAAGCGGTGAGCCTCGATGCCATCCGCCTGCCCGAGGCGCTGCTGTCGAATCCGCGGCGCTACCTCGATCCCATCAACTTCGCCACCAACTTCGCCTTCTTCCGCGACGCGGCCGGGCTCTCGACGCGGCTGGTGACGGCCAATTACTGGGCGGGCTACGGCGCCGGCGAGGTGGCGCTGTGGCTGCTGCTCTTCGGTGCGGCCGGCGAGGTGCTGGCGGAGTGGCGCGAGCCGGTGGCGGCGGGAACCACGTCGATCGTGCTCGACAGCCGCGACATCCGCCGGCGCTTCGCGCTGCCCGACTTCACCGGCCAGCTTTTCCTTCACGTCGTCGGCGCCGTCGGCCATGACGTGGTGAAATACGCGCTCGACATTTTCGGCACCGATGCGGCGGCGTGCTTCTCCTGCACCCACGACGCCAATTCCTGGCCGGCGGATTTCTATGCCGGCTTGCCGGCGCCGGATACTGGCGAGCGCGTGACGCTCTGGGTGCAGAACAGCCAGCCTTGCGCCATCCCGCCGAACGCCATCGGCCTCAATCTCATGGGCGACGGCGCGGTCAAGCGCATCGCCGCGGCGATCGCGCCCTTCGCCAGCCACGCGCTCGACATCGCCGAACTCCTGCCCGAGGCGCGCTGGCCGCAGCAGATCGAGATGCGCGCCGGCAAGTATGTCGTGCGCCCGCGTTACGAGGTGACCGCGCGCGGCCGGCGCCGCATCGCCCATGTCAATGTCGAGCGCACCGATCTCGCGCCGGACCCACGCATCCCCGAGCTCGGCAATCTGCTCGGCAAGGGCTATCTGCTGCCGGCGCCGGTGTTGCCGCGCGAGATCTGGCGCATGCAGGCGCTGCCGACGCCGATGGCGACGACGCAGCGCGATCTGCCGGTGGGGCTCATCGTCTATGACGGCTCCGGGCGCGAGGCGGCGCGCCACCGCTTCGGCCGGCTGACGCGCAGCCAGTCCGTCGCCGTCGAGCTCGACCAGATCATCAACGGCGCCGAACTCGCCTCGGGCTACGGCCATCTCGAGCTGGTCTATGATTTCGGCGAGGGCGGCAGCGCCGATGGCTGGCTGCACGGACTCTTCCGCTATGAGGATCGGCGCAGCGGGCATCGGGCCGAGACCAGCTTCGGCGCGCATGTCTTCAACACGGTGCTGACTTACAAGGGCGAGCCGCAATCCTATGCCGGCCGTCCTCCCGGCCTGTCGACGCGGCTGTTCCTGCGCCTGGGCTTAGCGCCCCATGACACGCTCTGCCACCTGATCTACCCGGCATCGACGCCCTGGCACGCGATGAGCGCCACCGATCTCATCCTCCACGATCGCGACGGGCGCGAGGTCACGCGCCGGCAGGTGGCGATCCCTTGCTCCGGCTCGCTTTATTGGCGCTATCACGAGATTTTCGACAAATCCCAGCGAGAGCGCGCCGGCGCCGGCGCCTATATCATCTTCCGCGACGTGACCTGCCGGCTTTTCGGCTATCATGGGCTGCTCGCCGATGGCGGTGCCTTCAGCCTCGATCACATGTTCGGCTTCTGATCTCCCGGAACGTTCCCGCATGACCCAGCGCCATCACAGCAAGCTCCTCATCATCGGCTCGGGCCCCGCCGGCTACACCGCGGCGATCTATGCCGCGCGCGCCAATCTGCAGCCGATCCTAGTGCAGGGGCTGCAGGCCGGCGGGCAGCTCACCATCACCACCGATGTCGAGAACTATCCCGGCTTCGCCGAGGTGATCCAGGGACCTTGGCTCATGGAGCAGATGCAGCGTCAGGCCGAGCATGTCGGCACCCGCGTCATCACCGACATGATCGTCTCGGCCGATCTGTCCAAGCGCCCCTTCACCTGCGTCGGCGACAGCGGCGACGTCTATGTCGCGGATACGCTGGCCATCTGCACCGGCGCGCAGGCGCGCTGGCTCGGCATTCCGAGCGAGGAAATCTTCCGCGGCTTCGGCGTCTCGGCCTGCGCCACCTGCGATGGCTTCTTCTTCCGCGGCAAGGAGGTGGTGGTGGTCGGCGGCGGCAACACCGCCGTCGAGGAGGCGCTCTACCTCACCAACCACGCCACCCGCGTCACCCTTGTCCACCGCCGCGACCATCTGCGCGCCGAAAAGATCCTGCAGGCGCGGCTCTTCGCCAATCCTAGGATCCGTGTCGTCTGGGACAGCACCGTCGAGGAAATCCTCGGCGAGAAGACCCCGCCGCGCGTCACCGGCGTGCGGCTCCTCAATGTCAGGACGCGCGCGACGTCGATCGTCCCCTGCGACGGCTTCTTCGTCGCCATCGGCCACACGCCGGTGACCGATCTCTTTAGGGGCCAACTCGCGCTCGATGCCGAGGGTTATATCCTCACCAAGCCCGACAGCACCGCCACCGACGTTCCCGGTGTCTTCGCCGCCGGCGATGTCCGGGACAAGGTCTTTCGCCAGGCGGTGACCGCGGCCGGGATGGGCTGCATGGCCGCGCTCGAGGCCGAGAAGTTCCTTGCCGCCAAGGAAGCGGCGGCCGCCATGAGAGCGGCGGAGTAACCGGCGTGACCGGCATGGATTGGGACAAGCTCCGGGTCTTCCATGCGGTCGCCGAGGCCGGGAGTTTTACCCATGCCGGCGAGGCGCTCAATTTGAGCCAATCGGCGGTGAGCCGCCAGATCAGCGCGCTCGAGGAGAGCTTGAGCGTGCCGCTCTTCCACCGCCACGCGCGCGGCCTCATCCTGACCGAGCAGGGCGAGCTGCTCTACCGCACGGCACGCGAGGTGTTCTCCAAGCTCGCCATGACCGAGGCGATGCTGTCAGAATCCAAGGACCGGCCGAAAGGGCCGCTCAAGGTGACGACCAGCGTCTCCTTCGGCTCGGCCTGGCTCACGCCGCGCATCCGCGAGTTCACCGACCTCTATCCCGAGATCCAGGTGAGCCTCGTCGTCGACGACACCGAACTCGATCTCTCGATGCGCGAGGCCGATGTCGCTATCCGCATGTCGCCGCCGCGCCAGCCCGATCTGGTGCAGCGCCATCTCATGACCGTGCACTACAACATCTACGCCTCCTCGGAATACCTGAAGCGCTTCGGCACGCCGCAGAAGCCCGAGGACCTCGACAAGCACCGCATCATCGTCTACGGCCAGGATGCACGCCCGCCGGTGCGCAACATCAACTGGCTGTGGGAGGCGGGCGCGCGGGCGGGCTACGAGCGCCGGCCGATCTTCATGGTTAACAACGTCCACGGCATCCTGCGCGCGCTGGAGAGCGGGCTCGGGATCGCCGCATTGCCCGACTTCATGGCCGAGGAGACGATGGACCTCATTCGTATCCTGCCCGAACTCACCGGTCCCGAAGTCGAGGCCTATTTCGTCTATCCCGAAGAGCTCAGGACATCAAAGCGCATCGCGGTCTTTCGCGATTTCCTGCTGCGCAAGGTCGCCGAGGGCCGCAACAGCTGAACTAAAAGAGCCGGCCGGTATGCGACAGGAACGCCAGGCCGATAAGCCCCGCCAGAACGATGCCGACGGCGAAGCCGAGGCTCGCGCCCCAATCGGTCCAGCTGTCGCGACGCTCCGGTTGCGGCGCCGGCGGCGCCTCTGATGGCGCCTCCGGCGCGTCGCGCGCCGGCGCCACGAGCCGAGGCACCGACGGTTCGGCATCAGCCGGCGCCAGCCGCTCCGCCAGCCAATCGACCCAGTCCTCGGCGAGCGTCAGGCGCGGCAGCGCATCGAAACTCCGCTCGACCGCGGCAGCAAGCTCATCGCTCTCGGCCCGGCGCGCCGCCAGCGCGACCACGGGGAGCTCGCCGGGAAAGCGCTGGTTAAAACCGGATTCCTCAAGCATGGCGCGGAATGCCGCGTGCGCCTCCTCGGGGCTCGCCTCCTCGCCGGCCTCGAGCAAGGCAATCAGCGCCGCGCCGCGCGCGGGATGAAGCGCCACGAGATCAACGAAGCCTTCCTCGCCCTGCACGCGAACGACCGCGCGCGGCAGGCAACGCCATCCCGGGATAAAGGCCGGCGCCGGCGGCTCGCGCCGCGCACTTTCATCCGATTTTTCCCCGCTTTCCACAACGTCGAGCACCTGCTGCTCCATAGCGAACCCCGGGTTGCTGATCGGCAGCTGGTGAACGCCTGTCAGGCGACTTGGTTGCGCGCGTAGGTGGCGGCGCAAGGGATGCAGATTTTGCAACTGTGCCACTAAAATTTCCCATTGGCGTTTTCACCGGCGGGGTCGCATTTTGCACTGCAGCAGATTTCGCCGCGGCACCCTTGTCCGGCGCGGATTTCCGGGCCGACAGGCTCGGGAAGAGGGTCTTCGGATCCTTACGTCTCCCAGACGTGAAGCCTCCCTGTTCATACTGGCCGGAGTCGCAGTGGCTCCGGCCATTTTTTGTCACAGGCTCTGGTGATCGCCGCGCCGTCGCGCGCGACGGCAAGCGTCAGACGGGGGGGATGGTGTCGAAGGCGATCGAGATGCGCGTGTCGCCGCCGTCGAACGGCACCGTGCCGTGAAAAAAATAGGACGGAAACAGCAGCATCATGCCTTCGCGCGGCTGGATCGTGCGGATCTCGGGTTTGCCGTGGCGCTGAAACCGCTGCTGCACGCGGCCGATCTCGAACCAACCGGCGCGCCCCTGCCCCGGCGCACCGATGATCGCCGGCACGCGGCAGTAGTAGACGCCGCTGATATAGCCGGCGTAATGCACATGCGGCGCCAGGCTGCCGAGCCGATCGAGCACCGTCGCCACCGCGCTCGGCCGCAGCGGCGGCAACGGGTGCGAGAGAAAGGGGTGCGTCGGGTCGGGACGCACCTCTCTGCCGAGGTAATCCGCCAGCTGCCGGCTGAACATCGTCTCGAGCGCCGCCCACGGCCCATCGGTCGGGCCGAACAGCTCGCGCGTGGTTCTGAAGGCGCTGCCGTTGTAGTGGGGCTCGGCCTCCGTCGGCGTGCGCAGCGTCGGATGGGCGAGAACGGCCTGCGACAGCGCCGCATTGAAGGCCTCGAGACTGTCGTATCCCGCCGGCGGACGATCGAACTGCACCATCCGCACGAAGCGGTCGAGATCGACGAGCCGGCGCGCGCCAGCGCGATCGCCGAGTTCGTCGAGCGCCACCGCCTTGAGGCCGAGCGGCTCCGGCAGGCCGGGCCGGCGCGCGAGCCAGGCATCGCAAACCGCCACGGCGGCGGCCGCCTCGCCGTGCTCGAGCAGCGCCGTCGCCAGATTCTGGTAGAGCGCCAGCCAGCCCGGCTCAAGCGCGAGCGCCCGGCGGTAGCTGTCGATCGCCGCGCCGCGCCGCCCGGCGCCCTCCAGCGCGATGCCGAGATTGCGATGCAGCTTGGCATCGGGTGCCAAAGCCAGCGCCGTGCGGAAGACCTCGACCGCCTCCTCGAAGCGCCCCAGCGACAGCAGCGTCGTGCCGAGATTATTCTGCACCGGCAACAGTTCCGGCCGCTGCCGCGCGGCACGGCGATAGGCATCGACCGCGGCGATGCCGCGGCCCAGCCTGCTCAAGGCGAGGCCGAGATTGTAATGCAGCTCCGCGGCCTCGGGCTTGGCCTTGACCGCCGCCTCATAGAACGCGACCGCTTCCTCCATCTCGCCGAGATCCGTGGCGATCTTGCCGGCCACGGCGAGCACTTCCGACCGCGTCGGAAACAGCGTCAGCAGCTTGCGACAGCGGTCGAGCGCCTCCTGATGGCGGCCCTCGCGATAGAGAACCGATATGTCCTGCAGGATACGTCGCGCATCCTCGCGCGCATCTTGAACGGTTTTCGCAGGCGCAGGGCGAGCCCGCTTGGTCTGCTCGTCATCGACCATGAGTGTTTCTACGGTGCAACGGCGGTCGACGCCCCCGTGAATTTGCAGATGCAGATATGAAGCGAATGCATATGACAGGCTCCTGCGTGGTCTCGATACGGCACAGACGGAGCGAAGCACCCGCTGGCCTTGCGGTATTACTCGCGTGAAGTGTGTTATCGCCGTCACGGCGGTAGCGCGTTCCGGCGCATGCCGGGAACTGCGACACGGGCGCGGCGATTTAGATGGGCAGCAGCAAAAACTGCTGCCGATGCTCGTATGCTTCCTTACGCGCCGCTGCGTGCCGCCATCATGCCGGCATTCCTGCTCTGGGTGCTCTTCCCGTTCGGCGGCAGCCTGATCCGGCTGGCGGAGCCGCCTCAGCGCGTCAGGACACCCGACACCGCCGCGCTGCCACCCCACGAGGTCAATCCGCGGCCGCAGATGGGCACGCTGCCGCCGACGCCGCCGCCGAGCGAGGCGCAGGCGCTCGAGACGCTGCGGCAACGCGGCTATCTCGATGTGGCGCCGCTTGCGCAGCAGGACCGCGTCGCGCGCGGGGACCAGCGGCAGGATCGGCGTGGAGGTCGACCGCGACAGCCGAGTGACGCAGCGGTAAACTCCCGCCGCGCCCGGCTTCACAGGCCCAAGGCGGCGTGGAAAGCTTCCGGCCTCGCCGCGGCGCGCACAGATGGCCAGGCGGGCGGAGGGTCGATGAAGAGTTGTGCCGCTCCCGATCCCGACACCAGGAGGCCGCGTTTCGTGCCGCCGCCGCATTCCTGCGACGCGCATTGCCACGTCTTCGGCCCCGCCGCCGTGTTCCCTTACGCGCCGGAGCGCTCCTACACCCCGCCCGACGCGCCGAAGCAAAGCCTTGCGGCGCTGCATCGACTCCTCGGGATCGAGCGCGCGGTCATCGTCCAGGCAAGCTGCCACGGCCGCGACAACCGCGCCATGCTCGATGCCGTCGCCGCGAGTCCCGACCGCCATCGCGGCATCGCCATGCTCGCTGACGACGTCTCGGAGGCCGATCTCGCGGCGCTGCACGCCGGCGGCGTGCGCGGCGTCCGCTTCAATTTCGTCCGGCATCTCGGCGGCGCGCCCGATCCGCGCGTCTTCCGCCGCGTGATCGAGCGCATCGAGCCGCTCGGCTGGCATGTCATCCTGCATCTCGACGCCGCGGATATCCTCGAGCTCGGCGGACTTCTGCGCGGGCTGCGCCTCGCCTTCGTCATCGATCATATGCGACGCGTCAACGCCGCCGACGGGCTGGCTCAGCCGCCGTTCCGCGCCCTGCTCGAGCTGATGGCGCTCGGTACCTGCTGGGTCAAGCTCTGCGGCGCCGAGCGGATCTCCGCCGCCGGGCCGCCTTTCCACGACGCCATCCCGTTTGCCGCGGCGCTGCTCGCCGCCGCCCCCGACCGGGTGCTGTGGGGCACCGACTGGCCGCATCCCAACATCGCGCGCCATATGCCGAATGACGGCGACCTCGTCGACCTGCTGCCGCTCATCGCGCCGGATGCGGCGATGCGCCAGAAGCTGCTGGTCGACAATCCGCAGCTTCTCTATTGGAGCTGAGGCGTAGAGACCGGCTCGGCTCAGCGCCCGCCATAACCCTCGTCGGCAAGGTTGAGCAGCGGGAAGGCGCTCAGCACATGCGGCGCCGTCACCGGCGTCGCAGGATGGAGATAGGACCGGTCGAGCGCGCCGAGCCGCGCCGCGCCAAGCAGGCCGAGACTGGTCGCGATCTCCGTCTCCAGCAGCTCGAGCACGCGCGACACCCCCGCCTCGCCCGCCGCGGCAAGCCCGTAGCAATAGAGCCGCCCCACCGCCACCGCCTGCGCCCCCAGCGCCACCGCCTTCAGCACGTCGGTACCGCGGCTGAAACCGCCATCGATGATGATCTCGGCGCGTCCGCCGACCGCCCGCACCACCTCGGGCAGGATATCGAGCGTGCCGCGGCCGTGGTCGAGCTGGCGGCCGCCATGGTTCGAGACATAGACCGCGGCGACGCCCTCGGCGCAGGCGAGCTCGGCATCCTCGGCCGTGGCGATGCCTTTCAGGATCAGCGGCAGGTCGTGCTTGTCCCTGAAGCGCTTCACATGGTCCCAGCTCAGCCCCGCCTGGAAGAACTGGCCGGTGGCGCGCTGGCGCCAGGGCTTGGCGAAGCGCTTGGCGATATCGCGCTCGCGCCGGCTGTAGACCGCGGTGTCGACGGTGAAGCAGAAGGCGTCGTAGCCGGCATCGCGCGCGCGCCGGACGAAATCGTCGGTCCAGGCTTCGTCGCCGCGGACATAGAGCTGGAAGATCTTGGGACCGTCCGCCGCCTGCGCCGTCGCCTCGAGCCCCGGCTGGGTCACCGAGCTCACCATGATCGGCACGCCGAATGCGCCCGCCGCCTTGGCCGCCGTCGCCGCACCGCCGGGATCGAAGGATTCGAGCGACCCGACCGGCGCCAGCAGCACCGGCAGGCGCAGCTTGCGGCCGAGCAGCGCGGCGCCGCAGTCGATGGTCGAGACGTCGCGCAACACGCGCGGGCGGAACGCCAGCGAATCCAACGCCTGGCGGTTGCGCTTCACCGTCGTCTCGCTGTCGGCGCCGCCGATGAGGTAATCCCAGATATTGGCCGAGAGCCTGGTCTTCGCCGCCTTGACGAATTCGTGCAGCGTCAGGAACTCGCCGCTGGTCTCGCTCAGCGCCGCTCGCTCGCTCATCGCCTGGGTCCTTCCCGCCGGTTTTGCTCCGGGCCCATTAAAGCGATTAAAGAATGAGTCCGCCATCGACGACGATGGTCTGGCCGACGACATAAGCGGCAAGCGGCGAGGCCAGGAACAGCGCCACCCCCGCCATATCGTCCGGCGTGCCGAGGCGGCCGAGCGGGATGCGCTCCAACGCCGACGCGAGGCGCTGCGGATCCTCGGTCGTGACTTTGGTGAGCTTGGTGTCGACCAGCCCCGGTGCGATGCCGTTGACGCGGATGCCGTCGCCTGCCCAAGCCTCGGCCAAGGTGCGCGTCAGCCCATAGGCGCCGGTCTTCGAGGCGTTGTAGGCGGGATTGCCGCGCGTCGAATGGAAGGCCGCGGTCGAGCTGACGATGATCAGCGAGCCCGAGGCGGCGGCGAGCAGGTCGTGGAACTTGACGCTGCAGGCCATCAGGCTGTTGAGGTTGATCTCGACCACCCGGCGAAAACCCTCGGGCTTGAACTCGCCGCGCCGGTAGATGACGATGCCCTGGGCAAGGACGAGAACATCGAGACGGGCGAAGGGAGGAAGATAGCGATCGATGGCGGCACCGTCGGCAACGTCGAGCTGGGCGTAATGAAGGCCGGCGAGATCCGAACCCGCGTCGCGCGCGTAATCCTCGGCGCGCGCGCGCGTGCCCCAGACATGGACCTCCGCGCCCTTGGCGCGGAAGGCTTGTGCGATGCCGTTGCCGATGCCGCTGGAGCCGCCGACGACGAGCACTGTCCGACCAGTGAAATCAAGCTCTGCCATCCTCGCCTTCCTGCCGCTTGCCGCGAGCCGCGCGAGCGCCCAGTTTCTAGAGAGAATCGCGGGAGGATGCATGCACTACGTTTGTGACGCCCCGGAGGGCAAGACCTGGTTCCGGCTTGAGACCGAGGCCGAGGCCATCGACGAATCCCAGACGATGCATCATGCGGTGGAGAAATTCTTCCGCCAGGAGAAGGCCAAGGCGGTGCAGAGCTTCGCGCCGCCCTCGCGCAATTTCATCGAGCAGGAGATCGGCCTCAAGGCGCATGTCCAGCGCGTCATGCCGCTGTTCGTGACGCTGCGCGACGCGGAGGGCAAGCCGCTGGTCACCGGCATGCTGCCGCCCGGCGGACAGGAGAATCACGGCTTCCGGCCGATCATCGTCGGCGCCGCCAACGGCGATCCCTATGCCGAGCACGGCGCGGCGATCCGCGCGCTCGCCGCTCATTTCGGCCTCGATCTCGACCGCGCGCGCTGCTATCCCTACCGGCGCTGAGCGGCGGAAGGCAGGCGCGGCGCCGCCGCTGCCAGGCTTGCCGGCACCGTCTCCAGCAGGATGTCCTTGAGCCGGCTGGTCGCCGGCGACAAGCTGCGCCCCGCATTGTGCAGCGAGAGATCGGTCAGCGGCAGATCGGGCCAGCCCGCCGACGCGTCGAGCACGGCGAGGTGCGGCGGGCGGCTCGGCGCCGTGCGCACGGTGACGCCGAGCCCGGCATCGACCGCCGCCCACAGCCCCGACAGGCTCGGGCTGGTAAAGGCGACGCGCCAGGGCACCGAGGCCGCCTCGAGCGCGGCGACCGCCGCCTCGCGGAAGACGCAGGGCGGCTCGAACAGCACCAGCGGCAGCGGCTCCTCGACGGCGCGCCGCGCCACCGCCTCGCGGCCGATCCACACCATCGGCACTGTCGCCAGCCGCTCCGCATCCGCCCGCGCGCCGCGACCGAACAGCAGGACCAGATCGAGGTGGCCAGTCTCCAGCCGCTCCAGCAGCGCGGCGTTGCGATCGACGCTCGCCTCGATGCGCACCGACGGATGGGCGCGCTTGAAGCGCCCCAGCGCTGCCGGCAGCCAGGTTTCGGCGAAGTCGCTCGGCATGCCGAAGCGCACCACCCCCTCTACCGCGGTCCCCTGCACCGCGGCGATCGCCTCATCGTTGAGCTCGAGGATGCGTCGGGCATAGCGCAGCACCACATCGCCCGCCTCGGTCAGGCAGAGCCCGCGGCCCTGCTTGCGAAAGAGCGGCTGGCCCGCCTGCTCCTCGAGCTTGCGCAGCTGCTGGCTGACGGCGGATTGCGAGCGTCCTACCCGACGCGCGGCGCGGTTGAGGCCGCCCAGCTCCTGCGCCGCCACCAGCGTGCGCAGGACATCCATGTCGAGGTTGATCTGCATGATCATGCTGTTTTTCTGAACTATAGCTAGAGAATTATTCATTTTTCTTCTGAATGCAAGCCGCTCATATCCCAAGGGATGGCGGGGTCTCCCCGCCCCCTCTGGATCAGGAGCCGCTCATGTCGATTGCACCTCGGGACCATCTGGAACAGCCGCGCGCGCTGGTGACGGCGCTGTCGCTTGCCGCCCTTGTCCTGCTGATCGTCTTGCTCACCGGCTTGCTCGCCAGCCGGCTCGATCCGGCCGCGCTCGATCAGGCCTATGCGCTCACCTTCACGACCTGAG
The DNA here is from genome assembly GCA_052143095.1 of Allostellaceae bacterium. Lineage (GTDB taxonomy): Bacteria > Pseudomonadota > Alphaproteobacteria > ATCC43930 > CGMCC-115725 > DAHUYF01. The sequence continues at coordinate 10,970 of JBKQTR010000367.1, forward strand.
GGAGGCCAAGCATGCTTGCCATGCCGGCCTCGCGCCTGCTGGCGGCGCTGCGCTGCTGGCGGCGGCTGCGGCGCGAGCAGCAGCAGCAGCTCGCCATGAGCGATGCCGAGCTCAGGGATAGTCGGTTGACGCGGCTCGATGCGCTTGTCGCGGCGCGCCAGCCGACGCTCCGGACGTGCTTGCGCCCGCGCCCGGCTCTTCCTCCGCGCTCCTGAGACGCTGCGACGAACCACGCCGGCGTGGTTCGCGGCGGCGTCATCTCGGCAAGCGACTTACTTCCAGACCGGCTTGCCGAGATCGACTTGCGACGGCGTCGTTGCCGCGCCGACCGCGCCGCCTGCAGCCGCACCGATGGCCGCGCCGATCAGCGGCGCGCCGACCAGCGCGCCGCCGACCACACCGGCCGCGGCGCCAATGCCCGCGCCGCTCACCGCGCGATCGCCGGTCGTGCTGCCGCAAGCCGACAGCAACAAGCCGATGGCGATCACGCTGAAGCCGAGACGTGCATGCATCATGTTCCTCCGGGAGAAAAAAGCTGGCGCATTTTAATCGCGCAGGGACCGCCGTGCAAAGCATCGAACGGTGACGATTGCTTTCAGCTACGCGCAGTCTGTGTCTTTTTTCGGGCGAAATCGTGCCGCGCGCTGGGCGGGGTCAACGGATCGGAACGCGCGTCTGCCTGTTATTCCCCGAGGACGAGGAGGTGGCACATGCGCGGCGTATTGCTCTGGGCCTTGGGGATTCCGATCCCGGTGATCATCCTGCTTTACGTCTTCCACGTCATCTGAGCGCGGGCTCAGGTGAAGAGGCGCTCGCCCTCGAGGCCCTGATAGAGCGCGGCGACGTACTCGCCGTAGCCGTTGTAAAGCAAGGTCGGTCGCCGCCCCTCGACGCCGAGGACGCGCTCGGTCGCCTGGCTCCAGCGCGGATGCGGCACCTCCGGGTTCACATTGGCCCAGAAGCCGTATTCGCTGCTCTGGAGCTTTTCCCAGAAGCTGACGGGGCGCTTGTCGGTGAAGGTGAACTTGACGATCGACTTGATCGACTTGAAGCCGTATTTCCACGGCAGCGCCAGGCGCAGCGGCGCCCCGTCCTGGCGCGGCACCGGTTTGCCGTACATGCCGGTGACAAGAAACGCGAGCTCGTTGGTCGCCTCCGCCATGGTCAGGCCCTCGATATAGGGCCAGGGATACCAGAACTGCTTCTGGCCGGGCGCCACCTTGGGATTCTGGAAGGTCTCCATGTGCAGATACTTCGCCGAGCCGAGCGGCTGCGCGATGTCGACCAGCGCCTTCAGCGGAAAGCCGCTCCACGGCACCGCCATCGACCATGCCTCGACGCAGCGGTGGCGGTAGAGCCGCTCCTCGAGCGTGACGCGCTTCAAGAGATCGTCGATGTCGAGCGTCATCGGCTTCTCGACCATGCCGTCGATGGTCACGCTCCACGGCCGAATCGGCAATTGCTGCGCGTCCTCGGCGATGGTCTTTTGCGAGCCGTATTCGTAGAAGTTGTTGTAGGTGGTGGCGAGCTTCTCGTCGGTGACCGGCCGGTCGAGCGTGTAGCGCTCGTTGCGCTTCACCGGATAGAGCCCGGCCGAGGGATCGGCGGCCGGCGCCGCGGCGAGCGCGGCCCCGGTCGGCGCCGCGGCGGCGATCAGCGCGCCCATGCCCATGGCCTGCACGATGCGGCGGCGATCCCGGAACATCGCCTCGGGGGTCGCCTCGCTCTCGCGCAGCTCCCAGCCGCGCTTGCGCTTGATCACCATGATGCTCTCCTCGTCGCCTGGCCCTTGGCGGGTCAGATAGCGCTCGCCCGGGGCCGGGGCAAATCACGCCCGCGCGATGGCGCAGGCCACAGCTGAAGGTTCGCCCGTCGAACGAGAAGGTTACTGCGCCGCCTGCTCGCCGCGCCCGGCCATCGCCCGCTCCGCGAGCTTGCCGGTGAGCTCCTGCAAGTGGTCGAAGCGCTCGGTATAGGTGCCGACCCCCAAGGTGACCGAGCGCAGCTCGACGATGAGATCGTGCAGCTCGGCCTGCGGCAGCAGCGCCGCCACCACGTCCCAGCCGTCCCAGCCGGGCTTGGCGTCGTAGCCCAGGATCTGGCCGCGCCGGCCGGAGATCACCCGCTGCACCCGCGAGGTGAAGGCGTTCGGCACCGAGATATCAACATGGTGTATGGGCTCGAGCAGCACCGGCTCGCATTTCGGCATGGCCTCGCTCATCGCCATGCGGGCGCAGGTCTTGAACGCCTGGTCCGAGCTGTCGACGGCGTGGAACTGGCCCGTGGTCAGGGTCACCGACACGTCCACCACCGGGAAGCCCAAGGGCCCGTGGCGCAGGAAATCCTTGACGCCTTCCTCGACCGCGGGGATGTAGTTGCGCGGGATGGCGCCGCCGACCACCGCGTCGATGAAGCTATGACCGGTGCCGCGCGGCAGCGGCTTCACCTCGATCTGGATGTCGGCGAACTGGCCGTGGCCGCCGGACTGGCGCTTGAAGCGCGCATGCTGCGCCGTGCCCTTGCGGATCGTCTCCTTGTAGGGCAATTGCGGCTTGCGCGCCGTCACCGGCAGATTGTACTTGTTGCGCAGCCGGTCGATGGCGATCTGCAGGTGGATGTCGCCCTGTCCCCACAGCACCATTTCCTGCAGCTCGGCATTCTGCTCGAGATAGAGCGTCGGGTCCTCCTCGATGAGCTTGGCGATGGTCGGCGTGAGCTTGACGTCGTCGGCGCGCTTCTCGGCGGTGAGCGTCAGGCCATAGACCGGCTTCGGCAGCGGCGGCCGCGGCAGCTGCGGCGCCGTGCCGCTGGCCAGCACCGCGCCGGTGGCAACGCCTTCCATCCGCGCCAGCGCCACGACATCGCCCGCCTGGGCCGCGGCAAGCTTCTCCTGGTGCGCGCCGGTCAGGCGCAGTATGCCGGCGATGCGCACGCCGCCCAGGCTCATGCCGTCGGTCACCTGGCCGCTCCAGATGCGCGCCAGCGACAGCTTGCCGGAATGCGGCGCGTGATAGGTCTTGATCACTTGCGCCACCACCTCCTTGCCCGAGGTGGAAAGGCCGAGCCGCGCCGCGGCCTGCACGACGCCCGGGGTCTCGTGGCGCAACGCCTTCCACAAGCGGCGCACGCCGTGGTCGAGCAGCGCCGAGCCGAGGAAGACCGGCACGATACGGTCGCTGCTCAAATTCTGCGTCAGATGGCGGTAGATCTCGTCCTTCGAGGGCTGCACGTCCTCGAGCAGCTGCTCCAGCAGCTTGTCGTCGAAATCGGCGAGCTTCTCGATCAGCCCGGCGCGCGTCACCCGCTCCTCCTCGAGCACATCCTCGGGCAGCTTGATGAGATCGGAGGCCTGGCCGGGGTTGTACTTGTAGGCGCGCTCGCTGACGAGATCGACATAGCCGATCGCCTTGCCCTCGGGATCGGGCAGCGGCACCTGGCGCAGCACCAGCGGCTTCTGCGACACCGATTGCAGCGCCGCCAGCACCTCGCTGACGCGCGCGCTGGCGGTTTCCATCTTGTTGATGAACACCATGTGCGGGATCTGGTGGTCGTCCAGAAATTTGAAGAGCGGGCTCAAGGTGAGGACCCGCTCTGTTTCCGGCTCGCAGACCACGACCGCGACATCGGCGGCCAGGAGGGCGTTTTGTGCCTCCCAGGCGAGCTCTACCGAGCCCGGGCAATCGAGGATGATCCAGGGATCCCCGAGGAAGCTGGCGGCGGCGACGTTGAGCTCCGTCGACATCTGCCGCGCGCGGGCCTCGGCGCTGTGGTCGCCGACCGTGTTGCCCTCCTTGGCGCTGCCGCGGCGATGGGTCGTACCGCTGGCGAAGAGCAGCGCCTCGAGCAGGCTGGTCTTGCCCGAGAGGTAAGGCCCGACCAGGGCGACGCAGCGCGGTCCAGCAGGTCTGTCGGTCATGCACGCCTCCATCCCGTCCAAAGCGGGCGTCATTGCCGGCGTGCGAGAGACTGTCACGCACGGGCGACGCCTCTTCGCCGCCATCGTCGCGCGACCACCTGCGCGGCGCAACGGGTAATTCCGCCGCCGCGCAGAGATCAGCCATTATACGAATCGCATAGGATGCTTCAGCTGAGGCGCTTTTCGAAATGGACGCGGTCGAAGCCGTCCTCGATGCGCTGCTCGATCTGCCGGTAACCGAGCCGGGGATAGAAGCGCAGATTTTCGGTCATCCGGGCATGGGTGAAGAGCCGGAGCGCGGGCAGGCCGAGGCGGCGCGCCTCGGCCTCGGCGAAGCCCAGCAGCTGCCGGCCGATGCCGCGATGCTGCGCCGCGGGCAG
>JBKQTR010000368.1:0-2927 GCA_052143095.1 Allostellaceae bacterium
AACCCAAGCTTCTCGTCCATCACACAGCTTTCCTTCCACGGCATCGGCAAAGCCCCCCTTTGCCGATAAGGAAAACTGTCAGCTATCTATCCGGTCCAATCTGTCAGACATCTATCCGGTTCGGACCCTCCGGCACCCTCCCCCTCAAGGGGGGAGGGGCTGCGCAGCAGCTGCGAGTAGTGTACATGCCGTAGCGCTTGCGCGGGGACCGCTGTAATTGGTGTTCCAGCTGCTTGGGACACGGTCTAGGAGGCGCCCGGGAAGGAGCGGGGATATGCGCAAGCTGATCGCGGGCAACTGGAAGATGAACGGGCTCAAAGCCGAGGGGCTGGCCCTGGCGCGCGATCTCGCCGGCCGCGTCGCGGCGCAGCGCCCTCCTTGCGATCTCGTGATCTGTCCGCCCGCGACCTTGCTGATGGCGGTGGCCGACGCGGTCGCCGGCAGCGTCATCGGCCTTGGCGGGCAGGATTGCCACAGCCGACCGCACGGCGCGCATACCGGCGATATCAGCGCCGCGATGCTGCGCGATGCCGGTTGCAGCCATGTCATTCTCGGCCATTCCGAGCGCCGCACCGATCACCACGAGAGCGACGCGCTGATTCGCGCCAAGGTTTTGGCGGCGCGCGATGCCGGGCTCGTTGCCATCCTCTGCGTCGGCGAGACCGCTGAGGAGCGCGATGCCGGACGCGCGCTGGAGGTGGTCGCGCGCCAGCTCGCGGGCTCGCTCCCCGACGGCATGAGCGCGTCGCAGCTGGCGATCGCCTATGAGCCGGTCTGGGCGATCGGCACCGGGCGCACGCCGACGCCGGCGGATGTCGCCGCCGTCCATGCGCATCTGCGCGCCGCGCTGAGCGGCCGCCTCGCCGCGCCGGCGGAGGTGCGCCTGCTCTATGGCGGCTCGGTCAAGCCCGGCAATGCGCGGGAGCTGCTGCATGTCGCCGAGGTCGACGGCGCGCTGGTCGGCGGCGCCAGCCTCGCCGCCGCGGATTTCTGGGCGATCGCCGAGAGCGCGGCATAACAGGCCAGAAGACTGGCGTTCCGCCCGCGGACGCGCTAGAAAGCGCGCTTCCAGCCCAGCCGCCAGAGCGCCATGACCACCGTCGTTCTCGTCATCCATCTCCTGCTCGCCGTCGCGCTGATCGGCGTCATCCTGCTGCAGAAAAGCGAGGGCGGCGCCCTCGGCATGGGCGGCGGCGGCATGTCGGGCTTCATGAGCGGCCGCTCGACCGCCAATCTGCTGACGCGGGTGACGGCGGTGCTGGCGGCAGGCTTCTTCCTCACCAGCATGGCGTTGGCCTATCTCGCCGGCAACCGGCAGCCGGCAGCGGATACGCTGCTCAGCCAGCCGCCGCCGAGCCAGAGCCAGCCGGCGCCGTCCCCCGCCCAGCCCGCGCCCGCGCCCGCGGCGCCGGAGCCCAGCGGCGCGCCGCTGGCGAAATAGAAGCCGCTTTCCGCGACTCGTCGCGACTCGCCGTGGTCGCGTGTCCTTTTCCGGTGGTGCCGCCCGCTAGGCACCAGCGGATTCCCACTAATTCGGCCACTGCCGCGGGGCGCGGACCTGCAATTGTCATTTTGGAACGAAGTTTCGAAGCAATGCTGGATCGATGAGGTGCGTCCTTCGACATGCGCCTTCGGCGCAAGCTCAGGATGAGGAGATTTTCTTTGTGCCATGAACAACTTAGCCTCATCCTGAGCTTGGCGCGAAGCGCCATGTCGAAGGACGCAGGATCGCCCTGCAGCGGTCGTTTCGATCATTCCGAAACCATAAATGTGAATCGCCCGGCGCGGACGCTTTCAGTTGTATGGCGCCGCCCGGTCACTTACATTGAAAGTCCATGACGCGGTTCATCTTCATTACCGGCGGCGTGGTTTCCTCCCTTGGCAAAGGTCTTTCGGCGGCGGCGCTCGGCGCTCTGTTGCAGGCGCGCGGCTTCACGGTTCGGCTGCGCAAGCTCGACCCCTATCTCAATGTCGATCCCGGGACGATGAGCCCTTACCAGCATGGCGAGGTCTATGTCACCGATGACGGCGCCGAGACCGATCTCGATCTCGGCCATTACGAGCGCTACACCGGCGTCGCCGCGCGCCGCAGCGACAGCGTCACCACCGGCCGGGTCTATTCGACGGTGATCGGCCGCGAGCGGCGCGGCGAGTATCTCGGCGCCACCGTGCAGGTCATCCCGCACGTCACCGACGCCATCAAGGAGTTCATCCAGGCCGATCTCGACGGCAGCGAGGATTTCGTGCTGTGCGAGATCGGCGGCACCGTCGGCGATATCGAGAGCCTGCCCTTCCTCGAGGCGATCCGCCAGCTCGGCAACGAGCTCGGCCGCCCGCGCACCATGTTCGTGCATCTGACGCTGGTGCCCTACATCCCGTCTGCCGGCGAGCTCAAGACCAAGCCGACGCAGCATTCGGTGAAGGAGCTGCTCGGCCTCGGCATCCAGCCGGACATCCTGCTCTGCCGCTCCGACCGGCCGATCCCCGAAGGCCAGCGCAAGAAGATCGCGTTGTTCTGCAATGTCCGCGACAGCCGCGTCATTCCCGCGCTCGACGTCGACACCATCTACGACGTGCCCAACGCCTATCACCTGCAGGGCTTCGACCACGAGGTCTGCGACCATTTCGGCATCGCCCAGGCCGAGCCCGATCTCGGCCGCTGGCAGGAGATCGTCACCCGCATCCGCCGTCCCGAGGGCGAGGTCACCATCGCCGTCGTCGGCAAGTACACGCATCTCCTCGACAGCTACAAATCGCTGGCCGAGGCGCTGAGCCATGGCGGCATCGCCAATCACGTGAAGGTCAAGCTCGACTGGCTCGACAGCGAGATCTTCGAGCAGGGTGACACGGTGCAGCATCTCGAGGCGGTGCACGGCATCCTCGTCCCCGGCGGCTTCGGCGAGCGCGGCGCCGAAGGCAAGATCCAG
>JBKQTR010000369.1:0-3851 GCA_052143095.1 Allostellaceae bacterium
GTGCTGTTCGCGACCGTCTCGCCGGCGATCAGCGCCTGCGCCTGGTCAGGCCAGCGATCCTGGTGATGCAAGCCGGCCAACGGCGTCCCGGTCAGCGGGTTGAATGTCTTCCGGCAGCTCGTGCAGCAGGCTTCCTGCTGGCTGTCGTTGATTTCGCCGAGATAGAGCACTTGGCGCTGCACGACTTTGCCGCCGGCGCAGCGCTTGCTCTCGACGATGCTCCAGTAGCGGTGCTCCTTGCCGTCCTTTTGCCGTCCTTGAAGCGTCGATTCGGGCGCAAATACATAGCGATCCAAATCTACGCCAAACAAGTCTTCTGAAAAGATACTTGGTCTCCACTAGCCATCGCTGCGCGCCGCGCTGGCGCGACATCTGTCCCACGCGCAACGCCTGCAGGCCACCGGCCGACCGACAGGCACCACGCCACACGGCTGGCTGCAAGGCGTGCACAACGCGTTTTCGGCGGCCTTGCTCGGGCGCAAATTCGCTTCTCAGCCGGTCGCCTGCGCGCTGGTTGTTAAAGCGCGCTGTGTCGTCCTGCCGGGCGGGGAAATGCGATGCTGGCCGCTCGCGCCAGATCAGCGTCCCGTCTTGGCGCACCGAGAAGCACTCGGCCACGAAGGACGCCGGGACCTGCGGTTGGGTCTGGCGTTGGCGGCCCATCGCTTCAACGCTCACCCTTGGGCCGCTCGTCCTCGGCCTCCATCTCAGCGGCCAAGCGCCCGACGGCCAAGGCTTCAAGCTGGCGTTCGCGCGCGGTCGGCTTTGGACGGCCGGTGAGCCACGCGACGATCTGGCGGACCGTCTCGGCGAACGACACGTATCGCGCGACGACGTCGGGGCGGCTCGCAAAACTGTGGAGGGGCGAAACGCTCGGACGCGGCAGGGGGCGCATGAGCGCAAAGGTTTAGCTGAGAATTGGCTTGGCGGATACTGGGCGTCGAACTTCGGCTCAAATGTGGGCCTTGCCGGGATGGCGACGCGGGAATTTCCCTGATCGGGCGTCCCGAGCCTCACCGATGGCTCAGGGCGGCCCTGGCAGGCTGTCCAGCCAGCGGGGCTCTGCGGCCGGTCCTAGAGCCTGTGGCGGGTTGGGGCAAGGAGTTCGGGTTCGGGGATCGCATGCGTGAGCGAAGCCGGGCGCGAAAGGGCGGGGTCTCGTCCCCGGTTGCTTTTTGTTGGACGCTTCGTGGGACCAGTCGTCCGACGGCATCGGGAAGTGGAAGCCAACCAGAATCGAGTTCCATGTTCGAGCGTTGCTGCGACGGTTTACAGGCGCTACAATCGTGCTTGACGATCAAACGTGAGACCCACACCGAGCCGCAATCTGTGTCCCCAGCGTGACCCGAGGAGGCGAAATTCGAGGAACGCATACCCCGACACTTGTCATGTACGTCAATGATATCAATAACTTGAAGTGGCTCCCCGAGCAGGACTCGAACCTGCGACCATTCGATTAACAGTCGAGGGTCTCGGGTGTTCGCGCGTGTTCGCCCGATAGCGTCTGACTGAGGATAACTTCAGGGCAGGCGTTGCCTTTCCGCCACAGCGCCCCCAAATAATACGCGATGACACCGGATGCCTAGCGCGCCGAAAGTGTTATCCCGACGTTATCCCGGGGAGACCATTCGATGGCGGAGCCGAAGCGAGAGCCGAAGCGAGAGCCGAAGCGAGATTTGACCGATCGCCGGATCAGGGCGCTAAAGCCCGCCCCTCCGGGCAAGCGTCCCATCGAGTGGGACGCCCAGGTATCCGGCTTTGGCGTCCGCCTCACGGACAGGGGGCACAGGAGCTTCGTCCTCGTCACCCGCTACCCGGACGACCCGAGCCGCCCCGTGATCCGGGCGATCGGCGATTACCCGAGCATGCCGCTCGCAAGAGCCCGCGAGATCGCCCGCGAGTGGCGGGAGGACATCAAAAGGGGCGTCGACCCCAAGGACAGGGCCGAGGCCGCCAGACACGCCGCAGAGGCCGCCAGGAGGGAGGGCGAGCGCCGGAAGGCCAACACCCTCCGCGCCGCGTTCGACGCCTTTGCCCAGGAGCATCTGGCGACGCTGCGGACAGGCGACGTCGTCAAGGGCGTCATCGAAAAGCACGTCCTTCCCGTTCTCGGCGATCGGCCGCTGGCGGAGATCACGCGCGCCGACGGCAACGACCTGTTGCGCGCCATCGCCAAGAAGACGCCGACGCATGCGAATCGGATCGGCTCTTACCTCAGCAAGTTCGGTCAATGGATCGAAGACGACGAGCGGATCAAGGAATCGCCGTTCGCGCATCTGAGGCGCTTCACGAAGGAGACGGCGCGCGACCGCGTTCTTTCCGATCTCGACGAGATCAGGGCGATCTGGCGAGCGTGCGACACCATGGGTGCGTTCGGCCGCGCCGTGCAGTTCATGCTCGCGACAGGGCAGCGCCGCAGTGAAGTCGGCGATATGGAATGGTGCGAGCTGGACGAAGGAAAGAAGCTCTGGACTCTGCCACGTGAGCGGACCAAAGCCGACCGCGCGCACGAAGTTCCGCTCTCGCCGCTCGCGCTCTCAATCCTCGCCGACGCGCGCAAGTTCAAGATCGGCGAGCATGTCTTCGCCACCCGCGCGACGGCGCCGATCAGCGGATGGTCGAAATTCAAGGGTCGTCTCGACGGACTCGCACTCGCCGAGCTGAAGCGCATTGCCGGCGACGAGGCCGAGCTGCCGGAGTGGCATCTTCACGACCTTCGCCGGACGTGCGCCACGCATCTGGCGCGTCTCCGCGTCGAGCGCACCGTTATTTCCAAGGTCTTGAACCACGCCGAGGGCGGCGTGACCAAAATTTACGATCAATATGGATACCTGCCCGAAAAGCGGCAGGCGCTCGACCGCTGGGGCGCGCGGCTCGCCGCGATCGTCGAGGGCCGCGACGAGAATCCGGACAATCTCCTGGACCTCGAAGCGGCGCGGGCTCGGCGATGAGCCAAGGTGACAAGCCGGACATGCCGCCGCGCAGCAGAAAGGAAATGCAGGCGCTCGCAGAGGCTCGCATCGCCTGGATGCGCACCCTGATGAGAGTCGACGAGAGCGGCGGCGCCCTGATAATTGACGAGAGCGTTTCAGACAGCGTCCGGACCGCCGGCTATGCCGATGAAAACGAGTACTGGGCCGATTTCCTCTCGGAGAGCATATCCGCGGCCGCCTTCATCAATAGACTGGCCCAACACTGGCTGGACCCGACGGTCGCGCTGGCCTACGACGCCATGCCTCTGGCGCTTCTAAGCGTGCTCAGACTCGCGCGCAGGGAAGGCGAGCCGTGGTTTCGTGACGATCCGCTAGCCAGCCCCCGCGCGCCGGATGATTTCGAGCGGCTGATCATCGATCCGCGCGCTGCCGCTCTATGGCTTTTGTCGAAACCGATGCGACGCCATCTCGCGCCTCGCGGGCTGGCGGCGTATCTCACGGGCGAAGCCGGCGAGGCGACGCCGGCGACGCTGGCCAGAAAGCCGGTCCCCGTCACCTCCGGCATCAAGCAGCTCGACGAGGCGTTGGAGATGCCGCCCGCGGCCGCGCCGCACACTGTCGACGACGGATACGCCGGGGCGAAGCTGTCTGTTGCGGCAAAGAAGCCCGCAAAGCGCGGCCCTAAACCGGCCACGACCGATCGCGTGGTTCAACAAATGCGCAAGACGGACCCGGACCAATTGCGCGGGATGAAACTCGAGGAAATGGCCGTCACGTTCAACGCCAGCAGAGAGACATGCCGGCTGACGCGAAAGACCGTATTGCAAGAGTAACCAGAGTTACCATAGTTGCAACCATGCTTGTCCGGTTGACGCATACACCCCCCAGGGGTAGTGTTTGTCTGTGAGTAGGGCCTGA
>JBKQTR010000370.1:0-48023 GCA_052143095.1 Allostellaceae bacterium
AACGAGTGTGTTGGCAGCGCCTGTCAGAACCATCATTGATCTTTGACCAATCGGTTGGCGACTATCTATATCATACCTTCGGCTTGTTGTTACGCTCCCAAGCTGCCCTGCCGATACCGCTATGGAAACGACCGCCCGCGGCGTGGATCTGTTGGTCCGGCCGGTGCGAAGCGTGGCGTGAAGCCGCGAAGGGGTCAATTATTATGCTCCCCTTCTAAATTGACGTCGACGTCATCAGGCGCGTATAGAGTTCACGGAATCGCTTTGTGCCTTCGGGAAAGCTGGTATCGGCAAGGAACGCCTGAAGGCGCCCGACCGCATCGGCATCTACCTTGTCCTGCGCAAAACGGGACAGGCTGGCCCAAAGCTCCGCGGCTGGATTTTCTGCCTCGTGATCGTATACGTAAACCCAGGGCGCCCCCGGCCGCTCCGCCAGCTCACGAAACATCGGCAAGCCGGAGCACAAAATGCGGGCATGGCAACTCAGCGCCACGACGGCGCCGCCGGAGTTCCAGCCGACCGTATAAGGCAGAAGCACAAGGTCGACGATCTGGTTCAGCTCGGCTATTCGTCGGTCGGAGGGACGCTCCGCCAAACGTATGATTCGCTCGGGCGCTATCCTGGCGAGCGAGGCTTCGATGATCGCCGCATCGTAGGCGTGGTGAGGAAGGCCGGCGATAAGGAATTTGATCGGTCGTCCCGTCGGATCCTCGGGCGGGAGCTGCGCCAGCGCTCCGATGTTCTTATAGGGCTTGATCTCGCCGATGAAGCCGACCAGCAGGCAGTCGGCGCCGCCGGTCAGATCCCCACGCAATTCGTCCCGTTGCGCCCGAGACATGCTCGGGATCTCAAACGAGCCATGCGGCACATGCGATATCACCACCCGCTTTGGCCGCCGAAACGCCGCGAAGAATTGCGATTCGGACGTCCGGCTCATGAACACATAGGCGTCCGTGAGCGCGCGCATGCACCATAAATATGGCCACAACAACCATCTGTGACGCTGGCGGCTCGGCAGCACGTCGTGCACCGTCCAGACGATCGTCTTTCCCAGCAGCTTCGTGATCAGCGCACAGATAAGCAGTGCCGTCGCATTGAGCACGGCAGATCGGGCGGAACGCTCCGTGACGTAATGCTCGGGAAAATGGAGGTGGAGGATATCGAACCGGAACATCTTCGCCGCCCGCGAACGCACCCCCACGACTTCCATCCCGGCCTCGTCCAGCCCGTCGCAGAACGCGTCGACATAGGGGATGGTGTGTCCCCGCCCCGGCATGGACAGCACCCGGATGGGCCACGAGGCACGACGCTGGTCCCCCGCCACCGGCCGACGTTTACCGCTCATGACAAAGCCTGGGTAAGTGCATGGGAGCGAGACGATCCTTATTGGTCTCGACGCTATGTTATTCGAACCGACATGCCGATACCCGGCAGCTTGGGTCGGCTCCATGCCATGTACGCGGTCGTGACGGGCAAGCCTAGCCTGGTTAGGATTGACGTTCGCTTGAACAGAATCGATTGCCCGAACGAGAGCCTAGCGGAAGAACAACACCCATCACAAATGATTTTGCCCGATCTACGTCGAGCCTTAATAGTAATGTAGTGAGTGGGCGACAATATTTTGATTGTCGCGAGCGGGCATGGTAAAGTTCAAGCGATGAAAGTCGACGGTCGCAAGGCGAGTCAGGCGCGCACGGAAGCATTCCGCTTCAAGTTCGTGAAGGCCGTCTTCGCCTGACGTGAAACAATGGCCAGCGTTGCGCTCGTTCAGAATTTCCCCTATGACGCGGCATTCGGCGGCGACGGGACTTATATTCAATCCATCGCGCAATATCTTCAACAGTCCGGCCACAGCGTTCACGGCCTGACCGCCGACCTCACGCGCGGCAGAACGAGCCCGATATACAAAAGCGTCTTCCCCGTCGAGCGCTTCGCGTCGTGGCGCGCGAGAAAAGCCGTCCGCCTGGGAAAGCGGACGTTCCTCAATTTAGATCCGGCGCAAATCAAGACCCTCGCGATCCGGTCCCGGCGAGCGCTGGGATTGCGCGTAGATGCCGGGGAAACACGCCTCGATAACGGGGTGCTTCAGGAAGCTTCCTGGGTGTTGGAGCAACTGCAGCGGCTGCGGCCTGGCGCCGTCATTCTCTGTTTCGGTGCGATACACTACGCGCCACACCTGGTCGATATCGATGCGAAGATGCTTGCCTTGCCCGGTCCTATTCCGGGTCCTGGCCGTTGGCTGAGAACCGCCTTCGCCGCACCGAGCCAAGACGGGGAAGCTTCGCCAGCAGACAATCGCGGGGAATTGTCCGCCGCGGAAACCAGACTGGCCGCGTCACTTTCCTGCGCCGATCTGACCGGCTTCAATAATGCCGATGAGCTCGCCTATGCGTCCCGGCAGCTTAATATTAAGGAAACAATTCTCGTCGGGATGGGCTTCCCCGGCCAGGTAATCTTTCCCCAAAGCGAAGAACCCGTCGTGCTGTTCGTGGGAAACGCCACCGGCCCGAACCGCTCGGCGATCTCATGGTTTTTATCCCGTATTTGGCCGGCGGTGCATACGTCGTGTCCCGGCGCAGAATTACGGATCGTCGGCAAAGCCGCTTTCACCGTCGAGGCTGGGCAAGATCCGTCGGTCATGTGCGTCGGCCCGGTTCCAGATTTGGCAGCCGAATATAGGCGCGCCCAACTTGTGATCGCGCCGCTGGACGAAGGGACGTCAGGCGTAAAGGTCAAAGTTGCCGAGGCGATGTCCTATGGGCGGCCCTTGGTAACGACATCCATCGGCGTCGACCCGGCGGACAGGGAGCAACTCGAGTCGGCGGCTTTCGTCACGGACGATCCCGATGATTTCGCGGAGGCGGTCATAACGCTCTTGACCAACGCCGACATACGACATGAGAAGTCTCGCGGCGCCGATGCCGTCTTTCGGAATTGCTTCTCTTATGAGGCAACCTACCGGCAGCTCTCGGAGTGGTTGGCACAGGCGACAGCCAAGGTGTCAAAGCCGGAGATTGCGACTGTTCAAGGCCGTTAAATCATCGACGGCCCGAGAGTTCTTTATGCGATTCGGCAGCCCAGACTTTCTGAAGAACCGACAAAAAGTGCGGATACAGCAGCTGATTGCCAAGATTGCTTAGGTGATCGCCGTCGAAGAACAGCGGCCCGGCCTCGGTAACGGACCGGCAGGGGTTCTGGGGACAAAGCGCCGGAAATGGATCCCATATGACCAGATCGGGATATACGGAGGCGAGCGCAGTCAGCGATTCCATGACCGGCTTTCGAAACTCGAGCAACTCTTCGCGCCCGACCGTAAGCCCGGCTTGGCACGTGGGATTGCCTGAGTTGAACCAATCGGAACAACGGAACGCGGGCTCCTTGAAAACAGGTTTAGGAGCGTCTATGATTATAACTAAGTTCTTCTTACTGAACGCCCCAATGAGGTCGACGGCCTCACTATAGGCTAGGTGCCGCTCGGCAGCGGCGTGCGCACTGACCGTCGCTTCGGAGATCTCCGCAGCAGTGAACTGGCCCCACTCATCACCCAATCGATTCATTCTGAGCGAAGCGAGGAACACCACATCGCCCGGCACCGCTCTCCGACCAATATCCTCGGCGCTCGCCCGTACAAAGGTTGCGCAATCCGGTGCGCTAGGGCGAAGTAGATCCGCGAAGGAGCATCCCCCCCGAGAATAGATCTGCACTTCAACGCCATGTTGGCCCGCCAGGAGCGAAAACATTCCAGCATAAGCGCCGGCATGCGAATCACCGACCACGAACAATCGCGGCGACGGTGGCATTGGCTCGGCGCAGTGGCGGCGCGCAATGCTGACAGAAGCCCCTTCAATAGCCTCGAAGGTCCATTGAAGGGTGCATCCATCGGTGTTCCCTTGGTACGGGATGGCTTGTGGATACCAATTCACCTCGTCTCGCATGACCACACTCATGCTCAATCGAGATTGGTTCGTGAAAGCCAGCCGGGCAGTTCCGCAACTGAGAACGATGGCAGCCACTCCCCCCGCGATAATCAAGGATTTCCGTTGCGCACGAGCCCAGCTCCCGCGGCGGATGGGGCGCTCTAGCAGGGTGTAGGAAAGATGCGCGAAAAGGAATGATAAGCCCACGGCCGTGGCCATGGAGGCCGCTCCTTGCAAGCCCACGGTCCAGCGGAAGAGCGTGAAGACGGGCCAATGCCACAAATAGAGCGGATAGGAAAGCTTGCCGATGAAGATCATCGGCGGGCTCCGCAGAAGTCGCGCCACCGGCGAGGGCAATGGTTCCCCGATTGAGACCACCGCGATGATCAGAAGCGCACCGATAACTGCCGGCACGGCCCAGGGAAACGGAAACGCCCGCAAATCGGAGAATAGCGCTGCTACGAGCACGAGGGCTGCTCCCAATGCCAAGGCAAGCTGTGCTCGGGTCGCAAAAGCAGCGCGCGACATGCCGCCGCATTGGAGCTGAAAGAGGAAGGCTCCAATCCCCAGTTCCCAGAAACGACTCGGCAAAAGATAAAAGCCTGCCGCTTGGTTGACCCCGTTGATCCACCAGAGAAAAATGAAGGAAAGAAGAGATAACGCCGGGAGTAATGCCTTAGCCGCAAGCGGGATTAAACCTTTGCCGTCTCTAAATCTGTTCCAGATAAAGAAGATCAAAGGAAAAAACAGATAAAACTGCTCTTCGACTGCCAATGACCACGTATGGGTGAAGGGATTGAATTCGAGGCGAGGCGAAAAGTAGGAATCTGCGCGGAGCAACGCAAAGTTACTTGCGCCAAAGAAGGCATAGAGGCCGGTTTTCTGGATGGTATCGCTCAGCCACGCACGAGGAATGAACAGAATGGTTGCCGCAGTGGTAACCAGCAGGCAGGCCAGCAATGCCGGAACGATCCGAACGATCCGTCGGGCATAAAAGCGCTGAAGCATGGCCAAGAAGGATCGGTCCGCGTCGCGTGCAAGCGAGGCGCTAACCACATACCCCGAAATGACGAAGAACACGTCAACCCCGGCGAACCCACCTGGCATGAACGATGCGCCGAGGTGGTAAAGCATCACTGTACCAACCGCTATAGCTCGCAGGCCATCAATTTCCGGCACGTAAAAGCCGGCGCGCAACCTAGCAGCAACCGCTATTGGCTCGTTGGCAGAGGCTGGCGTGCCGGCGCCCGGCACCGCGCGTGCGGTCAAAATTCTTTCTCCGTTTCGTCTCGTCATCTATTGATGGCGGGAACTTGCGCCCCTTTGGACTCTGTCCCGAGCGCGAAGCTTACTAGGACGGCCTCCCCGTGTCCACGCATTATGCTTGGCTATCTTACCTTCATCCAGTATAAATTTCGCAGCGAGGTGCTCTTGTCATCGGCGGGGCGGCGATGGTATTTACGTTTAGCGCATGACATCGGTGAACCCTACAGAATATGCAAGTCCTCGTCATTGAACCGGGCAAGGCCGAGCGGCACTACTGGCTCGACCTGTGGCGGTATCGGGAACTTTTCCGGGTTCTGGCGTGGCGCGATCTGGCCGTTCGCTACAAGCAGACGACGATCGGCACGCTGTGGGCGGTCATCCGCCCGCTCCTGACGATGTTGGTCTTTACCATCATCTTCGGACGCATTGCCAAACTGCCTTCGGACGGCTCGTCACCCTATCCCCTGCTCGTGTTTGCCGGCATGTTGCCGTGGACGTTCTTTTCCAACGGGCTGAGCGAGGCGTCCAGCAGCTTGATCGGGAGCGCCAATCTCATCAGCAAGGTCTATTTTCCACGGCTGATCATTCCGACGGCGACGATCGTCGTGGCGATTGTGGACCTGCTTATCGGCTTTCTCATTCTCGCCGCGTTGATGGTCTGGTACCGCTTCGTGCCTGGTTGGCAGCTGCTGTTTTTGCCGGTATTCGTTCTGATGGCGTTTCTCGCCAGCATTGGGCCGGCCTTGTGGATCGCCGCGGTCAACGTGAAATACCGGGACTTCCGTTACATCATCCCCTTCATCATCCAGTTCGGCCTCTATGTCTCTCCGGTCGGCTTCAGCTCGAGCGTGATCCCGGCGCAGTGGCGATTGATCTATTCCCTCAACCCCATGGTGGGCGTGATCGACGGTTTCCGTTGGTGCCTCCTGGCCGGCCAGAGCCCGCTTTACATGCCGGGTTTCGTATCGAGCATTGCCGTGGCCTTGCTCTGCCTGTGGTTGGGCATTCGCCGCTTCCGGAGAACGGAAAAAAGCTTCGCCGATCTGATCTGAGAATGATGTTGATCTATAATGTCTGAGCCAATCATCAGCGTCGAAAATCTGTCGAAACGTTACTGGATCGGTCATCGCTCCGCCGAACGTGAGCGCTATGCGGCGCTGCGTGACGTGATCGTGCGCGAAGGCCGCAACTTCGCCCGCAAGGCCATCGACCTGGTTCGTGGCAAACAGGTGGTCCAGGGCGACGAGGTGGAGGAATTCTGGGCGCTCAGGAATGTGAGCTTCGACGTCGAGGAGGGCGATATTCTCGGCATCATCGGGCGAAACGGCGCCGGCAAGAGCACGCTTCTCAAAATCCTGAGCCGCATCACGGAGCCAACCGAGGGGCGAATCACGCTCCGGGGGCATGTGTCAAGCCTTCTCGAAGTGGGAACGGGTTTCCATCCCGAGCTGAGCGGGCGCGAAAACATCTACCTCAATGGCGCCATCCTCGGAATGACGCAGCGTGAGATTCGGAAAAAGTTCGATGAGATCGTCGCTTTCGCCGAGGTGGAGAGATTTCTCGACACGCCGATGAAACGCTACTCATCCGGCATGTATATGCGGCTTGCCTTCTCGGTCGCCGCGCATCTGGAGCCGGAAGTGCTTATCGTCGATGAAGTCTTGGCGGTCGGCGATTCCGAATTCCAGAACAAATGCCTGGGTAAAATGGGCGATATCGCTCAAGGCGGTCGCACGGTACTGTTCGTAAGTCATAATCTGGATGCCGTGCGAAACCTTTGCAAAACGGGCGTGTTGTTGAAGGCGGGCAATATCGAATTTAAGGGAGACGTTGCCGAATGCGTCGAGCGCTACAGACGTGAGATATCACAGGGTGAGCGCTCGCACTATCGCCGGGCAGACAAGGCACCGGCGCAAGAATGGTATGTGGAAGAAGCGTGGCTTGAACAAAGGGGCTTCGAGACCAACAAAATTGATCCCACTCAATCCCTGATAATCGCGATGCAAATCCGCGGTTCCAGCCAACAACGAATGGCCGTGGAGTTTGTGCTGCGCGACCAGAACAATTACCCGATTCTTTTTTGTCCTTCCAGTCTCGGATTTGGACATGACTTATCCGTTACGGGCGGGCTTTACGCGGTCAAGATCTTCGTTGATCTACCGCCTCTGGCCATCGGACATTATCACTTAGATCTGAATTTGGCGCTGTCAGGTATTTCGTCCTTTGACAGCGTAGAGTCCGCGCTTTCATTTGACGTAGAGACCGCCGTGGAACCGGGGTGGCTTTTTCGACAGACCACCGGCCAGGGTTCAATCACCGTGCCTCGGGGCTCGTTGAGCATTGAGTACAATAAAGTAACTTCGTTGCGATGATCGTCGTAGCCGGTCCAACTCGATTTGATGTAACGAATAGATTTCACGTGTCAGCCACCAAGCGATCGAGGATATCGAGATACCGATCTGCCGAGTGGAAATCCCGCCACCGGGAAACGGCTTTCGCCAAATCGGACCGTTGCTCCTCCCGATAGGTGAGGAAACGTTCAATCGCGGCTCGCAAGCCGGCTGCACTCCACGTTTCCATAATGAGATTACCAAGGCCCAACTGCCTTAGCTCGTGTGCCATCCAGGTGCCTTGTGTAGCGACGACGGGTATGCCGAGCGCCAGGGCCTCGGCGAAGATGCCGGATGTTCGGCCAAGGTAATTTCCGGGATCATAGGGCAGCAACACCAGATTCGCTGACCTCAGGAGCTGATCGTATTTCTCCTCATCGAGGGCTTCCCTGATCAACTCGATCCGCTCACCCGAGCTGGATAAGGTCCGGATGGCATCATGCACCCAGGGTCCCTCTCCCACACCATGATTGCATTGTATGACAAAACGTATGTCCGCGTGCTTGGCAGCAAGGTCAGGAGCGACTTCGGCGATCAGCGGAAAGCCTTTTTCCTGACGTGCGTCCCCGAGCACCACAATTCGAATTTGCCCAGGTGACTCGCTGTTTGCGGAAAGATCCGGTTCCTCGTGTGAAACCGGAATGTGCGGGATGGGCAATACGGAAACGGGGGCACCGCCGGCGAGTTCGGCGAATTCCTCGGCCAATACAGCACTATCCGTGGTAAGCGAGACGCCTTTTGCGTTCCGATATAAAAGCAGACCCAACCAGTAATACCACGCTTTTGGTCGCCACAGCAGCCGGCCTGCCGCGTCGATCGTGCGACTGGTGTAACGCAACAACACAACGAGGTGTGGCCTGCGCTTCTCCGGAATCAGACGATGCCAAATCCGAACGGCGGCCAGCTCGTTATGGCTTAGGGTATGAAATAAAGCGATATCGCGGGCTCGGAATGAGTTCGTATCGAACGAGCTTAGCTTTCGGAATAGCGCCAAATTCCGGCGCAGGTATTCGAGAAATCTCGCAAGCAGAGATCCGCCGAACTTACCCTCGTGGATAGTCTCGGAAAAGAATCGCTCGACCGCGATGCGCTGCTCGATGCCGCCGGCGAGCGCCTGGTTAGCGATGCTGTGCATATGCCAGCCTCGCCGCGCGCAAGCGTCAGACAGCGAGCAAGCATAAGGGAAATGATGGCCGCGCCAATCGGCTAAGGTCTGATCAAAATTCCAGATGGTCCGGTGAGTGTCGGGCCTCTCCCGAGGGATCATGCCGGGCGATTGGTCGGCAATTGCACGGCCCCCTTCATGGACAGGACGGCGCTCATCTTCCAGCGGCGCAATAGACGTGTCCATAGAAAGCGCACCCGGCATGGTGATCATGGTCTTCGATTTCGCCATAGTGACCCTTCCCACCTAAAAATTTCGCCGGCAAGATAGTGAGCTCGCCGACGTGCTCTCCCATCATCTTTCCGACCTCGTCCCGCTTCGAGGCGGATGTCAGCGCACGAAGCCAATCATCTGAGATCGCCCTGACGGAAAGTATCGGAGAAACTTTCCGCGGGTGCGGCTCCGATCAGTGTTGTTCCATTGAGGTCGACTTCAAACTCGACGCAGCGCCGCGCACCCACGGTGTTGACCAGATGGGCTCGCTTTTCCGGCGGGACGACTATCAATAAAAATCCGCCGCCGCCGGCGCCGCAGAGCTTGCCACCCAATCCGCCATTCGAGCGACAGAGATCGTAAAGCTCCTCGATTTCAGGCATCGTTACACCCGAAGAGAGCCGCTTCTTGAGCTGCCACGACTCCTCGAGAATCCGCGCAATTTCGATTGCCGGAGTCGCATTATTTTTGTTCTCGAGAACCTTGTGCGCCTCGTCCACCAGGGCAATGAGCGACGACAACTCCTTGTCGACCTTGGAGGCCGCCGTCTTCGCGATCTGCTCTTTTACGACCTCGCTCGCATGCCGTTTAATCCCGGTGTAGATCAGGATCATCCAGTCGGTAAGGCTCTTGAGCGCGGCACCGGAGATGTTGATGGGCGCGATCGAATAATCGTCGCCCGAAAAGTTGAAGCGATTGATGCTGCCAAAGGTTGCATGGAGCTGATCCTGGACACCGACATTTTCGCCCAACAGAACTTGTTCGGCGTGAATAGCTTCGCGCGCCATTTCCATTCGAAGTCGCGGGCGCCCCATCAGGGTCGACAGAAGATGGATGAAGCCGACGGTGAAGGATGACGAGCTGCCCAAGCCTGCCGAAGCAGGCATGTCAGCCTGAACGGAGAAATCGGTAGGCTTGTCATACTGATAATGCCGCAGCAGGGTTCTGACGACGGGGTGCTGGAAGCTGCCGATTTCATCCACCATTTCGACGCGCGAATAGCTGAGCCGATATCGATAATCGACGAAGGCCCCCAGCGACAACGCGCTGATATGGATGTACTTATTGATGGCGAAACCGATGACCGAACCCGGCATGCGGCGAAAATAGGCGGGATAATCGGTGCCCCCGCCGAAGAGGCTGACTCGGAGCGGGGTGCGCGTCATGACGATCATGTACTTTCGACGCCTATTTGATAAGCAGCCTTGCTCTGACGCAGGTCCTGGATGCTTGGCAACAACGGATATATGATATATTGTAAATCGACTTTGATGTCAAAACTTCGAACTAAAGCTCAACGGGGTTCACATTTACCTTAACCGCCATTTCGCAATCCTGGGATTCCCTTGAATCGAAAAATCCTTCTGACCGGCGCGAGCGGTTTCCTCGGTCGGCACACGCGCCCGGTGCTCAATGAGCATTATGGCGAGGCCAACGTAACAGGCGTCAGCTCCAAAGATTATAACCTGATGGACGCCGCCGCGGTCGAGCGTATGTTCGATGATATCCGTCCGGATGTGGTGGTGCATTTTGCCGCATATTCGGGCGGTATCGGCGCCAATCGGACATATCCCGCCGATTTCTACTTTCGCAATACCGTATTGACAGCGCTCGTCTTCGACGCTGCGGCCCGCCACAACGTAAAGAAACTAGTATACCCAATGGGCGGCTGCTCCTATCCCGCCAAGGCTTCCAGTCCGATCGACGAGAGCCAACTCTTTTGCGGCTATCCGCAGAACGAGAGTGCAGGCTATTCGACGGCGAAGATGATGAGCTTGGTGGCGGCCCGTTCCTATCGACAGCAGTATGGTCTCAATGCCACGGTGATCATTCCGGGCAACATGTATGGTGAATATGACAACTTCAATCCATTGGCGAGCCATGTCGTCCCCGCGATGATCCGGCGCTATTACGAAGCTCGACTCAAGGAGGCCCAGTCGGTGACGATGTGGGGTACGGGAAAGCCGTGCCGGGACTTCGTCTACGCCGCGGACGTGGCGCGCTGCATTCCGTTTTTTATCGAACAATATGACGAGGTTGGACCGATCAACATCTCGACCGGCACAACAACCTCGATCCGGGATTTGGCGGAGACGATCGCCGAGCTCACCGGCTTTTCAAGTGATATCGATTGGGACACCAGCAAGCCTGAAGGCCAAATGGTCAAGATCTTTGCCGTCGAACGGTTGAATAGCCTGGGTCTTGCTTGCAAGACATCGCTTCGCGAGGGATTGCAGCGGACCATCGCCTGGTTCACCGCTCAATATTCCACAAGCGGAGACGGGCTCAGACTATGATCTACGTCATCGGCGGCAAAGGCTTTGTCGGCTCCGCCTATGTCCGGTTATTTCAATCCTTGGGTCTCGAGCATCGCGTCCTCACCCGCGATAATTTCGACAGCTTTCGCGGGACGAGCTGCGACGTGATTATCAATGCCAATGGCAACTCGAAAAAATATCTTTCCGATCGAGAGCCCCTGACTGATTTCGATCAGACGGTGCGAAGCGTCGCGGATTCGATTACCTCGATCCGCTGCGGCACCTATGTTTTCCTATCCTCGGGCGATGTTTACCCTGATCAGACTCGGGCCGAGATGACACACGAGGAGCGACAGATCGGCGCAGCTCAGACAAGCCGATACGGATTTCACAAACTATTGGCCGAGACCTATGTGCGTGGTGTTCATCAACGATGGCTAGTGATGCGCATGGGAGGCTTCGTCGGACCCGGTCTCAAGAAAAACGCGATCTACGACATGTTGACCGGCGGACAGGTTTGGCTGTCACCTGAATCGGAGCTGCAGTTCATTTCGACTGACCACGGCGCCCGGCTGGTATGGCAGCTTGTTGAACGGGAGGTTGCAAATGAAGTGGTCAATCTCGGCGCCCGCGGCATGATCCGGCTCGGCACGCTCCACCAACGTCTCAAATCTCCATCCGTTTTTCGGGCCGCCGCGCCGACCGTGCGTTACGAGCTGTCGCTCGAAAAGCTGGAACGCCTCGTCGGTCACGCGCTTCCCGATACGCAGACGGAAGTGGAGACATTCCTGACGTCATGGGCGGGTAAACAGCCGGAAGGCTCTTCGCTTGTCGGCTGAAAATCCGGCGTGCTCGTTCGGGCTACGTTGAGCGGGTGACGTCCGCTTAATTTTCCAAATTCGAGAACTTCTCGAATCCTTTGCCGCCGCCGACGCGGCAGACCGGCAATACCGTCGCAGCTTCGCTCAGCGCCCGCTCTCCGTCGCGCCAGAAGCCGCCGCTTCTTCGGCAAGAAACGACGGAAAATACCGCCGGTGCCGCGCAATGAAGGCCTCCGCAAGCGCCAGCGTCTCCGGTGTGCCGATATCGATGAAAGGCGCGTCGACCGTGACGACGTCGAGGCGCGCGCCCGAGCGCAAGGCGCCGGGGATCACGTCATATTCCATGCTGAGCGGCCTGTCGGCGGGAAGGCTCTCCAGCAGATGTCGTCGGAAAATATAGATCCCACCGTTGATGAGCCCTTTGCGCCCGCCTTTCTCGGCGAACTCGGCAAGCAAACCGTCGGGGCCGAGGACGAGCGACCCGTAGCGGGCACTATCCTCGGACCGCGTGGCAATCAAAACGCCATCGAGCGACCTGTCCTCGAACCGCGTCAGCGCTGGTGCGAGATCGGATAGCAACAGCGAATCGCCGTTCAGCACCATGAGCTCCGGACCGCAGAGGTCGAGGCAATTCCGCGCGGCGCCGCCGGTTCCGAGCGCCGCCGTCTCGCGCCGGCAGCGCAGGCGCAAGCCCGGCTCCGGAGGCAAGCCGACGAGCCATTGCTCAATCTGCTCCCCGAGATGACCCGCAGCAAAGACGAGGTCGCGCACGCCCTGATCGATCAGCCACGCCGAAACCCAATGGAGGAAGGGACGGCCGAGGACAGGCAGCATCGGCTTGGGTACATTGGCGCAAACTGCGGCGAGCCGCGTTCCCCGGCCCCCGGCCAGGATCACCGCTGTCAAGCCCATGCGTGTCACAGCCGCCTCTTGGCGCGAAGCATCATACGTTCGAGAAACGCCGGTTATTCAACATCGTGAATCCCTTGATGAGCTCCGTGATACCGGTATCGAGCGACCAGTCGGGACGGAAGCCCGTCGCCTCGAGCTTCGCGTTTGAGACGATATAGTCGCGCTTGTCCGGGTCCTCGCCGATCGGGGCCTCGAGATAGGTAAAACGCGGCACCTGCTGCTTGATGCGGTCGCAAAGCTCGATCTTGGAGAGATTCGCGTCCGACAGCCCGACATTGTAGGGCTGATTGTTCATGGTGTCATAGCGATCGAGCGCATGAAGAAACGCCTTGGCCACGTCGCGTATATGGATGTAATTGCGCTTGAAGTGTCCCTCGAAAATCACGACGGCACCGTCCGTCATGGCGCGATAGGTGAAGTCGTTGACGAGAAGATCGATCCGCATTCGCGGCGACATTCCGAATACCGTGGCCAGACGCAATGTCACGCCGTTGCCCTTGTCGAGCACGGCCTTCTCCGCATCTACTTTGGTATTGCCATAGAGCGATATCGGACGCAGTGGGGATTCCTCGGTGCAGTATTTGTCCTTCTCGCCGATACCATAACCGCTATTCGAGGTCGGATAGACGAGCCGCTGGTCTTGGCTCAATTCGCTCAGCAGCGTCACAATGGCGTCGCGGTTGATGGATTCGGCGCCGATCGCGTCGCGGGCACAGGCCGGCGCGCCCACGATCGCCGCGAGCGGGAGCACGATATCGGCCTTGGCCAGCAGCGGCTTGAGGGTCGCGCGGTTGCGCGCATCGCCGCGAACCGCCTGGAATTTCTCGTTTGCGCAGCATTCTGCCAGTTCAGTGCCGCCGCTCGCGAAGGTATCGAGCACCGTTACGGCGTAGCCTTTGTTGAGGAGCAGGCGAACCAGCACCGATCCAATATATCCGGCGCCGCCGGTGACGAGAATGTTCGAGACCATGAAGAACTCTCTATTCTGTGGAATGAAAAAGGATCAGGTAGGGTGCACAGCGTCGATATCGACACACAGCTCCTCAACCCGCTCGCAGATGTAATGGTAAAGAACCAGATGAACTTGCTGGATGTCGGGCGTCCGCGTTGACGGCACGTCGATCAGGATGTCGGCCAGGGCCGCGAGCTTTCCGCCGCCCTTTCCCGTCAGCGCGATCGTGAGCATTCCCTTGCTGCGCGCCACCTTGAAGGCTTCGACGACATTGCGAGAATTGCCCGAGGTGCTGATGCCCCACAATACGCCGCCAGCCTCGCCCAGCGCCTCGACCTGGCGCGCGAAGACGGTGTCGTAGCT
The DNA here is from genome assembly GCA_052143095.1 of Allostellaceae bacterium. Lineage (GTDB taxonomy): Bacteria > Pseudomonadota > Alphaproteobacteria > ATCC43930 > CGMCC-115725 > DAHUYF01. The sequence goes on from JBKQTR010000370.1 coordinate 14,258, forward strand.
GTAGTCATTGCCCCAGGCGGTCAACACAGCGGTGTTAGCGGCAAGAGAAATGCACTTCAATGCCCGCCTTTCGCGCAAGAACCGACCGACGAGCTCTCCGGCGATATGCGAGGAATCCGCGGCCGAGCCGCCATTGCCACAGACCAGCAAAGGAAGGTTGCGCGACAAGGCTCTGGCAATGCGATGAGCGGCTTCTTCGACGGCCGGCGCGACGCCGCTTTTGGCAGTCGCCTGCAAAAGGGCCGACGCGCTATCGATATGCGCAATTACTCTTGCAGAATTGTCGGCAATTTGATCCATTGGCGAGGCTCAGGCCCCCTGATTCGGGTGTTCTTCTACCCGCAAATTGGGCTCCTGGCAACGGAGGCTTTGACAAATAGTTGCGCGCAGCGGAAAGAGGCCGGTGACGGCCTTGGCGGACTGCTTAAGAGCGTTAATTGGTTAAAGTTTTGAGATCGGTACCGCGTCCTCGCTCTGACGCAGGAAATTGCATCGTGATCCAACTATGGTAGTTGGGGCATGCACCGACGCCCCTATATTTGGCGGCGATCAAGGCAAGCCGTGGCGTTGACCGCCTTTGGATTTGTCCTTCTGCCGCTGAGGCATCGTCAGCAGCACGTGGCCAGGTCAAACGTCTACAATGAAGTAGCCGCGATATGCTAATCTCACGGGCGCAATAGTTGCGGGATAGCGTCACCAGATGAGCATGGCCGTTGATCACTGCTCAAGGCGTCATAAAGCTTCGCCAAGACGGTTAACGCCTTCCCGACACGGTAGAAATCCGCTCTCGCGCGGCCGTTTCGCGTCTTTGCAAGATGAGCGTGGGCGCCGCTCCGCGACTGGCGACGGAGGCAATCCGTGCAGGTGACCGCCTTCGGTTTCGTCTTGATGCCGCTCTGTCTGGTTTTTTTTCTGCGGCCAGGCGCGCTGCTCCGCCTCACCCTGCTCGCCTCGGCCTTCGGCGCCGCGGCCCCGGTCATCCTAAATTTCGGCGGCGAGCCTTTCGGTCTGCAATCCGGATTTCTCCCGGGATTGCTGTTCATTGGCGCAACCACGCTGGACTATTTCGGTCGGAGGCAGCAGGAGGGCGAACGGCAAGTCGTGCGGGTGGTTCTGCCGATGCTGCTGTTCGCGGCCTGTGCCCTTGTCGGCGCGGTGATACTTCCCCGGCTCTTTGCCGGCCAATTTAAGGTTTGGCCTCAGAGTGCCGGATTCCTGAACCTTGCCGTTCCGCTGCAACCGAACTCCGGCAATATCACGCAGGGCCTGTACGTGGTGGTGAACACGGCCTTCCTGTTGCTCGCCGCGCTCTATCTCAGTCGCCCTGGCACGCGCCATATGCTCTTCGTTCGCGCCTATCTGATGACCGGCTATATAGTGGTGGGGTTGTGCCTGTGGCAGTTCGCCAACAAGCTCACCGGCCTCTATTATCCCTCAGACTTCCTCTATTCCAACCCGCGCTGGGCGATCCTCACGGATCAGGCCTTTGGCGAGGTGAACCGCATCAACGGACCGTTCACCGAGCCCGCCCAGCTCTCGACCTTCCTTTCCGGCATTGTCTTTGGCTGTCTATGGATGTTGCTGCGTGGCAGCGGCGGTTTCTGGGTCCGCCTGCTGCTGTTTCTGTCGATCGGCGCCATGTGGCTTTCCACCTCGACGACGGGGATCATCATTATTGCCGTTTTCGTCCCGGCAATTCTCTTGCGATCCGCCACGACGCGAGAGCTGCAGGCGATTGGCCTTGGCCTGTGTGCCATACTGGGCGGCGCGCTTATGCTCTTTGTTGTTTCTGCTGTCGCTGTCCCATCCATCGAGGCTCGCGTCGAGGCGTCGGTGAATACGGTCGTCGAGGCAACGCTGAACAAGAGCGAGAGCGGCTCCTACGACGATCGGACGACGAAGGACAGCGACAGTATCGGCCTGTTGGTGCCGAGCTACGGACTCGGCGCCGGGTGGGGCAGCGTGCGCAGCTCGAGCCTGGTCCCCGGCGTTATCGGAAATAGCGGGCTGCTCGGTGCGGGGCTGCTGGTCTGGTTCGCTATCCGTGCGACCGGCCTGGTCGCCCGCGCGCGCAAGCTCGCCCCTTCGGGCGAGGCTCGAACCGCCATGGAAGCCATGACGGGATCCATCCTGGGGACGCTGTTAGCGGCGTGCCTATCGGCCCCCACGATCAACGAGATGGAGTTCTATGCGAGGCTTGCGATCATGATCGGTTGCGCCGCTCGCATTTGCCTCGACGCTCGCGCACGAGCCACCGCACCGATCGTCGCACCCGAATGGCCTGCCGCCGCACCGGCCGGCTTGCCAAGGAACGCTCGATGAAGCCCAAACTCGTCACGCGACAGGAAGCACCGACAAGAACTAGTCGGGCAGGACGAGTGCTATGCCTCGGCTTGGCGCTTCTCGCCTGCACCGCAGCTCCTCCGATTGCCGCTCAGCAGCCACCGGAGCGCTTTATCACCGGCGTGGCTACGCATTTCGCGCAAGGCGCCCCAGACCCCGAAGGCAGCTTTCTGCTCGCCGCGCAGGCCGGCATTCTGTCGATACGAGATGACATGGGCTGGCAGGCGATCGAGCCAAAACGTGGCCAGTTCGCCATGCCGGCTGGTTGGGATCACTATGTGGATGCGGCGGCGGGTGCGGGAATCGACCCGCTGTTGATCTTCGACTACGGCAACAACGCCTATGATGGCGCCAACAAGCCCCGTTCCAACGAGGCAATCGCTGCTTTTACCCGTTTTGCCGAATTTGTGGTCAAGCATTTCCAGGGCAAGGTTCACCGCTATGAGGTGTGGAACGAATGGAGCAATTCCGGTGGCGGCACCACGCCAGGCTCGGTGGAGGATTATGCGCGGCTGCTGAAATCGGTCTATCCTGCACTGAAGAGCATCGATCCCGGCATCACCGTGCTGGCAGACTCCATTGTCCTCGGGGGCGGCAGCGACAGCGATGTGCACAAGCTGGACGAGCTCGGCCTGTTGCGCTTTGCCGATGGGGTCTCGATCCATCCTTATGCGGCGGGTCCGGAAGCGGTCGTCGCCCGGCTGCAGGCCGCCGAGGCCGCCTTGCGTCGTGCCAACAACGGCGCGGCAGTGCCGCTCTACGCCACTGAAATCGGCTGGTCGTCCAATATCGGCGACATCAGCCTGACGGGTGTGGCCGCTTATTCAGCGAGGCTTCTGCTCCTGGCCCGCACCATGCCGTTCGTCAAGGGCATGTGGTGGTACGATTTCCGCAACGACGGATCGGACCCCAAGCAGTATGAGCACAATTTCGGGCTGGTCTGGCCTGACCTTACCCCCAAGCCAGACTACTATGCGGTTGCCGACGTGACCGCCGCGCTGGCCGACGCGACTCTGATCGAGCGTCGGGCGACGACCGATGGCGACGACTACCTTCTCCGGTTTCGCAATGCGGCGGGCGAGGAGTTTTGGGCGGTGTGGACGACCAAGGACAATACGCTTGCCCGCTTCAATCTGGCGACACAGTCGCTGTTTTTTAACGGGAAGCCGTCGAAGCCCCTCGTCATGCACGAGGTCGGGCGCCCCTCGGTGAACCGCTCATGGGTAGAGGGTGACCACGGCACCTGGCGCCTCGCCGTGACGGCTGGCGCCATGCCGGTGCTCTTGCAGGGCGATCTCGGCGACATCAGCGTCGCCGGCGTCGAGCATCAGGAATTTCCAACCGACCGTCACTGATGCCGGCGATCTATCTAAACGGCCGCTTCCTGTCGCAAGCCGTAACCGGGGTGCAGCGGTTCGCCCGGGAGATCACAGCCTCCCTTGATCATTTATGGGATGCCACCCGTGGCGACCCACCGACGTTGCTGCTGCCGCGTGTCGCGCCACAGGTCCCGATTTATCGAGCCATTCGCGTCAAAAAAACTGGCTCCCTGCGCGGGCATTTCTGGGAGCAACTCGAGCTCCCGCGCTACGCGCGGCAGGGGATATTGGTTAACCTTGCCAATGCGGCGCCAATATTTGCCGGGCGACAGCTTGTCGTGCTACATGATGCCGGCATATTTGCGCACCCAGAGGCTTATTCGCTGCCGTACCGCCTGTTTCACCAGGGGTTAGACCGGATGCTCGCACATTCGCAGGCGCGGCTCGCGACGGTATCGCGCTTCTCGCGCGCCGAAATCGCCCGACATCTTAACGTTCCGCCGACGACGATCGGCGTCCTCTCGGAGGGCGCGGACCATATCCTGCGGGTCGTGCCCGACCGCGCCATCCTGGCGCAGCACGGACTTCGGCCGCGCGGCTATGTGCTCGCCGTCGGCAACTTGGTCGCCCACAAGAACCTGTCCGCGCTCGGCGAGGTCGCGCGACTGCTCGACCGGCGCGGGCTCGCGCTCGCCATCGCCGGTAGCATCGCGGCCGGCGTCTACGACGGCGGGACCGTGACCTTGCCGCGTCCCGCGACATATCTCGGCAAGGTGAGCGACGGCGCGTTGCGGGCATTGTACGAGGCGGCGCTCTGCTTCGTCTTTCCCTCGCGCTATGAGGGCTTCGGCATCCCGCCCATCGAGGCCATGGCCTGCGGCTGCCCGGTCGTCGCCGCCAGCGCCGGCGCGGTGATGGAGATATGCGGCGACGCGGCGCTCTACGCCGATCCCGACGATCCCTTGGAGATTGCCGCGACCGTAGCCCGCGTCATCGACGAGCCGCCGCTCGCCGAAAATCTGCGTGCCCGCGGCAGCGCGCGCGCCAGCGCGCTGACCTGGGACAACGCGGCCGGGTTGCTCCTGCGCCAAATCGAGGAGCTGCAGGAGGACGCTCGCGCAGCCCCATGAAGGTCGCGATCATCCATGAGTGGCTCGAGACTTATGCCGGGTCGGAACGGGTGCTCGAGCAGCTGATCGGTTGCTTTCCGGCGGCCGACATCTTTGCGGTCGTTGATTTCCTGCCGGCCGATGGCCGCGGATTTCTAAGCGGCCGGCCGGTCCGCACCTCGTTCATTCAAAAGCTGCCTTTCGCCCGGCGGATGTTTCGCCAATATCTCGCGCTCATGCCGCTTGCCGTCGAGCAGTTCGATCTCGCGGGATATGATCTCGTGATATCGAGCAGCCACGCGGTGGCGAAGGGCGTCCTGACCGGCCCGGATCAGCTCCATATCAGCTATGTCCATTCGCCCATGCGCTATGCCTGGGACCTGCAGCACCAATATCTCCGCCAGAGCGAGCTCGAGCACGGGATCAAAAGCGTCTTCGCGCGCGCCCTCCTTCACTGGCTGCGGCAATGGGACGGCCGGAGCGCGAGCGGCGTCGACATCTTTATCGCCAACTCCAACTACATCGCGCGGCGCATCCGCAAGACCTATCGGCGCGACGCGATCGTCGTGCCGCCCCCCGTCGATGTCGAGCAGTTCGCGCTCGAGACCGAGAAGGACACCTTCTTCCTGATCGTTTCCCGCTTCGTGGCCTACAAGCGCGTCGACCTCGTCGTCGAGGCCTTCGCCGCCATGCCCGAGCACCGGCTCCTGGTCGTCGGCGACGGCCCCGAGCGCGCGCGCGTCCGTGCCGCCGCGCGCGGCGCGGAGAACATCGAGTTCATGGGGCAGGTGCCGCAAGCGGAGCTGGTGCGTCTGGTTCAGCGGGCCCAGGCGTTCCTCTGCGCCGCGGAGGAGGATTTCGGCATCGCCATGGTCGAGGCGCAGGCCTGCGGCACGCCGGTGATCGCCTATGGCCGCGGCGGTGCGCGCGATATCGTCGTGGGTCTCGACGGCGAGCGCCCGACCGGCGTGCTTTTCGAGCCGCAGACCGCCGAGGCGCTGGCCCTCGCCGTCCGCCACTTCGATGTGCTGAAAGGGCGGATTCCAGCCGAAGCTTGCCGCGACAATGCGGCGCGCTTCAGCGTCGCTGCGTTTCGCGCGCGGATCCTCGGGCTTGTCGAAGAAGCGATGTCCGCCGACTCCCCCTCGGAAGGTCTCAGCTCGTGGGCGCCGTGGTCCGCATCCCGGTAACCAACGATGCCGGCGCCAGGCAGGCCGCGGCAGTACCGGGCACGCCGTTGCCCGCCTTGCACGGACCCGCCATACCCGAGCGCCGAGCCCGCTATCCCCGCGGCAGGAAAATCGATCGGCTCCCCTCATCCCGCCAATGGTCGACGCAAGAGTTCGGTCAGGCGATCGAGAGACGTAGGGTTTCTCGCCACAGGCGAAATAAGTATGTAAGCTTAGAGAGCAATTCAGCCCTTTTACCGACAAAAAAAGGGGCGCGCGCGTGGACCACGCTCTGAGAGTGAGCATTATTGTTATCAACTACAATTATGCGCGCTTCGTCGGCTCGGCGATCGAAAGCGCTTTGGCGCAGACTTGGCCGAACCTCGAAGTGATCGTGGTCGATGACGGCTCGACCGACGACTCGCGGCAAGTGATCGCCCGCTATGCCGATCGCGTCAAAATCCTCCACAAGGCGAATGGCGGACAGGCTTCCGCCTTCAACCTTGGCTTCGGACATAGCACCGGCCAGTTGGTGATCCTGCTCGATGCCGACGACGTTCTCTACCCGCAATGCGTCGAGCGCGTCGCTGCGCGGTATCATCCCGGAATATCCAAAATCCAGTATCGTCTAGACACGATAGATATTGACGGCCACAATCTGAACATGCCCTTTCCCCATTATTCGCGCGACCTTGCGCCGGCGGAGATAAAGCGGCGTGCTCTCTCCTTTGGAACCTACACATGGCCGGTGGCAAGCGGCAACGCTTTTGCCCGTCGTTTTCTCGAGCAGACCCTGCCGGTTCCGGATCTGTTCAAAAACATTGCCGATGGATATTTGAGCAAGCTTGCGCCCCTTTATGGGGACGTCGAGACAATCCCCGATATCTTCGCGGCGTATCGCGTCCATGGCGGCAACTTCTGGGCTCAGGCGAATGTCGCCGGGAGCAAATACGCCCAGGCCGCGCGCTACGAGATCGACATGGCGAAGGTATTCGTCGAGAGAGCCGCAAGGCTCGGCTACGCCGTCCGGGAAAGCCGACTGGTGTTGAACAAGGCGCATCTCGAAAGCCGGCTGTTGTCGCGCCGCTTGGCGCCGCAGCTGCATCCGGTTCCCGGTGAGCCGGTGGCAAGGCTCGTCTGGCTCGGCACGCGCAGCGCCTGGGTCGCCCCCGATGTCAGCCCGGTCGGTCGCGTGCTCTGGAGTCTCTGGTTTCCCGCCATCGGCTTTCTGCCTACCAGCTTGGTCACGTATCTCTTAGGTCAATTCCGCCGACAGGATTTTCGGGCGTCGATCGCGCTTCTGCTGGTTTCGCTGAGCCGAAGACGGGCCTAGGCCGAAGGGCGAACGACAGCAGATGCTCGTCAGCATCGTCGTTACCAACCACAATTACGCGCGCTTCTTGCACGCGGCCATGGACAGCGCCCTGGCCCAGAGCTGGCATTCGGTCGAGGTCATCGTCGTGGACGATGGCTCGACCGACGGCTCGAGGGGGATCATCGAGGGATATGGCGGCCGGGTTCGTGCGATCTTTCAGGCGAATGGCGGACAGACCTCCGCTTTCAACGCCGGCTTCGCCGCGAGCAGCGGCGAGGTCGTGATATTTCTCGATGCCGACGACCGGCTGCTTCGCGGTTGCGTCGAGACAGTGATGCGCGTCTGGAAGTCTGATACCGCGAAAGTGCAGTATCGCCTGAATACGATCGATGCCGAGGGGCAGGATCTCCGCATGCCCTTCCCGCATTACACGAGAAGGCTCCGAGGGGACGTCGCGGAAGCCCGGCGACAATTGCTCATGGTAGGTTCATATGCTTGGCCCGTCTCCAGCGGCAATGCCTTCTCGAGAGCCTTCCTGCAAAAAGCCCTGCCGCTTCCGCCGGAGTTCCGGCGGGCGCCCGACGGCTTGCTGAACCGCCTGGTCCCGCTCTACGGCCCGGTGATCACGCTGCCCGACATCCTCGCCGACTACCGTGTCCATGGCGCGAACGTGCTGGCCCAGCAAGATCTGGCGCCGGAGAAATACGCTGCCAACGTGAAATACGAGATCGAGCGCGAGAGTTTCTTCAGCCGCCGCGCGCTCGCGTTCGGCTATGAGGTGTCCGACACGATCCTGCTCAGGAACAAGAAGCACCTCGAGACCAGGCTGCTTTCCCTGAAGCTTTCTCCCGCGCTGCATCCGCTGCCGGGAGACAGTGTCGGGCGGCTCGCCTGGCTTGGTGTCGTGAGCACCTTATGGGCCTTGGACCTGCGTTTCTTTGGACGCCTCATCTGGGCACTATGGTTTATTTCGCTCTCCGTGTTGCCGAGGCGCGCCCTCACCTTCCTGGTGAGGCATATGCGTCTGCAGAGCGGACGCGCCACCATAGCGAGATTTGTCCTCCGGCTGTCCAGGCGCTCGTGAATCGACGTGCAATCGGGACCTACCGCACTTGTGGTATCGCTTGTCCAGCTCGCGCACGGGTCCGCGCGAGACCAGGGGCGCCACCTGAAGGGCAGGCGCATGGTCAGGAACCGACGTTCGAAGTAGTGGTAAGACAGCCACGTCATAGGGGAGCTCGCTCAACGGCCCCATCCTTCCGGATGCCAGGACCGCGGCGACGTTAAGCCCGATGAAGCAGAAATAGAGCGGCCAGATCCTCAGCACCCGGCGACATCGCGATGCCGCGCAAGGCATCGACTTCGGGGACATAGCCGACTTGGCACACGACGACAGGGCCGGACACGCTTCTGCCCACCGTCAGAGAGGTGGCGGGAGATGAAGACGTAATGCCGACCGTCATCGTCATCGCTCTCGCCCTGTGCCAGTGCCAACGCCCGATATGATCGGGCACAAATGGCGCCCCTGCCGCCCCTACACCGCGCCGCGCCGCCGCATCACCGCCGGCACGGTCTTGAGCAGAATGGCGATGTCGTGCCAGAGGGTCCAATTCTTCACATACCAGACATCGAGCTCGACGCGCCGCTCGTAGGAGGTTTCGCTGCGGCCGCTGACCTGCCATAGCCCGGTCAGGCCCGGCCGCGCCTCGTTGTAAAAGGAGATGTTATCGCCATACCGGGCGGTCTCGGCGGCGACGATCGGCCGCGGCCCGACCAGGCTCATCTCGCCACGAAGCACGTTCAGCAACTGCGGCAGCTCATCGAGGCTGGTCGCCCGCAGGAACCGGCCGATCGCGGTCACGCGCGGATCGTTCCGCAGCTTCTGCGTCGCCTCCCATTCGGCGGCGGCAGCGGGGTCGCGCTCGAACAGCCAGCGCAGGACCTCGTCGGCATTGGGGGTCATGGACCTGAATTTGAGGCAGGTGAAAGGCCGGCCGAAGGGACCGACCCGCTCATGGCGATAAAAGACCGGCCCGCCATCGCGCTTGATCAGCAGCGCGATCAGCACGAACAGCGGCGCCACGGCCAGCATGACCAGAAGCGCCACGACGTAATCGAAGGCCAGCTTGAGCCCCCGATTGAACGGACGCATCAGGTTGTTGCGGTTGACCAGCAGCATCACGTCGTGGCTAAAGAAATACTGGGCATCGAAGCCGAAGACCGGCAGGCCGCCGACGGTCGGGATGACCGCGAAAGGCACCCGCGCCAGGGCGAGTGAGGCGAGCACGCTCTGCGCCTCCTTGGTCTCTCCCCCGCCGAGCGCCACCACGACGAAATCGGCCTGATAAGCCTCCATCAATTTGAGCCAGACCCGCCCGCCGCCGACCGAAGAGACGGCGGGAAACCCGACATCCGCGACCACGTCATAGCCGAGCGACTTGTCGGAGGAGAGCGCCGCCTGCGCCACGCGCACGGCATCGCCCTCGCCGACAATGATGGTGCGCAACGAGCCGAGCCCCGCCCGATTGAGGATGAACCGCCCGAAAGAGCGGAACAGCAGGGCGAGCGGCACGAACAGGATCCAGCGGAGCATGGCCTCGGTGGAGAAGGTGATCGCGTAGATCTTTGCCGCCAGCACGAAGTCGAACAGGAAGGCGATGCCGGTCGAGCGCAAGAGGTCCCCGAGCTCGGTCCAGAACGGGACGCGCTGCGTGTAGTGGCCGCGCCCGGCCAGGTGCGAGAGCAGCACCGCCAGCACGAGCAGCGTCTCCCACCCGTGCCAGGCGACGCCCAGCTCCTGTAGACGATCGTATGTACCGGGCAAGGCCGCCGTGATGCCGACCGCCATGATGGCGGCGGCAAGGACGAAGGAAAAGAAGAAGGCCGACAGGTCCCCCCCCAGCAGCACGAAGGCGCGGAGCCCTGAGAATTTGCCGTACCGGCGAGCAGACCCGCGGGACCGGACGGTCGGCCCATAAGCAATCGCAGATCCGTCGCCAATGACGGAGCCCGAGGCCCCGCCATCACGCTCGAACGCAGCTTCGCTCAACATCGCAATGTGCCTCTCGCCCCGGCATGACGACGTCCCTTTTTTGGCGCTTATTTAGCTCGATTTTGACACTCGCCCGCTGCTCCGCAGCATAAAGGGTTCGCTAACCAGCTTCAACCGCATTTCGCGAAAAACTCCTTCACCTACGCGACCTTTTGGTTAATAGGGGAGTTGGCACACAAGAGCAAAGCGCAATGTTTTATGGTGTTTTTGCTGCGACGCATCATGACGTCACGATGAACCCACCAATTAGCGCCCGCTGTCCCGCGAGTTTCCAATCCCGGCACCGAGCGGCCGGGACCGGCCGCTCCGGAAGGGAGCACCGGCAGGGGCAATCCCCCAAAAGGACGAGGCTCGCTTCCCAGCTTGGCGACAGGCGGCAAGCCACCGACCGACCGCGCCATGCGCCGCTTCCGCCGCCGCCGGTCCCTAAAAGGCGTCGAAAATAACCAGGAAATTTTCGACAAATACATCTACAATATACTTCAAACATAGATGATATCTTGTAATGTAAAAACCAAGGTTTGATCTGCGATTAACTTGATACCTCCAAGATCTCCCGAAGGAGACGGAGGTATCGGTGATCGCGAAATATTGTCGGGCGGCGACGCTCTTCCGCGCCATTTTTTGCCTGCTCGCGCTATCGACCGCCACCGAGACCGCGGCGGCGGCGGCGATGGCGACCGGCGCGCCGGCCATACCGCCGGCCGGCTTTATCGGGTTCTGCGCCAAGTACTTGCAGGAATGCACCGGCAGCTCGGGGGCGGCCGACGTGGTGCAGCTCTCCGCCGCGCGGCAGCGCGAGCTCGACGGCGTCCAGGCCGAGATCAACCGCTCGATCCGGCCGCGCGAGGATCCCGCGCATGTCTGGGACTATCCCGTGGACGGCACCGGCGATTGCAACAAATTCGCGCTCGCCAAGCGGCGCGCGCTGATCGCGTTGGGCTGGCCGCGGGACGCGCTGCTGCTCACCGCGGCGCTCACCGAACAGGGCGAAGGGCATCTCGTGCTGGTGGCGCGCACCAGCGCGGGCGACCTCGTGCTCGACAATCGATTGGCGCCGGTGGTCGACTGGACCCGCCTGCCCTATCGCTGGCTGTCGCGCCAGAGCGAGCGCCGCCCGACGGAATGGCTCAGCATCCTGCCGACGACGATCGCCGACGCGCGCTGAGGCGGCTGAGCCTTGGCGGCGGAGGGGGGCAAGTTTAGCATGATGATATTCCTTGCCGTTCCGGCCGGACGTGAGTCAGCGGAACACGCGAAAATTTGAGTCAATGGGCGCGGGCCACTGACTCACCCTGCTCCCGGACCCGGCCTGCCGGCTTGAAAGAAATCCGCAGAGCAGCCGCGGCGGCAGCCCTAGCTCAGCGCCGCGACGACCAGTCGAACGGTGCCGATGATGATCACCCAGGGCACGGACGCCGCGACGATCCAGATGGCAAGCTTCTTCACGCCGATGCCAACAGGGGGCAGGTAGGCAATTTGCGCCGCTTGGGGCGCTCGCGGCGCGTCCTCAGACCACGCGATGGCCATGTGCCTTATCTCGTCACCAAACCCGACCGCGATCTCAGCACGGGTAGTGTTTAGGAGCGATTAACGTCGCGCCGAATTGGCCGGCATACCGCGGTATGGTGAGCGCTGATCAGGCCCGCAAGCCCGGGCCGAAGCCCTTCCCCTTGACAGGGATTTCGCCAAGCCCCAAGCCATGCCGCCCGAGCGTAAGGCGCCAGAAGAGGCAGGAGGAGCCCGATGTCAGAGCCAGGCCAGGTCGTCAGCAGCGCGCGCACCGGCGCGATCGCCGTGATCACGATCGATAGTCCCCCGGTGAACGCGCTGAGCCATGCCGTGCGCTCCGGCATCAAGTCCCGCCTCGAGGCGGCGATCGCCGAGCCCGCGGTGGCGGCGATCGTGCTGATCTGCGCCGGGCGCACCTTCGTCGCCGGCGCCGACATCACCGAGTTCGGCAAACCGATGAAGGAGCCTGGGCTTGCCGCGGTGATCGACACGATCGAGAGCAGCCCCAAGCCGGTGATCGCCGCGATCCACGGCACGGCGCTCGGCGGCGGCCTCGAGCTGGCGCTTGCCTGCCATTACCGCGTCGCCGCCGCCGAGGCGCGTCTCGGCCTGCCGGAGGTAAAGCTGGGCATCCTGCCCGGCGCCGGCGGCACGCAACGCCTGCCGCGCCTCGTCGGCGTGGCGCTGGCGCTCGACATGATCACCAGCGGCGACCCGATCGGCGCCAAGCAGGCGCGCGAGACCGGCCTCGTCGACGAGATCGCCGCCGGCGAGCTGCGCGCGGCGGCCGTCGCTTTAGCCGAGAAGGCGGTGCGCGAGCGCCTGCCGCTCAGGCGCATCCGCGACATGAGCGACAAGCTCGCCGTCGCCGAGCCCGATTTCTTCAGGAACTACCGCAGCGCGCTCGCCCGGCGCAAGCGCGGCCTCGAGGCGCCGCAGGCCTGCGTCGACGCGGTGGAGGCGGCGGTGACCCTGCCCTTCGACCAGGGGCTGCAGCGCGAGCGCGAGCTTTTCGTCAAGCTGCTGGGCGGCGAGCAGTCGAAGGCGCAGCGCTATTTCTTCTTCGCCGAGCGCGAGGCCAACAAGATCCCCGACGTTCCCGCCGACACCGCGGTGAAACCGATCCGCAAGGCGGCGGTGATCGGCGCCGGCACCATGGGCGGCGGCATCGCCATGAACTTCGCCAATGTCGGCATTCCCGTCACCGTGATCGAGGCGAACGCATCGGCGCTGGAGCGCGGCCTCGGCGTCGTGCGCAAGAACTACGAGATCAGCGCCAGCCGCGGCGGCTTGGCGAAAGAGGATGTCGACAACCGCATGGCGCTCATCAAGGGCTCGGTGTCCTATGACGATGTCGCCGACGCCGATCTCGTCATCGAGGCGGTGTTCGAGGACATGGCGCTCAAGAAGGAGATCTTCGGCACGCTCGACCGCATCGCCAAGCCGGACGCCATCCTCGCCACCAACACCTCGACGCTCGACGTCAACGCCATCGCCAGCGCCACCCGCCGGCCGGAGAGCGTCATCGGCCTGCATTTCTTCAGCCCGGCCAATGTCATGCGGCTCCTGGAGATCGTCCGCGGCGGCGCCACCGCAAAGCCGGTGATCGCCTCCTCCATGGCGCTCGCCAAGACCATCCGCAAGGTGCCGGTGCTGGTCGGCGTCTGCGACGGCTTTGTCGGCAACCGCATGCTGGCGCAGCGCGGCCGCGAGGCCGAGCGGCTGCTGATCCACGGCGCGCTGCCGCATCAGGTCGACAAGGTGCTGACCGATTTCGGCTTCCCGATGGGACCGTTCGCCATGGGCGATCTCGCCGGCCTCGATGTCGGCTGGCGCGTGCGCCAGGCGCGCGGCACCAAGGCGCCGATCGCCGATGCGATCTACGAGGCGGGGCGCCTCGGCCAGAAGACCAGCGCCGGCTATTACCATTACGAGCCCGGCAGCCGCGCGCCGCTGCCCGATCCCGATGTCGAGCGCATCATCGTCGAGGTCTCGAAGGCGCTCGGCGTCGAGCGCAAGCCGATCTCCGAGGCGGAGATGCTGGAGCGGCTGGTCTATCCCATGATCAACGAGGGCGCCAAGATCCTCGACGAGGGTGTGGCGCTCCGGCCGAGCGACATCGACGTCATCTGGATCTACGGCTATGGCTGGCCGGTCTACCGCGGCGGTCCCATGCATTACGCCGACGGCATCGGCCTCGACAAGATCGCCGGCCGCCTCGCCGAGTTCGCCCGGCGCTTCAACGAGCCCGCGCTCGAACCGGCACCGCTGCTGCGGCGCCTCGCCGAGGCCGGACGCGGCTTTGCCGACTGGCGCCAGCCGGTGAAAGCGGCGTCCTGAGCGGCGGCAGCGGACCGGTCGTCCGCGCCGCGGCAAAATACCACTGTGGCTCGGGCACTTGAAACCCCGTGGCGCCCCATCACATGGGGCGCAGGAACAGGAGTTCGATCCATGCGGCGGCTTGTCGGTCTTTGTCTCGCACTTACCCTCGCGGTTGCGCTCGTCTCGGCCCATGCGCGCGCCGCGTCCGGTCCGCAGGACACGGTCCGCGGCTTCTACGCCACGCTGCTCGGCACCATGCAGCGCGGCCCCGATCTCGGGCAGAGAGGGCGCTATGACGCGCTGGCGCCGGCCATCCGCAGCAGCTTCGACCTCACAGCGATGGCGCGCTTGGCGGTCGGTCCTGCCTGGACCGGGTTTTCCCCGGCGCAGCAGCGCAGCGTGACCGAGGCCTTTGCCCGCTACACCATCGCCACCTATGCCGACCGCTTCGACGCCTATTCCGGCGAGAAGCTCGAGGTTACGGGAGCACAGGCGGCGCCCTTCGGCACGGTCGTTTACAGCCGCATCGTCACGTCGAACCGCGAACCCGTGAGCATCAACTACCTGATGCGCCGGAACGGGGACGATTGGCAGATCACCGACGTTTACCTTGCAGGCACCGTCAGCCAGGTGGCGACGTTGCGCGCGCAATTCACCGCGGTTCTGGCGCGCCAGGGCGTCGACGGGCTGGTGGCGACGCTGAACCGCCGAGCGGATATGCTGGTGGCGAATACCGCCTCCTAGCGCCGCACGTCCTCAAACAGGGGTCCGAACCATGCGCTTTCTTCGCCTTCTCCCGATCCTCGGCTTTGCCCTCGCGGTCGCCGCGGCGGCGCCGGCGATGGCGGCGGATGACGCCGGCAGCTTCATCGCCCGGACCGCCGACGCCGTGCTGAGCCTGGCGCGCGACAAGAGCGTCTCGCAGGAAGAGTTCAAGCAACGCCTGCACACCGTCGCCGACCGCGATTTCGACACGCCGCGCATCGCCCAGTTCGTCCTCGGCCGCTATTGGCGCAGCGCGAACGATACCGAGCGGCAGCAATTCGTTCAGGCTTTCGAGGACTACATGGTGCAGGTCTACGCTACGCGCTTCCGCCAATTCAGCGGCGCGCAATTCAAGGTCATGGGCCAGCGCCAGGACGGAAACACGACCATGGTCACGACCGAGATCGATCAGCCGAACGGCGAGGCGCCGGCCAAGGTCATATGGCAGGTGGCCAAGGCAGGCGACGGCTTCAAGATCACCGATGTCAGCATCGAGGGCATCAGCCAGGCCGTGACCTATCGCGAGGAATTCAGTTCGGTGATCGAGCAGCATGCCGGCCAGATCTCGGCGCTGACGGAACAGTTGCGGCAAAAGGCGAGCGGCTAGGAGAGACGCCCCCGCCCGGGCGCCTCGATCCCTAGGGTTGCGACATCTTGATCGAGGTGTCGAGGAAGTCGTCGGTATAGGCCGCCTTGACGTCGAACGGCTGTTCCAGTCCGAAATAGGTCTTCACGAGATCATAGTCGCTCTGCATGCGCTTGGCGTCGAACCAGCCGAGCGCAACCGTGGTGGTATAGGGGTCGCGCATCAGCTCCTTGATGCGGTTCCACTGATCGTGCTGCACGCGGTCGTCGAGCCCGCTCACCTCGGCGAAGAGCGCCTGGAGGCAGGGATCCACCGTCGCGACGCAGGCGGCGAAGGCGCGCTGCGACACCTCGACGAAGCTCTTGACCGTGGCGCGATGCCGCTTGAGGAAATCGCCGTTGGTGATCACCGAGTTGCCATAGGGATTGACGCCGATGTCGCGCCAGGCGAGGAAGCCCAGCTCCTCGCCGAAATCACGCAGCTTGAGATCATGCTCGTTATAGAAGTCGCTGATGATGTCGACCGCGTGACTCCTGAGCGAGGCGATCTTGGCCTGCGGCGCGATGTTGACCCAGGTGACGGAGTCGGCGGCGATACCCGCCGCCTTGGCAAAGGCGGGCCACATGACGCGCGCGGCGTCGCCGGGCGGGTTGCCGATCTTGCGGCCGGGGAAGTCCTTCGGCCCGGTGATACCGCTGCTCTTGAGCCAGTAGAAGCCTTGCGCCGAGTTGGCATAGATGTTCATCACGGCGACGAGGTCCGCGCCCTTGCTCTTGGCGACCAGCGCCGTGGCGAGATCGGCGATGCCGAGATCGGCGGTGCCAGCGCCGACGCGTTGCGAGGTGATGCCCGACCCCTTGCCGGTCTCGATGGCGAGATCGATGCCGGCCTTGGCGTACCAGCCCTGCTGCAGCGCATAGTAATAAGGCGAATGGTCTGCCGTCGGGACCCAATTGAGCATCAGGGTCAGGCTGTCATTCGCCGCCGCGACGCCCGGCAGTAGGAGACCGGCTGCCAGCGCCGCCACGGCAAGGCTCACGGCTTTTCTCATCGCGCTCCCCATGCTCGCGCGGAAAGCATTGCGCAGCCCGACGGTCTCGTCAATAATCAAACAACCAGATGGTTGATAGGGAGACCCGCTTCTTGGAGGCTCGCCTCGCGCCGGCGCGGCCGGTCAAGCGCGACGCCGACGCCTCCCGCCGCCTGCTGCTGGAGGCGGCACGCGCCGAGTTTGCCGCCAAGGGGCTGATGGGCGCGCGGGTCGACGCGATCGCCCGCCAGGCCGGGCTCAACAAGCAGCTCGTCTATCATTATTTCGGCAGCAAGGACGAGCTCTACCAGGCGGTGCTTGAGCGCGTCTATGCCGAGATCCGCGCGCAGGAGCGCGCCTTGTCCCTCGGCGACCTGCCACCCGCCGAGGCGATGGCGAAGCTGATCGGCTTCTCCTTCGACTATCTCGCGGCCCATCCCGATTTCATCGCGCTCCTCAACGACGAGAACGGCCATGGCGCGCGGCATGTCGCCGCCGCGCGGCACATGCACGAGATGCATTCGCCGCTCATCGCGCTCATCCGCCGGACGCTGCGCAAGGGCGCCGGGCAAGGCGTCCTGCGCGGCGACATGGACCCGCTCCAGCTCTATGTCTCGATCGCCGGGCTCGCTTATTTCTATTTCTCCAACAACCGCACGCTGTCGGCGATCTTCGGCCGCGACCTCGGCGGGCCGCGCGCAACTGCGGCGCGGCGACGCCACGTCATCGACTTCGTCATGGCGGCGCTGCGCCCGGAGGGCCCGCCGCATGAATGAGGCATCCTTCTCCCCAGCGCCGGCCGGACCCGCGGCGAGCGCGTGGCCGCGCTACGCCGTGGTCGTCGCCGTCCATCTCGCGCTCCTTCTGCTCTGGCAGGTGGCGGTCGACGCCTTCGCCATCCGGCCGTTCATTCTGCCCTCGCCGCTCGCCATGCTGCGCACTCTTGCGCTGGTGAATTACCGCTGGGCGGGCAATACGGCGGTGACCGCCATCGAGATCTTCGGCGGCTTCGGCCTGGCCGTGGTGCTCGGCGTGGCGTTGGCGCTGCTCTTCTCCTGGTCGCGGCTGCTGACGCTGCTGCTCTTCCCGCTTTTCGTCACGCTCAACATGATCCCGAAAGTGGCGCTGGGCCCGCTCATCATCGTCTGGCTGAGCTACGGCCTGGTTTCCAACATCCTCATCACCTTCAGCCTCTGCCTGTTTCCCATCCTGTTGACGACGGCGCGCGGCCTGCGCGAGGTCGAGCCCGACCTCCTCGACCTCGTGCGCGCGCTCAAGGGCTCGCGCTGGCAGATCTTCACCAAGATCCAGCTGCCGGGCGCACTGCCGTATCTCTTCTCCGGCATGAAGGTCGCGGCGATCCTGGCGGTGGCGGGCGCGGTGGTCGGCGAGTTCATCGCGTCGGACCGCGGGCTGGGCTATCTCATGATCCAGGTGCAGAGCGCGCTCGACACCGCGGCGATGTTCATGGCGGTGATCCTGCTCACCGCGCTCGGCATCGCCCTTTATCTCGTCGCCCTGCTGCTGGAGCGCCTGTGCATCCCCGGCGGCGCGCGGTTGGAGTAGCGACGCATGGACGATGCCGGCATGCTGCTCGATCCGAACGCCCTGCCGCGCCGCATCGACGGTGTCGCGGCGCTGGACGAATTGCTGTCGCGGCCGAGCCGGGCGCTCATCGACGATCTCGCCGTCGTGAAGGGCGACATCCTCGTGCTCGGGGCCAGCGGCAAGATGGGGCCGAGCCTGGCGCGGCTCGCGCGGCGCGCGGCGCCGGAAAAGCGCATCATCGCGGTTGCCCGCTTCAGCGAGCCCGGCCTGCGCCAGGCGCTGGAGAGTCAGGGCATCGAGACCATCGCCTGCGACCTGCTCGATCGCGGCGCGGTCGAGCGGCTGCCGCGCCTCGCCAACGTCGTCTTCATGGCCGGGCGCAAGTTCGGCGCCGAGGGCGAGCTGCCGCTCACCTGGGCGATGAACGTGCATGTGCCGGCGATCGTGGCGGAGAGCTTCCGTGACGCGCGCATCGTCGCCTTTTCCACCGGTTGCGTTTATCCCTTCACCGATGTCGCGGGCGGCGGCTCGAGCGAGACGACGCCGCTCGACCCGCCCGGCGAGTATGCCATCTCCTGCGTCGGCCGCGAGCGCCTGTTCGAGTATTTCTCTCAGGCCTTCGGCACGCCCGGCCGGCTCTTCCGGCTCAACTACGCCATCGACCTGCGCTACGGCGTGCTTCACGATATCGCCCGCAAGGTGAAGGACGGCGCGCCCATCGACGTCGCCATGGGGCATGTCAACGTCATCTGGCAGGGCGATGCCTGCGCCCAGGCGCTGCGCTGCCTCAGGCACTGCACCGCGCCGACCAGCGCGATCAATGTCAGCGGCCCCGAGACGCTCTCGGTGCGCGCTCTCGCCCAGGCGTTTGGCGAGCGGCTCGGCCGGGCGCCGGTGCTCGCCGGGACGGAAGAGCCGACCGCCTGGCTCACCAATACGACGCAGGCGCAGCGCCTTTTCGGCCAGCCCCTGGTGCCGCTGGCGCAGATGATCGACTGGGTCGCCGATTGGGTGGCGCGCGACCGACCCAGCCTCGGCAAGCCCACGAAATTCGAGGCGCGCGATGGCCGATATTGAGACCCTCCGCCAGGCCGATCTCGCGACGGACAACATCGCCGGCGCGCTCGCGCTCTCGAGCGCGGTCGGCTGGAACCAGACCGCCGCGGATTGGGCGCTCTTCATCGCCCAGGGCCGCGTTCTCGGCCTCTTCGACGCGCAGCAGCGGCTCGTCGCCACCGCCGCCTCGCTTCCCTACGAGGACGGCTTCGGCTGGATCTCGATGATGATCGTCGCGGCCGATTGGCGCCAGCGCGGCCTTGCGCGCCGGCTCATGGGCGAGTGCATCGACACGCTGCGCCGGCGAGGACGCGCCGCGCTCCTCGACGCGACGCCCGACGGCGCCGAGGTCTATCGGCGTCTCGGTTTCGTCACCCTCGGCGGCATGGAGCGGTGGGAAGGCGCCGGCGGCGCGACGCCGGGCGGCACAGAGATCGCGCCGTTGGCGCCGGACGCGATCGGCGCGCTCGTTGCCGCCGACCACGCCGCCTTCGGCGCGCCACGGGAGTTCCTGCTCGGCGATTTCCTGACGCGTCCGGGCGCGCTGGCGCTCGGCGGCAAGGACGGCTTCATCGTTTTGCGGCCAGGCCAACGCGCCACCCAGCTCGGCCCGCTGATCGCCGTCTCGGCGGCGGCCGCGGGCAACTTGCTGGCGGAGGCCATCGCCACGTCCCGCGGCCCGGTCTTCCTCGATCTGCTCGACCCCTGGAAAAACCTTGTACCGCTGCTCGAGGCGCGCGGCTTCCACCGCCAGCGCCCGTTCCGCCGCATGGCGCTCGGCCGCGACACGCTGCCCGGCGATGCCGCGCGGCTGGTCTGCGCCGCCGGCCCCGAGTTCGGATAGAGGAGCCGGAAGATGCCGCTCGATCGCCAGGACCTGCCTCCCGCCATTCTGGACATCCTGCGCACGGGCGCGGTGATCCCCGCGCATCCGCTGGCGCTCGACGCGGAGCGCCGGCTCGATCCGCGCCGCCAGCGCGCGCTGACGCGCTATTACCTCGATGCCGGCGCCGGCGGTGTCGCGGTCGGCGTGCACACGACGCAATTCGCCATTCGCGAGGCCGGGCTTTATCGGCCCGTGCTGGAGACTGCCGCCGCTGCCGTGTCGGGCTGGGCAGGCCGCCCGGTAGCGATGATCGCCGGGCTTTGCGGCCGCACCGAGCAGGCGCTCGCCGAGGCGCGGATGGCCGCTGGGCTCGGCTATCACGCGGGGCTGCTCAGCCTCGCCGCGATGGCCGGCGCCGATACCGCGGCGCTGATCGAGCACTGCGCGGCCGTCGCCGACGAGATCCCGCTTATCGGTTTCTACCTGCAGCCGGCGGTCGGCGGACTGCCGCTCGGCGTCGATTTCTGGACACGATTCGCCGCGCTCGACAATGTCCTCGCCATCAAGGTGGCGCCTTTCGACCGCTACCGCACGCTCAGCGTCGTCCGCGGCGTGGTCGAGGCCGGCGCCGAGGAGCGGGTCACCCTCTATACCGGTAATGACGACCACATCCTGCTCGATCTCGTGACGCCGTTCATGGTGATGCGCCAGGGCAAGCCAGTGACCGTCCGCTTTCGCGGCGGCCTGCTCGGCCACTGGTCGGTCTGGGTGCGCAGCGCCGTCGCGCTCCTCGAACGGTGCCATGCCGCGGCGCTGAGCGGCCAAGTCGATGCCACGCTGCTCGCCCTCGACAGCCGCATAACCGATTGCAATAGCGCCTTTTTCGACGTCGCCAACGGCTTCCGTGGCTGTATCGCCGGCTGTCACGAGGTGCTCCGCCGGCAGGGGCTGCTCGCCGGCACCTGGTGCCTCGACCCCGAGGAAGGGCTGAGCCCGGGGCAGAAGGAGGAGATCGACCGTGTCTACACCGCGCATGGCGAGCTCGGCGACGATGCTTTCGTCGCCGCCAATCTTGCGCGCTGGCTCGGCTGAGCCATGGCCGAGCCGTTCATCGCGCTGCATCAGGTGCGCAAGGTCTACCGCTCCGGCGCGCGCGAGTTCCTGGCGGTCTCCGACGTGACGCTGGACATTGAAGCCGGCGCCATGGTGTCGCTGGTCGGGCCGTCCGGCTGCGGCAAGACGACGGTGCTGAAGATCCTCGCCGATCTGTATCGGCCCGATGACGGCTCGGTGCGCATCGGCGGCGGCCAGAGCCGCTTCGATCCCGGTCGCGATGTCGGCATGGTGTTCCAGCAGGCGTTGCTGCTGCAATGGCGCACCGTGCTCGAGAACGTGCTGCTGCCGGCAGAGATCCTGAAGCTGCCGCCGGCGGCGTCGCGCGAGCGGGCGCGCGCGCTGCTCGCCATGGTCGGGCTTGAGGGCTTCGAGGACAAATATCCGCGGGAGCTCTCGGGCGGCATGCAGCAGCGCGCCGCCATCGCCCGCGCGCTGATCCACGACCCCAAGCTGCTGCTGATGGACGAGCCCTTCGGCGCGCTCGATGCGCTCACCCGCGAGCGGATGAACCTGGAGATGCTGCGCATCTGGGAGCAGAGCGGCAAGACCGTGGTCTTCGTCACCCATTCCATCCAGGAGGCGGTGTTCCTCGGCTCGCATTGCGCGGTGCTGACGGTGGGACCGGCGCGCATGGCCGCCTTCTTCCCCATCGACCTGCCTTATCCCCGCACGCTCGAGCTCAAGACCAGCGAGGCCTTCGGCCGCCTGGCGCGCCGCATCTATCGGCTGCTCGGCATGGAATAGCGTCGCGGCTGCAGCATCGCCAGCAGCCGGCCGAAGGCGAGATCGAGCACGATCGCCAACAGCGCCACCGGCACGGCACCCTGGAGGATATAGGCGAGGTTGGCGCCGTTGAGGCCGATGATGATCGGCAGGCCCAGCGTCCGCGCACCGACCGTGGACGCCACCGTCGCCGTGCCGACATTGATGATCACCGAGGTGCGGATGCCGGCAATGATCACCGGCGCGGCGAGCGGCAGGTCAAGCTTGCGCAGGATCGCACCCTCGCCCATCCCCATGCCGCGCGCCGCCTCGCGCAGCGGCGCGGGCACGCTGCTGAGCCCGGCGATGGTGGTGGCGACGATCGGTAGCAAGCCGTAGAGCAGCAGCGCGATGAAGGCGGGATCGAAGCCGAAGCCGATCACCGGCACCGCCACCGCCAGCACCGCAACGGGCGGAAAGGTCTGGCCGATGGTGACGATGGTCTCCACCAGGCTGCGGAATTCCGCGCCGACGGGCCGCGTGACGAAAATCCCGGCGCCGAGGCCGAGCAGGATGGCGGCGCCGCTCGAGGCGCCCACCAGCTGGAGATGGCCGACGAGGAGATCGGCAAAGCCGTCAAGCTCGAACAGCGGCCGCTCGAGCGCCGGGAAAAGTGCGGCAAAGATCGGCTTCGAGTGCGGCATCAGCAGCACCAACGCGACCAGCGCCAGGCTCGACCAGAGCAGGGGATCGCGCAGCCGCGCGCTCATCGACGCAGCAGATCCGCGAGATGGATCGCGCCGAGCGGGCGGCCTTCCGCGTCAACCACGGCGAGCCGATCGCTTCCTTCCGCCACCATGCGCGACAGCGCCCGGCGCAAAGTGGCACCGGCGGCGATGGGCTCGCCCGTCGCCGGCGCGCCAGGCCGCAGTCGGCTCGCCACCGTCGCAAGGCCGAGGAGCTTGATGCCGAGATCGTCACGGCCGATGAGCTCGCGCACGAAATCGCTCGCCGGCGCGGTCAGGAGCTCGAGCGGCGTCCCCGCTTGCACGAGGCGGCCCCGGTCCATCACGGCGATGCGCGAGGCGAGACCGAGCGCCTCGTCCATGTCATGCGTCACGAAGACGATGGTCTTGCGGCTCGACCGCTGAATCTCGGCGATCTCCGCCTGCAGCGCCTCGCGCGTGATCGGGTCGAGCGCGCCGAACGGCTCGTCCATCAGCAGAATGTCCTGGTCCGCCGCCAGCGCGCGGGCGATGCCGACGCGCTGTTGCTGGCCGATGGACAGCTCGTGCGGGTAGCGGTCGAGAAAGCTGTCCGGCGCGAGCTTCAGCAGCGCCAGAAGCTCGGCGGCGCGCGCGCGGACCCTCGCTTTGGTCCAGCCCATCAGCTCCGGCACGGCGCCGATGTTGCGCGCCACCGTCCAATGCGGAAAGAGACCGATCGACTGGATGACGTAGCCGATGCGGCGGCGAAGCGCCGTCGGCGGCAGCCGGCGCACATCCTCGCCGTCGACCCGGACCGATCCCTCCGATGGGGCGACGAGCCGATTGATCATCTTGAGCGCGGTCGATTTGCCGGCGCCGGAAGTGCCGATGATGACGCAGAATTCGCCGGTGGCGAAGACGAGCGACAGATCCTCGACGACGACCGACGCGCCGTAGCGTTTCGTCACGTGCTCGAGCTCGATCATCGCGGCACCCGGCGGAGACGGTCGAGGCCGAGATCGAACAGCGCATTGGCCGCGAGCGCCAGCACGATGATCGGCAAGACGCCGAGCAGAACGAGATCGAGCGCGTCGGCGAACAGGCCCTGGAACATGATGGCGCCAAGCCCGCCGGCGCCGATCAGCGCCGCCACTGCGGCCAGGCCGATCGTCTGCAGGGTAGCGATGCGCAGCCCCGAGAGGATCACCGGCAGCGCCAGCGGCAACTCGACGCGCCAGAGCAGCTGCGGCGGCGTCATGCCGAGGCCGCGCGCCGCCTCGAGCACCGCCGGCGAGACGCCGGCGAGCCCTTCGGTCGTGTTGCGCGTCACCGGCAGCAGCGCGTAGAGGATGAGCGCGATGACCGCCGGCAGGATGCCGACGCCGCCGATGCCGAGCTGCGCCAGCGCCGGAAAAAGGCTCGCCAGTCCCGACAGCGGCGCCAGCAGCAGGCCGAAGAGCGCGATCGACGGTATCGTCTGGATGATGTTGAGCAGCGGGAAGAGCCAACCCGCCAGCGTCGCCCGCCGGCGCGCCAGCACCCCCAGCGGCACGGCCAGCAGCACGGTCGGCAGCAAGGCCAGGGCAACCATCGCAACGTGGCGCAGGATGGCGGCGGCAAACACCGCGCGGCGCGCGGCGTATTCCCTGGGGATCGCCAGCGCATCGAGCGAGCCGGACAGCAGCAGCAGGCCGAGCGCGCCGACCGCCGCAACGCCCAGCAGCACCCGCGCGGGCGTCGGCAAAGCAAGGCGGCGCAACGCGTCGTTCAGCGCCAAAGCGGCGGCGATCAGCAGCACCCAGAAGGCGCCGCCGAGCGAGATCCGAGCGACGGCAGGCGCCGCCTGCGCCAGCAGCGCCGCCTCGCTGCCGGCAAGCCGGACCAGCAGCAGCAGAAAGCCCGCCGCCGCCGCCGCGGTCACACCATGCAGCGCCGGACGTTGCGGCAGAAAGACGCCGAGGACGAGCAGCGCGGCCGGGACGAGAAGGACGAGCCCCCCGCCGTGGAGCGCCGCACCGAGACCGATCGGCGCGCCGGACACGAGGCGATTGGGCGCGAGCCTCAGAAAGGCGAGGCTCGGCGCGGCGAGCAGTCCCGCCAGCAGCAGCACGAGAAGGATGCGGTTGCGCACCATCGCCGGACTTATGGCAGCAGACCGCGGGATCTCAGATAATCGGCGGCCACGGCGCGCGCCACCTCGCCATCGACGGCGATTCCGGCGTTGAGGCGGCGCAGGCTTGCGGCGTCGAGCGCGCCGAACACCGGCGCGAGGCGGTCGCGGATGGCGGGATAGCGCTCGAGCGCCGCCGCGCGCACCACCGGCGCCGGCGCATAGATCACCTGCGCCCGGCGGGGGTCGCCCAGCACGACGAGATCGAGCACCGCCAGCGCGCCGTCGGTGCCGTAGGCCATAGCGGCGTTGACGCCGGAAATCCCCTCCGCCGCCGCGCGCAAGGTGACTGCCGTGTCGCCGCCGGCCAGCACGAGCAACGAGGACGGGCTCAGCGTGAAGTCATAGCTCCGCTCGAAGGCGGGGAGCGCTGCCGGGCTTTCGACGAACTCGGCCGAGGCGGCGAGCTTGACCTGGCCGCCGCGCCGCACCCAGGAAGCGAAATCGGCCATCGTCGCGAGCTGGTTGGCGGCAGCGACGGCGCGCGGCACGGCGACGACCCAGCTGTTGTCGGCGGGCGCCGGCGCCAGCCAAACGAGCTTGTGCCGCGCCAGATCCAGCGATCGTACCTTGTCGTAGCCGGCCCGGGCGTCCTTCCAGGCGGGGTCTTGGTCGTCGGCATAGAACAGCGCGCCATTGCCGGTGTATTCCGGATAGATGTCGATTTCGCCGGCGAGGATGGCGTGGCGCAGAATATTGGTCGGGCCGAGCTGAAGCTTGTTGACGGTCTTGATGCCGCTGGCCTCGAGCACGAGCAGGATCATCGCGCCGAGCAGCGAACTCTCGGTATCGAGCTTGGAGGCGACCCGCACGGCTTCCTGCGCGCAAGACGTGCCGGAGGAAAGGACGAGAGCAAGGAAAGCGCCGGCGAGAAGGCGAGCGATCGCCGCCCGGTGCCGCCGCATTGGCTAAGACGTCCCCGTCCCGCGCGGGACCCAGGCCCGCGCCGTGAGGTTGGCGGGCATCTCGGTGATGCCGTAGCCGGCGGCGGCAGGAATACGCAGCAACTTGCCCTCGGGCGATTCGATGAGCTCGGGGCAGACCGTGACGATGATATCGGCGCGCGCGGCGGCCAGCGCTTCCGCCACGGCGCGGCTGCGGCCGAGCTTGACCAGGTTCATCCGCGTGGCAAAAACCAGCGTGACGCGCCCCGCCTCGGAATCGGCGATCGCCTGCCGCGGCGAGATCCACACCGTCTCGACGGCCTCGCGTCCGTCATGCGCCGCCACCTGATCCACCGGCGCCGGCGCCAGGAAGAAATGCGTGTCGAAGCGCTTGGGCGGACCGATCGGCGTGATCCAATGGGCAAACGGCACCAGCAGGTCGGTGGCGAGCTCGATCCCACCCGCGGCAAGGATGTCGGCGAATTGCGGCGGGCGGCCGAGACGCGCCGCCAGCGAGGTTTCGAGCGCGTCGACTTCCTCGGCCGCGAGCAGCCGGTCGCCGCCCTCGCGCCTCGCCAGCAGCAGATGCGCCTCTTCAAAGGTCTCGCGCACCGCCGCGATGCGGAAGGCCATCGCCACGGCATCGGCGCCGGAGACCGCGCGGCAGCGCGAGAGCGTCGCGGGCTCGGCATCGGCGGCATCGACTCGCCCGCCGGGAAACACCAATGCGCCCGACGCGAAGTCGGAGGCGACGTTGCGCGTCACCATCAGCACCTCGGTCCCGCCGGGACCGTCGCGCAGCAGCAGCACGGTGGAGGCCGGCCGCGGCTTGATAAGCGCGGCGTCGTTCATGGCATTCTCCTTCCTACCGCGACCATAATGGGTAGGCAGCGGCGATGCCAGCCTCAGCGCTTGTCTGCATAGGAGATGCGCCACACCGTGCCGCCGGCGTCCTCGCTGACCAGCAGCGAGCCGTCGGCCGCGACCGCGACCCCCACCGGCCGGCCCCAGACATTGCCGTCGGCGGTGACGAAGCCGGTGAGAAAATCCTCATACGTCCCGGTGGGCTCGCCGTTGCGCAGCTTGACGCGCACCACCTTGTAGCCGGTGCGCCGCGAACGGTTCCACGAACCGTGCAGCGCGACGAAGAGGTCGCCGCGGTACTCGGCCGGGAATTGCGTGCCGGTATAGACGGCGAGCTGCAACGGTGCCGAATGCGGTTGGATGAGCACGTCCGGCACGGTGATGGCCTGCGTGAGCTCGGGATGCTCGCCCTTGTGCCGGGGATCCCGGTGATCGCCGATATAGTACCAGGGCCAGCCGTAGAAGCCGCCATCGCGCACGCGCGTGACATAGTCGGGCGGCAGATTGTCGCCGAGGCCGTCGCGCTCGTTGACCGCCGTCCAGAGATCGCCGGTCGCGGGATGGATCGCCAGCCCGACGGGGTTGCGGATGCCGCCGGCAAAGCGGCGCAAGCCGCCGCCATCCGGGTCGAAGGCGAGAATGTCGGCGCGCCCGGTCTCATCGCTGCCACCTTCCTGGTCGTTCGAGGCGGAGCCGACCGAGACGAACAGCGTGCGTCCGTCGCGCGAGAACAAGACATCGCGGGTGCGATGGCCGCCCTCGGGCAGGCGCGGCACGACGGTCTCGGGCGCGCCTGCCGCCGCGGTATCGCCGGTATGATAGGGAAAGCGCAACACGGCGCCGGTCGTGCCGACATAGAGGTAGCGCGGGTCGGGCCCGGGCGGATAGAAGGCAAGACCGAAAGGCTCGTCGAGACCCTCGACATAGGTCCTGACCGTGGCCGGCTTGCCCTGGCCGTTGTCGTGCAGGACCAGGATCGCGCCCTGTTGCATCTCGGCCAGAAAGATCCCGCCATCGGGCGCGGTGCGCAGCAGCCGCGGTGCCGCGAGGCCGGTGGCGAATTCCTCGACCTTGAAGCCGGGCGGCACCGTCGGCAGCGCTCCCTCCGGTCGTGCGATGAGCGGTGCGCCGCTCGCCGCGCTGCGCGTGGCATAGGGCGGCGGCAGATCGGCCGGCGTGATGCGGCGCGTGACGCCGGGCGCATCCGTCGTCCAGTCGCCATAGGCCGCCGCCCCGCTCAGCACCGGCTCTGCCGCCCGCGCTGCGGTGCCCAGCACGTCACCGCCGATCGCCAGGAGAAGCGCCGGCAGCAGCAACAGGGATCGGGGCGGAGATCGGCGGGCGGGCGGGCGCATCATGGCTCCAGGGTCCTTCAAGCGTGGCAGCGATGATACCAACAGCCGAACTGCGACCGCCTCACCCACCGACGGTCGCGTCGCAAGGCCGGTTTTGAGGCATGCCCCTGGGACGAATCACGACATATAAGAGTAATTATCGAAATATATGCAACTACCGCCCCTGGCCCGGATGCTCGCGCGGCTTCAAAGCTCGATCTCGAGACCGTCGCGCGCGACCTCCCAGCCGGCCGCTTCGACCGCCCGCCGCTCGGCCGAGCCCAGGCAGAGAATGGGGTTGGTGTTGTTGACGTGGATGAAGAGCTTGCGCTTGACCCTAAGCGCGGCGAGCGCCGCCATCGAGCCGGCCGCGCCCGAGACGCTGAGATGGCCCATCCGCCGCCCGGTCTTGGCGCCGAGCCCGGCGCGGATCATCTCGTCGTCCTGCCACAAGGTGCCGTCGAAGAACAGTAGCGGCGCGTCGGCCAGCCGCGCGGCAAGCTCGCCATCGAGCGTGGCGCAGGCCGGGACGTAATAAAACCGCTTGCCGGTCGCCGGCGCCGAGATCATGAGGCCGATGGTATCTTCCGAGCGCTGCGCCAGGCGCTGCTCGATCGCGGCATCCTCGAGATAGAGCGCCACCTTGCCCGGCACGGTGAAGGCCTCGACCCGGAGGCCGAGCGGCGTGCTGTCCTTGGCGGCGAGGTCGATCGCCGCCCCCGGCAGCATCGGCCGGCGGGCGACATGCTCGGCGGCGAGCACATTGAAGATGCTGTTGGCGGCGAGCACGTCGAGCACGCGCGGCGTCGCATAGAGCGCCAGCGGCCAGCTCTCGCGCAAGGTCAAGAGCCCGGCGATGGCATCGATGTCGCCGTTGGTCAGCACCGCGCCGGCGATCGGGCTGTCGCGGCCGGGCCGGCGCGGCTGCAGCGCCGGTGTCGCCTGGATCTGCGCGCGCAGATCGGGCGAGGCGTTGAGCAGCACCCAGCGCTTGCCATCGCCGCTCACCGCCAACGACGCCTGGGTCTGCGCCGGCACCGCCCCGCTCCAGGCGCGCCGGCAGGTCTCGCAATTGCAGTTCCACTGTGGAAAACCGCCGCCCGCGGCGGCGCCGAGCACGATGAGCTGCATGCTTGTCCTCAGGCTTGCGCCGCCACCGGGCGGCGCTGGAAGGCGCGTTGCGGATCATAGCCCCAAGCGGCGACGAGAAAGAAGACCAGCGCCGCGCCCAGCACCGCCACCGCCGCGGTCCAATCGATCCGGCCGTAGAGCGCGAACCGCACCAGCTCGACGCCGTAGGTGAAGGGGTTGCAGCGGGCGATGAGGTCGAGCCATTGAGCGCCGCTCTCCCTAAGGCGCCACAGCGGGTAAAGCGCCGTCGACAGGAAGAACATAGGGAAGATGACGAAATTCATCGTGCCGGCAAAATTCTCGAGCTGACGGATGCGCACCGACAGTGCCAAGCCGAGCGCGCCCAGCATGGTGCCGGCGGCGACCAGCGCCGGCAGCGCGCAGAGCAGCCCGGTCAGCGGCAGGTCGACGCCGACGAGCAGCGCGACGATGAGGAAGGCATAGGCCTGCAGCACCGAGAGCACGACCCCCGACAGCAGCTTGCACGCCAGCAGATACCAGCGCGGCAGCGGCGCGGTGAGCAGCAGCCGCATCATCCCCATCTCGCGGTCATAGACCATCGATAGCGAGGATTGCATGCCGTTGAACAGCAGCACCATGCCGACCAGCCCGGGAATGATGTAGACCTGATACGTGACGTAGGTCTCGTAGGGCGGGGTGATGGAGATGCCGAGCACATTCTGGAAGCCCGCGGCGAAAACGAAGAGCCAAAGCGCCGGCCGCACCAGCGCCGAGAGCAGCCGGCCGGTCTGGTTGGCAAAGCGCACCAGCTCACGACTGGCGACGGCGGTGAAGGCTTGCAGCGCGTGGGCCGGTCTCATGCGCCCCTCTCAGAAATGGCACGGCGTCTCGGGCTGATCATAGCCCAGCGTGTCCAGCACGTTGGTGGCATGAAGAAAGCCCGGCAGCGGCGCCTCGGCGATCACCGCATCGGCCGTCGCCAGCAGGATCGGCTGGCGCAGCTGATGGTCCCAGGCGCGGAAGCTCAGCGGCGGCCCCTTGGCGCCGTCGAGCGCCAGCGGCGGCCCCAGCAGATAGGCATCGACGGCGGCGGTGTCGGTCGCGGCGCTGCGCTCGACCGCCTCGCCCAGCGCGCGCACCGCGAGCCATGCCGCCCAATCCGCCGCCTCCATGTGCCGTCCTGCCGCGCGCGCGAAGCGGTGACTGACCTGTGGCGCGCCGTAGCGGTCCCAGGTCCAGCTCCAGGCCGTCGCCACCAGCCCGGTCGCGCCGATCACCGGCCGCGGCTGGACGGCGCTGTAGGGCAGATCGCGCGCAAACTCGCCCTCGCTATCGGCGACGAACACCACGTCATAGGCGACGCCGCCGGTGAGCAGCGCCATATTGTCCTTCTCGCGCTCGCGGGGATCGTTGCTGAGGAGGAAATCGCGCTCGGCCGCGATCTTGAGCCCGAAGCGCCTCGCGGCGTGCTCGAAGGCGGCCGTCGTCGCCTTGTCCTCCTCGAGCGGCCCGCGCAACACCAGCACCTCCGGCCATTTGCGCGCCAGCAGCAGCTGCGCCAGCGCATCGGCGAGCATGGCGCGGTCCGGGATGACGTTGACGAGCTCCTTCTGGCAGGCCGCGCCGCGCAGCGCGTCGTCCGGGGCGGAGATGTTGAGCAGCAGCACGTCGTGGCCGCGCTCCGCCTTGGCCAGCTCCGCCATCGCCGCGTCCGGCGCGTCGACCAGAAACCAGTGCGTGCCGTCCTTGGCGAGCGCGTCGACGCGCTGCGCCAGGCCGGCGGCGTCATCGCCCTCGGCCTTGGTCAGGGTGAAGGCGCGGCCGGACGCGGCGGCGGCGAGATTGATCTCGTCGATCGCCATCGCCGCGCCGGCGACCGGCCGGCCCGGCGTGATCGGGCTGTCGCCGGGCCCCGGACGCTCGTCGTAGCGCGGATCATCGGCAAGCTCGAGATAGCCGATGGTGACGGTCTTGCCGAGCGGCGCCGCCTGCGCCGCCGCCGCCAGCACGGTCAGCACCACGGCCAGCGCGAGCCGCTTAGTCATCGACCGCGACGCCATAGGGATCGTGGCCGACCGGCACCGATTTCAGCACCTTGCGCTGCGCCACGTCGATGATGCTGAGGTCGTCGCTGCCGCCATTGGCGACGAAAAGCCGCTTCTGGTCGCGGCTGAAGGCGATGCCCCAAGGGCGCTGCCCGACCAGCAGGTAGGCGGCGACCTTGCGGCTCGGCACGTCGACGACGGCGACGTTGTTGGCGCGGCCGAGCGTGACATAAGCGGTCTTGGCGTCGCGGTCGATCACCAGCGCCACCGGCGAGACGTCGTCCTTGCGCATCCCCGGCGGCAGGAAATCGATCTTATCGACGAGCGTGTTGCTAGCGGTGTCGATGACGTCGACCTGGCCGGCAAGCTCGGTCGAGACCCAGAGCTGCTTGCCGTCCGGCGTCAGCTCGAAGCGGCGCGGGCGGGTGCCGACGGCAATGTCGGTGCGCTTGCCGCTGGCGAGGTCGATGGCATGGACGAGGTTGGAGCCTTCGGCGGCGACATAGACGATGGCGCCGGCAAGGTCGAGCTGCACCCCTTCGGGCTCGAGCCCGACCTTGATGTGATCGACCGCCTGCTTCTTCGCGAGATCGACCACGGTGAGCTCGGCGCTCTCCTCGTTGCTGATGTAAAGACGCGCTCCGTCGGCGTCGAGAGCGAACGTCTCGGGATCGGGGATCTTGGCGATCTTGTCGATCACCTTGAGGCTCGCGACGTCGACGATGTCGATACGGTCGGAGCCGCCGCAGGCGACGTAGAGCTTGGTGCGATCGGGGCTGAACAGCATGCCGCGCGGCTGCCGCCCGGTCTTGACCTCGCCGACCAGCGCGTAATCCTTGGCGCTCAGCACGGTGAGCGCGTTGCCCTTCTCGTTGCTGACGAAGATGCGGCCGCTGCCATCGGCCCGCGCCGCCGCGCCGAGCGCCAGCAGCGCGCCCAGCGTCGCCGCGCCAAGCAGCGATCGCGTCCATCGTGTCATCCCACAGCACTCCTTTGCCCGATGTCGCCACGCTCCGGCGCCTTGGTCAGCGC
Organism: Allostellaceae bacterium; assembly: GCA_052143095.1. Taxonomy (GTDB): domain Bacteria; phylum Pseudomonadota; class Alphaproteobacteria; order ATCC43930; family CGMCC-115725; genus DAHUYF01. The sequence goes on from JBKQTR010000370.1 coordinate 46,156, forward strand.
CATGAACGCCTCGGCCAGATTCGGCGCACCCGCGGTCAGCGCGTCGGGCGTGCCGGCGCGCAGCACGCTACCGCGATGCAGGATGATGGCGCGGTCCGCCGATTCCGCCTCGTCGATGAGATGCGTCGCCCAGAGCACGCCGATCCCGCGATCCCTCCGGAGTCGCAGCACATACTGCAGCAGGTCGCGCCGCGTGGCGGGATCGAGGCCCACGGTCGGCTCATCCATCAGGATGAGGCGCGGCTCGTGCAGCAGCGCGCGCGCCAGCTCGACGCGGCGGCGGTTGCCGCCGGACAGCTCGCGCGCCTTGCGCTGCGCCAGCTCGCCGAGGCCGAGCCGCGCCATGGCGGCGGCGATGCGCGGCTCCCGTTCGGCGCGGCGAATGCCGTGCAGACCGGCATGGAAGCGCAGATTGGCGCGCACGCTGAGATCGAGATCGAGCGTCGGCTGCTGGAAGACGATGCCGATGCCGGCCAGCGCCGGCACGGGATCGCGCCGGATGTCATGGCCGTGGATGTGGATGCTGCCGCCATCGGCGACGAAGAGGCCGCTCAACAGCTGGAACAGGGTCGTCTTGCCGGCGCCGTTGAGCCCGAGCAGCGCCACGAACTCGCCGGACGCGACGGCGAGACTGACGCGGTCGAGCGCGGTTACCGCGCCATAGCGCTTCACTACCTCCTCGACGACCAGGACGGGCTCGCGCTCGTCGCTCATGCCGCGCTTTCCGCCATGGAAGCCGCGGTGAGGCCGCGCAGCAGATCGGGATAGCTCTCCAGCAGCCGCTTGCGCATGGCCTCCACCGCGGCGCTCTCCGGCCCGCGCGGCCGCGGCATGTCGAGCGGCAGGTCAAGCACCAGCCGTCCCGGCCCGGCGGAGAGAAAAAGCACGCGGTCGCCAAGGCTCAGCGCCTCACGCAAATCGTGGGTGACGAAGAGAATGGTCGGCCGACGTCGCGCCCAGAGCGCCAGCAGCAGCTCGCGCAGATGCTGTGCCGTCGGCGCGTCGAGCGACTGGAACGGCTCGTCCAGCAGCAGCAAGCCGGGATCGTTGACGAAGGCGCGCGCCAGCGCCACGCGCCGCTGCTGCCCGCCCGAGAGCTGCCGCGGAAACGCGTCGAGGAACGCATCGAGCCGCATCTCGCGCAGCAATTCCTCGGCGCGGCCGTCGCCGGCAGGCGGCGGCTGCAGGGCAAGCCGCACATTCTCGCGCACGCTGAGCCAGGGCATGAGCCGCGGCGTCTGGAACACCATGCCGAGACTTTCGCCCCCCGCGGCGCGGCGCACGCTGCCGTCATAGGCGCGGTCGAGACCGGCGATGATCGACAGCAAGGTGGTCTTGCCGCAGCCGGAGGGGCCGAGGATGCAGGTGAACTGCCCGGCAGGCACGGCGAAATCGAGCCCCGCCAAGGCGACGGTGTCGACGCCGTCGCGGCGATAGGCCTTGCGTCGGATCGACACTTCGAGCGCGTTCATCCCCGCCACCGCGTCAGCCGACGCTCCAGCGGACGGATCGCCCACGCCTCCGCCGCCAACACCACAGCGACGAAGCTCGCGCTGTAGGCGAGGATGTTGGTGATGTCGAAGAATTGGAAATAGAGGTTGAGGCGGAAGCCGACGCCGTTGCTGCGACCGACGAACTCGGCGACGAGCACGATCTACCAGATCAGCGACAGGCCGGAGCGCGTCGCCGCCATGAGATAGGGATAGAGCTGCGGCAGATAGACCTGCCGCAGCCGCCGCAACGCGGGCAGATGCAGCACATCGGCCACTTGTAGCAGCTCGCGGTCGACGCTGCGCGCGCCCTCGCGCAGGATCGTCGCCGTGTTCGGCACCTTGTTGAGCGCCACGGCGATGATGGCCGCGGCCTCG
>JBKQTR010000371.1:0-7777 GCA_052143095.1 Allostellaceae bacterium
GGCCGCGCCATAGGCTTCGAGCGCCCAGACCTCCATCTCGCCGAAGCGCTGGCCGCCGAACTGCGCCTTGCCGCCCAGCGGCTGCTGGGTGACGAGGCTGTAGGGGCCGATCGAGCGCGCGTGGATCTTGTCGTCGACGAGGTGGTGGAGCTTCAGCATGTAGATGTAGCCCACCGTCACCTTGCGGTCGAACGCTTCGCCGGTGCGCCCGTCGACCAGCACCACCTGGCCGGAGCTGTCGAGCCCCGCCTCCTTGAGCATGCCGACGATGTCCTCCTCGCGCGCGCCGTCGAACACCGGGCTCGACACCGGCACGCCGTGGCGGAGATTCTCGGCGAGCTCCAGGAGCTGCTTGTCCTCCAGCTCCTTGATGTCGCTCTGGTCGCCGCGGTCGGTGTAGACGCCGTTGAGGAACTTTCGCAGATCGACGGTCTTGGCCGCGTTGCGCCGGACCTTGTCGACGATGTCGCCGATCTGGCGGCCGAGCCCGGCCGAGGCCCAGCCGAGATGCGTCTCGAGGATCTGACCGACATTCATCCGGCTCGGCACGCCGAGCGGGTTGAGCACGATGTCGACCGACGTACCGTCCTCGAGATAGGGCATGTCCTCGACCGGCATGATCTTGGAGATCACGCCCTTGTTGCCGTGGCGGCCGGCCATCTTGTCGCCGGGCTGCAGCTTGCGCTTCACCGCGACGAAGACCTTGACCATCTTCATCACGCCGGGCGGCAGCTCGTCGCCGCGCTGCAGCTTCTCGACCTTGCTCTCGAAGCGCTGGTTGAGCGTATCGATGCTGTCGTCCATCAGCTTCTTCAGCGCCTCGATGTCGGCCATGCGCTTGTCGTTGCGGATGGCGATCTGGCGCCACTGGCCCGGGGTGTACTCCGCCAGCACCGCCTCGGTGATCTTGGTGCCGGCCTTCACGCCCTTGGGCCCGCTCGCCACCTCCTGGCCGATGAGCAGCTCCTTCAAGCGCGCATGGAAGCTGCGCTCGAGGATGGCGCGCTCGTCGTCGCGGTCCTTGGCGAGGCGCTCGATCTCCGCCCGCTCGATGGCGAGCGCGCGCTCGTCCTTGTCGACGCCGCGGCGGGAGAAGACGCGCACCTCGACGATCGTGCCGGAGACGCCCGGCGGCAGGCGCAGGCTGGTGTCGCGCACGTCCGAGGCCTTCTCGCCGAAGATGGCGCGCAGCAGCTTCTCCTCGGGCGTCATCGGCGACTCGCCCTTGGGCGTCACCTTGCCGACCAGAATGTCGCCCGGCTTCACCTCGGCGCCGATATAGACGATGCCGGCCTCGTCGAGGTTCTTGAGCGCCTCCTCGCCGACGTTCGGGATGTCGCGGGTGATCTCCTCCTGGCCGAGCTTGGTGTCGCGCGCCATCACCTCGAACTCCTCGATGTGGATCGAGGTGAAGACGTCGTCCGACACGATGCGCTCGGAGATGAGGATCGAATCCTCGAAGTTGTAGCCGTTCCACGGCATGAAGGCGCAGAGCACGTTGCGGCCGAGCGCGAGCTCGCCGAGCTGCGTCGAGGGGCCGTCGGCGATGATGTCGCCGGCGCTGACGACGTCGCCGACCTTCACCAGCGGCCGCTGCGTGATGCAGGTGTTCTGGTTCGAGCGCTGGAACTTCAGCAGGTTGTAGATGTCGACGCCGGGCGCGGCGGCCGAGGTCTCCTCGGTGGCGCGGACGACGATGCGCATGCCGTCGACTTGGTCGATCATGCCCGAGCGCCGGGCGATGATGGTCACGCCGCTGTCGCGCGCCACCGTCTCCTCCATGCCGGTGCCGACCAGCGGCGCTTCGGCGCGGATCAGCGGCACCGCCTGGCGCTGCATGTTCGAGCCCATCAGCGCGCGGTTGGCGTCGTCATTCTCGAGGAACGGAATGAGCGCCGCCGCCACCGAGACGAGCTGCTTGGGCGAGACGTCGATGAAGTCGATGTCTTGCGGCCGCGCCATGACGAAGTCGCCGGCCTTGCGGCAGTTGGTGAGGTCGGCCTTGACGCGGTTCTTGTCGTCGAGCTCGACATTGGCCTGGGCGATGGCGTAGCGGCCCTCCTCCATGGCGGAGAGATAGACCACCTCGTCCGTCACCGTGCCCTCGACGACGCGCCGATAGGGGCTCTCGATGAAGCCGTACTGGTTCACCCGCGCATAGGTCGCGAGGCTGTTGATGAGGCCGATGTTCGGGCCTTCCGGCGTCTCGATCGGGCAGATGCGGCCGTAATGCGTGGGATGCACGTCGCGCACCTCGAAGCCGGCGCGTTCGCGGGTGAGACCGCCCGGGCCCAGCGCCGAGAGCCGGCGCTTGTGGGTGATCTCGGAAAGCGGGTTGGTCTGGTCCATGAACTGCGAGAGCTGCGAGGAGCCGAAGAACTCGCGCACCGCCGCCGCCGCCGGCTTGGCGTTGATCAAATCGTGCGGCATCACCGTGTCGATCTCGACCGAGCTCATGCGCTCGCGGATGGCGCGCTCCATGCGCAACAGGCCGACGCGGTACTGGTTCTCCATCAGCTCGCCCACCGAGCGCACGCGACGGTTGCCGAGATGATCGATGTCGTCGATCTCGCCGCGCCCATCCTTGAGCTCGACCAGCACTTTGAGGATGGCGAGGATGTCCTCCTTGCGCAGCACGCGCACGGTGTCGGCGGTCTGCAGTCCCAGCCGCGAGTTCATCTTGACGCGGCCCACCGCCGACAGGTCGTAGCGCTCGCTGTCGAAGAACAGGCTGTTGAAGAGCGCCTCCGCCGTCTCCAGGGTCGGCGGCTCGCCCGGGCGCATGACGCGGTAGATGTCGATGAGCGCGTCCTCGCGCGTCGCGTTCTTGTCGATCAAGAGCGTGTTGCGGATGTAGGGGCCGATCGAGACGTGGTCGATCGACAGCACCGGCAGCTCGGCGATCTTGCCGGACTCGACCTGCCCGACCAACGCGTCGGTGATCTCGTCGCCGGCCTCGGCGTAGATCTCGCCGGTGTCCTCGTTGACGACGTCGATGGCGAGATAGCGCCCGATCAAATCATCCTTGGTGACGAGGATTTCCTCGAGCCCTTCCTCGGCGAGCTTGCGCGCCTGGCGGGGCGTCACCTTCTCGCCGACCTCGACCTTGACCTTGCCGGTCTTGGCGTCGACGAGCGCATGCGCCAGCTTGATGCCGCGGAAGCGGCTGGGGTCGAACGGCGCCTTCCAGCCCTTCTTGCCGTGGGTGAAGACCGTGGTGCTGTAGAAGTAGCTGAGAATCTCCTCCTTCGACATGCCCTGCGCCTCGGCCGGCTGCAGCGTCTTGTTCTCGGCGGCGCGCTGCGCCCGCAGCTTCGCCGTCTCGATGCCGTCGAGCGCGAAGAGCAGCGTCGTCACCGGCAGCTTGCGGCGGCGGTCGATGCGGACATAGAGGTGGTCCTTGGCGTCGAACTCGAAATCGAGCCAGGAGCCGCGATAGGGGATGACGCGCGCGGCGAAGAGATACTTGCCGGAGCTGTGCGTCTTGCCCTTGTCGTGGTCGAAGAAGACGCCGGGCGAGCGGTGCATCTGCGAGACGATGACGCGCTCGGTGCCATTGATGATGAAGGTGCCGTTCTTCGTCATCAGGGGCATGTCGCCCATGTAGACGTCCTGCTCCTTGATGTCGCGGATCGAGCGCGAGCCGGTGTCCTCGTCGACGTCCCAGACCACCAGGCGCAGCGTCACCTTGAGCGGCGCGGCAAAGGTGATGCCACGCTGCTGACACTCTTCCACGTCATACTTCGGCTGCTCGAGCTCGTAGCGCACGAATTCGAGCCGCGCCCGATCGGAGAAGTCGCGGATGGGGAAAACCGACTTGAACACCTCCTGCAGCCCGACGCTCTCGCGCTGCTCGGGCACCCCGTCCATCTGCAGGAAATGGTCGTACGAGCTCTTCTGCACCTCGATGAGGTTCGGCATCGGCGCCACCTCGGGAATACGCCCGAAACTCTTGCGGATGCGCTTGCGACCCGTGAACGACTTAGTCATGGATGACCCTCACCTGTGAAACCGCTGGCATCCCTGCGGCGGGACGCGCTGACACCGAAAAACCACGAACCCATGCGTCGACGCGCCACATCGGCGGCGCATCGTCGGCAACGCCGAGCGCCGGCCGGCGCACCCTCGGTGCGCCCCGGCGGAAAGAGCCGGCGGCCGGACGCACGCGGGGCGCGTCTCCGCCCCGGCGTCCGGCGCCTTCATCATCGGCAGCTTACTTAACCTCGACAGTCGCACCCGCCTCTTCGAGTTGCTTCCTGAGCTTCGCCGCCTCGTCCTTGTTGACGCCCTCCTTGACCGGCTTCGGCGCGCCTTCGACCAGGTCCTTCGCCTCTTTGAGGCCGAGACCGGTGATGGCACGCACCTCCTTGATGACGTTGATCTTCTTCTCGCCGGCCGCGATCAGGATGACATTGAACTCGGTCTTCTCCGCCGCCGCCGCGGGCACCGCACCGGCCGCCCCGCCGGCAGCGGCCACTGCCACCGGCGCCGCGGCCGACACGCCCCATTTCTCCTCAAGCTTCTTCGACAGCTCTGCCGCCTCGATGACGGTCAGCGCCGAGAGCTCGTCGACCAGTTTATTAAGATCAGCCATGATGTTTGCACTCCTGGGATTTTTACAAGGGTTTCAACGCGTCAGGCGGCCTCGCCCTTTTTCGCATAAGCAGACAGCACGCGGGCGACCTGGCCGCCCGGCGCCTGCAGCACCGAGGCGATCCGCGTCGCCGGGGTCTGCAACAGGCCGAGCAGCTTTGCCCTGAGCTGGTCGAGTGACGGCAAGGTGGCCAGGGATTTGATCCCTGCGGCGTCGAGCTGCTGATCGTTGAGGCCTCCGCCCACGATCCGCAACTTGTCGTTCTTGTTGGCGAACTCGACGGCCACCTTCGCCGCGGCCACCGGGTCCCGCGAGAAAGCAATCGCGGTGGGTCCGGTGAACATCGGCGAGAGTCGCTCGAATTTCGTGCCTGCGAGGGCGCGGCGCGCGAGCCGGTTCTTCGTCACTTTGAAGCTGGCACCCGCTGCCCGCATCTGGCGGCGCAAATCCGTCACTTCCTCGACCGTCATGCCGGTCTGGTGGGTGATGACGATACATGCGGTATCCGACAGCGCTTGCTGCAGCGAGGTGACCAGCTTCTGTTTCTGTGACCGGTCCACTCTCCGTCTCCACTCAATGATCCCCCAAAGCCGAGGATCGGTTGCACGAGGGCACCGAAATGCCCGGGTTCGCCTGTCCCAGAAGTCGAAGCCAAGGGGCGAACCTCTCCCCCTGGTCTCTAACCCCTGTCTCATGCCGGCGCCCGTTCGGGCCTTAGGCCGGCCCAAAGGCCGGCACCTGCAATCTCGGACAGGACCGGGAGGATGACCTCCCGTACGCCTTGGGCGCCGTTGCCGGAGCCCGAAGCGATCTCTTACGCGTCGCCGCTCATCCGGCGATGCTCTGAAGCTCCAATTTGAGGCCCGGCCCCATGGTCGAACTCAGGCTCACCTTCTTGATGAAGGTCCCCTTGATGCCGGTCGGCTTGGCGCGGCTGATGGCGCCGACGAACGCCTTCACATTCTCCAGGATCGCCGCCTCGGTGAAGCTCGCCTTGCCGACGCCGGCCTGGACCAGCCCCGCCTTCTCGGCGCGGAACTCGACCTGGCCGCCCTTGGCCGCCTTTACCGCCTCGGTGACGTTGGTGGTGACCGTGCCGAGCTTCGGGTTCGGCATCAGCCCGCGCGGGCCCAGCACCCGGCCGAGGCGGCCGACCAGCGCCATCATGTCCGGCGTGGCGATGCAGCGGTCGAAATCGATCTGGCCCGCCTGCACCTTCTCGGCGAGATCCTCGGCGCCGACGATGTCGGCGCCGGCGGCCTTCGCCTCCTCGGCGCGCGGACCCTTGGCGAAGACGGCGACGCGCAGCGACTTGCCGGTGCCGTGCGGCAGCATCACCGTGCCGCGCAGATTCTGCTCCGCCTTGCGCACGTCGAGATTAAGGTTGAGCGAGACCTCGATGGTCTCGTCGAACTTGGCCGTGGCGCGGCTCTTGACCATCTTCACCGCGTCGGCCAGCGGATAGAACTGGTTGCGGTCGATGCCGTCCGCCGCCTTGCGGATGCGCTTGCCTTTTCCTGCCATGCTCTACTCCATCACCTCGAGGCCCATGGAGCGGGCGGATCCCGCGATCATGCGGCACGCGCCCTCGAGGTCCTTGGCGTTCAGATCCTTCATCTTCTTCTGCGCGATGTCGCGGATCTGCGCCATCGTCACCTTGCCCACGGTGCCCTTGCCCGGGGTCTGCGAGCCCTTCTCGATGCCGGCCGCCTTCATCAGGAAATAGGAGTTGGGCGGCGACTTCATGATGAAGGTGAAGGTGCGGTCGCCGTAGGCGGTGATGGTCACGGGGATCGGCATGCCCGGCTCCAGCCCCTGGGTCTGGGCGTTGAACGCCTTGCAGAACTCCATGATGTTGAGGCCGCGCTGACCGAGCGCGGGCCCGATCGGCGGCGAGGGATTCGCCTTGCCGGCGGGCACTTGCAATTTGATGTAGCCAACGACTTTCTTCGCCATGCACGTCCCTCGCTTGAGGCGCGCGGTCGCGGCCCAGGCTGGCCTCCCGCACTTGTGTGTGTTGGATGCTTTAACCGCGGGCGACGAGCCGCCACACCAACTCTCGTCGCTCGCGTAACCGGCTGCCCTTACAGCTTCTCGACCTGCGAATACTCCAGCTCGACCGGGGTGGCGCGGCCGAAGATCGACACCGCCACCTTGAGCCGCGCCTTCTCCTCATCGACCTCCTCGACGAAGCCGTTGAAGGAGGTGAAGGGGCCATCGCTCACCCGCACCTGCTCGCCCACCTCGAAGGTGATCGACGGCTTCGGCCGCTCGATCCCCTCCTGCACCTGACGCATGATCCGCGAGGCCTCGGCCTCGCTGATCGGCACCGGCTTGCCTCGACCGCCGCCACCGAGGAAGCCGGTCACCTTCGGCGTGTTCTTCACCAGGTGCCAGGTCTCGTCGGTCATGTCCATCTTGACCAGGACATAGCCCGGGAAGAACTTCCGCTCCGCGCTCACCTTGGCGCCGCGCTTGACCTCGACGACCTCCTCGGTCGGCACCAGCACCTCTTCGAACTTCTCGGCCACGCCCTTCTGCTCCGCCTGCTCGCGGATCGACTGGGCGACCTTCTTCTCGAAGCCGGAATAGACGTGGATCACGTACCATTTCCCCGCCATGGCTCAGCCTCCGATGCCGAGGACGAAGCGCACGACATGGCCAAGGCCGAGATCGACGAGGAAAAAGAAAATAGCGGCCACGATCACCATGACGAATACCATGGCGGTGGTGACGCCTGTCTCCTTCCGCGTCGGCCAGGTGACCTTGCCCACCTCCTGGCGGACTTGCCGCAGAAATTCTACCGGACTGCCTATTGCCATGATGTTCCGTTGAAACGCCCTATATAGCGCCCGGCGGCGCCGAAGGAAAGAGTGTCGTGGTGGCGGTGGCAGGAGTGGAGGGGCTCGAACCCCCAACCCCCGGTTTTGGAGACCGGTGCTCTACCAATTGAGCTACACTCCTAGATTACCGCTCAATATCCGCTTGCCAGCCTTCCCCTCGCCGTCATGCCCGGGCTTGACCCGGGCATCCACGTCTTAGGGCCGGCCGCCATGCCGGCCGTGGATGGCCGGGTCGAGCCCGGCCAAGTAGGGAACACAATGTCCCGTCATTTCAAAATATTTGGGACGACGCCGGCCCCCAACGTGAGGCCCCCCAACCCGAAGGCCAAGCGCCCGCCCA
>JBKQTR010000372.1:0-21594 GCA_052143095.1 Allostellaceae bacterium
AACCCTCCGGGGCCGACCGCAAGCGGTCGGCCGGGTTGTCCGGCGCTTCGCGCCGCTCCTCAGGACGAGGGAAAAGTGATGACGGCATCGACCGTCGATGCCGTAAAAATTCTCTCCTCATCCTGAGGAGGCCGCGTCAGCGGCCGTCTCGAAGGACGTACGAACCATCCTGCAGCGCCATTTTGCATTGACAGGTCTGGTACTGTCCAGTACCCTTTTGAGAATAACGAGTACCAAACGCCGGGGAGGCGCGATGAGCTATCGCTCGATCTTCCGCGACGGGCTTTTTGCCGGGCGCCATGCGGTCGTCACCGGCGGCGGCAGCGGCATCGGCCGCTGCACCGCGCATGAGCTGGCGGCGCTCGGCGCCGCGGTGGCGCTGGTCGGGCGCAAGCCGGAGAAGCTCGCGGCGGTGGCCGATGAGATCGCCGATACCGGCGCGGCGCGGCCGACCATCCATGCCTGCGACATCCGCGTCGAGGAGGAGGTGGAGCGCACCGTCGCCGAGATCCTCGCGGCGCATCCCCGCATCGACGCGCTCGTCAACAATGCCGGCGGCCAATTCTCGGCGCCGCTTAAGGACATCTCGCAAAAGGGCTGGGAGACCGTCGTCCGCACCAACCTGACCGGCGGCTTCCTCATGGCGCGCGAGTGCTTCCGGCGCTCGATGGAATCCCATGGCGGTGCCATCGTCAACATCATCGCCGACATGTGGCAGTCGATGCCCGGCATGGGCCATTCCGGCGCGGCGCGCGCCGGCATGCTCAACTTCACCATGACCGCAGCGCTCGAATGGGCCTATGCCGGCGTGCGCGTCAACGCGGTGGCGCCGGGCTGGATCGCCTCGTCGGGGATGGCCACGTACCCGGCGGAGATGCGGCCGCGCCTCCAGGCGATGTGGCGGCAGGTGCCGCTGAAGCGGCTCGGCACCGAGAGCGAGGTCTCGGCGGCGATCGTGTTCCTGCTGTCGGAGGCCGCCGGCTTCATCTCGGGCAGCTGCCTGCGCGTCGACGGCGCCGTGCCCAACACCAGGAGCAACTGGCCGCTGCCGGATCACGACCGCTCCGAGCCCTATTACGGCTTCCCGCTGGAAGCGCCGCCCGAGTTCCTGCGGCGCGACGGCGGCAAGGTCTGAGCCATGGCGGTCATCGACAGCCGCATCGACCCCATGAGCGAGAGCTTCCGCGCCAACCGCGCCGCCATGCTCGCGCTCATCGGCGAGTTCCGCGCGCTCGAGGAGCGGGTGCGCCGCACCTCCAACGCCAAGAAGGATCAATTCGCCAAGCGCGGCCAGTTGCTCCCGCGCGAGCGCGTGGCGCTGCTGCTGGACAAGGGCAGTCCCTTGCTCGAGCTCTCGACGCTGGCCGGGCTCGGCATGCATGACGATGACGGCAAGGAGAATGTGCTGGGTGGTGGCGTCATCGACGGCATCGGCTATGTCGCGGGCGTGCGCTGCCTGATCTCGGCCTCCGACGCCGCGATCAAGGGCGGCACCACGGCGCCGATGGGGCTGAAGAAGAAGCTGCGCTGCCAGGAGATCGCGCGCGAGAACAAGCTGCCGCTGATCCAGCTCGTCGAATCCGGCGGCGCCAATTTGAACTATCAGGCGCAGATCTTCGTCGAGGGTGGTCAGACCTTCCGCAACCAGGCGCGGCTCTCGGCGATGGGCGTGCCGCAGGTGACCGTGGTGCACGGCTCCTCGACCGCCGGCGGCGCCTATCTCCCGGGGCTTTCGGACTACGTCGTCATGGTGAAGCGGCGGGCCAAGGTTTTCCTCGCCGGGCCGCCGCTGCTGCGCGCTGCCACCGGCGAGCGCGCCGGCGACGAGGAGCTTGGCGGCGCCGAGATGCATTCGACCGTCTCCGGCGTCAGCGACTACATGGCGGAGGACGACGCCGACGGCATCCGCCTCTGCCGCGAGATCGTGGCAAAGCTCAACTGGAACGATCGCCTGCCGCCGCGAGCGCCGCGCAGCTTCCGCGAGCCGCGCTATGCCGCCGACGAGCTCTGCGGCGTCGTGCCCGTCGACTACCGCAAGCCCTATGACGTTCGCGAGGTCATCGCCCGCATCGTCGACGACAGCGACTTCCTGGACTTCAAGGCGCTCTACGGCGTGCACACCGTCTGCGGCCAGGCGGAGATCGAAGGCCATCCCGTGGGCTTCATCGGCAATAACGGCCCGATCGACGCCGACGGCGCGGTCAAGGCGGCGCAGTTCATCCAGCTCATGTGCCAGGCCGGCAGTCCCATCGTCTATCTCCAGAACACCACCGGCTACATGGTGGGCACCGAGGCAGAGCGGCGCGGCATCGTCAAGCACGGCTCGAAGATGATCCAGGCGGTGGCCAACGCCACGGTGCCGCAGCTCACGCTGCATATCGGCGCCAGCTTCGGCGCGGGCAATTACGGCATGTGCGGCCGGTCCTACGACCCGCGCTTCATCTTCGCCTGGCCCAACAACCGCATCGCGGTGATGGGCGGCGAGCAGGCGGCGAAAGTGCTGTCGATCATCACCGAGGAGCGCTACGAGCGCCTCGGCAAGCCGGTCGACCGGCCGCAGCTCCAGGCGATGGAGCAGAAGATCGTCGACCAGTTCACCCGCGAATCCACCGCGCTCTTCGCCACCGCGCGGCTCTGGGACGACGGGCTGATCGATCCTCGCGACAGCCGCAAGGTCCTCGCCTTCTGCCTCGACATCTGCCGCGAGGCGGAGATCCGTCCCCTGAACCCGACCAGCTTCGGCGTCGCCCGTATGTGAGGCCCCATCCATGATCTACACGGAACAGCATCGCGAGCTCATGCGCTCGGTCGCCAAATTCTGCGAGACCGAGATCAATCCCCATGTCGACGACTGGGAGAAGGCCGGCATCTTCCCGGCGCATGAGGTGTTCAAGAAGATGGGCGATCAGGGCCTTCTCGGCATCCACAAGCCGGAGCAATTCGGCGGCCTCGGGCTCGATTATTCCTACGAGGTCGCGTTTTGCGAGGCGCTCGGCGCCTCGCGCAGCGGCTCCGTGACCATGGCGGTCGGCGTGCAGACCGACATGGCGACGCCGGCGCTGGCGCGGCACGGCTCGGACGCGCTGCGCGAGGAGTTCTTGCGGCCCAGCATCACCGGCGACTTCGTCGCCTGCCTCGGGGTCTCCGAGGTCGGCGCCGGCTCCGACGTCGCCAGCATTAAGACGCGCGCATGCAAGGACGGCGGCGACTATGTCATCGACGGCGGCAAGATGTGGACCACCAACGGGACCCAAGCCGATTGGATGTGCCTGCTCGCCAATACCGGCGACGGCCCGGTCCACCGCAACAAGACGCTGATCTGCCTGCCGATGAAGACCAAGGGCGTCGAGATCGCGCGCAAGCTCGACAAGCTCGGCATGCGCGCCTCCGACACGGCGCAGATCTTCTTCGACGGCGTGCGCGTGCCGCAGCGCTACCGCATCGGCGAAGAGGGCATGGGGTTCATCTACCAGATGCAGCAATTCCAGGAGGAGCGGCTTTGGGCCGCAGCCGGCGGGCTGGTCAAGATGGAGCGCGCGGTCAGCGACACCATCGAGTACACGAGAAACCGTGTCGCCTTCGGCCAGAGCATTCTCGACAACCAGGTCGTCCACTACAAGCTGGCGGAGTTGCAGACCAAGATCGAGCTGCTGCGCTCGCTGGTCTACCGCGCGGTCGAGGAGTACCTCGCCGGCGCCGACATCACCAAGCTCGCCTCGATGGCAAAGCTCACCGTCGGCCGGCTGCAGCGCGAGGTCGCCGACAGCTGCCTGCAATATTACGGCGGCATGGGCTTCATGAACGAGACCGAGATCACCCGCTTCTTCCGCGACGGCCGATTGACCTCGATCGGCGGCGGCGCGGACGAGATCATGCTCGCCATCATCTGCAAGCTGATGGGAACGCTGCCCGGCAAGAAGCCGGGGGCGAACCACTGATGCCCGTCGCGACGAGCGTCTTGGCGCCATGCCCATGACTGCGCTGCCGCCCTGCAACACCTTGCTGCTGAGCCGCGATGGCTCTTGCCTCCACGTCACCTTGAACCGGCCGGAGACCAGGAACGCGCTCACCGGCGAGGTGGTGCAGGAGCTGCTTGCGGTGGCGGCGCTTCTCGAGAGTGCGGCGGATATCGGCACGGTGGTGCTGCGCGGCGCGGGCGGCACGTTTTGCGCCGGCGGCGACATCAAGGGCTTCATGGCGCAGTTCAACACCGCCGCGCCGGCGCCCGGTGAGATAGACCCGATTGCCGTGCAAAACCGCCGCTTCGGCGCCTTTCTGCAGCGCTTCGACCACCTGCCGCAGACTATCGTGGTGGCGATCGAGGGCGCGGCGTTCGGCGGTGGGCTCGGCCTCGCCTGCATCGGCGATGTCGCCCTCTGCACGGCCGATGCGCGTTTTGCCATGTCGGAGACCGGGCTCGGCGTGGTGCCGGCGCAGATCGCGCCCTTCGTCGCCCGGCGTGTCGGCGTGCCCGAAGCGCGTCGTCTGGCGCTGACCGGGACGCGCTTCGACGGGCGCGAGGCCGGGCGGATCGGCCTCGTCCATCATGTCTGCGACACCGCGGAAGCCTTCGCCGCAACGCTGGCCAGGGTGCTCGCCGACATCAACCGCTGCGCCCCTGGTGCCAACGCAGCGACGAAACATTTGCTGCTGGCGAGCCGCGACACGCCCTTGGACGCGTTGCTCGACGCGGCGGCCCTCGCCTTCGCCGCGGCGCTGCGCGGTGTGGAGGGCAGGGAAGGGGTCACCGCCTTTCTCGAGAAGCGGCCGGCCGCTTGGGTGGACAGGAAGCCGTGACGCGCTTTGCCAAGATCCTGGTCGCCAACCGCGGCGAGATCGCCTGCCGGGTGATGCGCACGGCCCGCGCGCTGGGATATCGCACGGTTGCGGTCTATTCCGAGGCCGATCGCCTGATGCCGCATGTCGCGGCCGCCGACCAGGCGGTGCCGATCGGCCCGGCGCCGGCGGCGGAGTCCTATCTCGCCATCGACAAGCTCATCGCCGCTGCCCGCCGCGCCGGCGCCGATGCGATCCATCCCGGCTACGGCTTCCTGTCGGAGAATGCCGCTTTCGCGCGGGCCTGCGCCGATGCCGGCATCACCTTCATCGGCCCGCCGCCCGAGGCGATCCGCCTGATGGGCAACAAGGCCGCCGCCAAGCGGCGCATGATCGCCGCCGGCATACCCTGCGTCCCGGGCTATGAGGGCGAGGAGCAGAGCGATGCGGCGATGACCCGCCATGCCGCGGCGATCGGATTTCCCATCATGGTCAAGGCGGCGTCGGGCGGCGGCGGCAAGGGCATGCGGCTGGTGACGGAGCCGGCGCGGCTCGCCGACGCGCTGCGGGCGGCGCGCTCCGAGGCGCAGAAGGCCTTCGGCGCCGACGAGCTCAATCTCGAGAAGGCCGTCTTCGAGCCGCGCCATGTCGAGATCCAGGTCTTTGCCGACCGTCGGGGCAACACCATCCATCTCTTCGAGCGCGACTGTTCGATCCAGCGCCGCCATCAGAAAGTGATCGAGGAGGCGCCTTCGCCGGCGATGACGCCGGCGCTGCGCCAGGCTATGGGCGAGGCGGCGGTCGCCGCCGCCAAAAGCATCGGCTATGTCGGCGCCGGCACGGTCGAGTTCCTGTTGGCGCCGGACGGCCATTTCTATTTCCTCGAGATGAACACGCGCCTCCAGGTCGAGCATCCCGTGACCGAGATGATCACCGGCCTCGATCTCGTCGCCTGGCAGCTCCGCATCGCCGCCGGCGAGGCGTTGCCGCTGCGGCAGGAGGACGTCGCGCTCGACGGCCACGCCATCGAGGCGCGTCTCTACGCCGAGGATGCGCAAGGCGCGTTCCTGCCCCAGGCCGGCACGGTGCTCGCCTGGGAGCCGCCTTCCGGCGCCGGCCTGCGCAGCGATCACGCCATCGCGCCGGGCGTCGTCATCTCGCCCTATTACGACCCGATGATGGCGAAGATCATCGCCCATGGCGCGAGCCGCGAGGAGGCGCGCCGCCGTCTCGTCGCCGCGCTCGAGGACACGGTGGCGCTCGGGCTGGTGACCAACCGGCGCTTCCTCATCGATTGCCTCAGCCACCCCGCCTTCGCCGCCGGCGAGACCAGCACCGGCTTCATCGAGCGGCACTTTCCCGCCGCCGCGCGCGCCCGGCCCGCTCCCGAGGGGCGGCTGCTGGCGCTGGCGGCGGCGCTCATCGCCCTGCGCGGCGGCGCGGCCGGCGGCGCGCCCGTGAGCCAGTGGCGCAGCAGCGGCCCAGCGGCCGTGCCGCTGCTGCTGCGCAGCGGCGAGGCCAGGATCGCCCTGGAAGTGACCGGCACCGGCGCACGCGGCTGCCGTGTCGCGTGGCGCGACGGCGCGCACAGCGTCGAGCTCCTGGAGATCGCCGGCACGCGGCTGCGCTTCCAGGCGGACGGCCTCGCCGAGACCGCGCGGTTCGTCTGGGAGGCCGACACGCTCCATCTCAGCCTCGGCGGCACGACCGCGGTCTTCGAGGACGTGCTGCTGACCGCAAGCGGCGCCGCGGCAGCGGCGGTGGTGGGGGCGGCGCTGGCGCCGATGACCGGCACCATCGCGGCGGTGCGGGTGAAGCCGGGTGACGCCGTGCGCAAGGGGCAATGCCTGGTCATCCTCGAGGCGATGAAGATGGAGCATGAGATCGTGGCGCCGCATGACGGCACCGTCGCCGCGGTGCTGGTGGCGCCCGGAGAGCAGGTGGCGACGCGCAAGCTCCTGGTCGAGCTCGTCCCGCTCGCCGCGGCGAGCTAGCGCCATGCCGACGGCAAAGAGCCCTTACTACACCGCCGAGCACGAGGCCTTCCGCGACACGCTCCGCCGGTTCGTCGCCCGGGAGATCGAGCCTTTCGCCGCGCAATGGGACGAGGCCGAGACGTTCCCGCGCGAGCTCTACGCGGCGGCGGCCAAGGTTGGCCTGCTGGGCTTGGGCTTCCCCGAGGCCTATGGCGGCATCGAGACCGACAGCTTCTACGGCATCATCGCGGCGCAGGAGTTGGCGCGCGCCGGCGCCGGCGGCATCGCCGCCAGCCTGCAGAGCCACACCATCGGCGCACCGCCCATCGCCTTTGCCGGCAGCGAGGCGCTGAAGCGCCGCCTGCTGCCCGACATCCTCGCCGGACGCACGATCAGCGCGCTCGCCATCACCGAGCCGGGCGGCGGCTCGGATGTCGCGAGCCTTGCGACCACGGCGCGCCGCGACGGCGACGCCTATGTCGTCAACGGCACCAAGACCTTCATCACCTCCGGCATGCGCGCCGATGTCGTCACCGTCGCCGTCCGCACCGGCGGGCCGGGCCGCGCCGGCATCTCGCTGCTGGTGGTCGAGCGCGACACGCCCGGCCTCGGCCGCACGCCGCTGAAGAAGATGGGCTGGTGGGCCTCCGACACCGCGACGCTCTATTTCGACGACTGCCGCGTGCCGGCGGGCAATCTCCTCGGCGAGGAGAACCAGGGTTTCCGGCTCATCATGCGCAATTTCAACCGCGAGCGGCTGGGCATGGCGGCGAGCTGCGCCGGCTATGCCCGGGTCTGCCTCGACGAGGCGGCCGCTTATGCCAAGGAGCGGCAGACCTTCGGCCGGAAGCTCATCGAGCATCAGGTGATCCGCCACAAGCTCGCCGACATGGCGATGCGCATCAACGCGACCCAAGCCTATCTTGAGAGCACCGCCTGGCGCGTCGATCAGGGCGAGAACCCGGTCGCCGATATCTGCCTGCTCAAGAACCAGGCGACGCTGACCCTGGAGTTCTGCGCGCGCGAGGCGGTGCAGATCTTCGGCGGCGCCGGCTTCATGCGCGGGCCCAAGGTCGAGCGCATCTACCGCGAGGTCCGCGTCAACGCCATCGGCGGCGGCGCGGAGGAGATCATGCGCGACCTGGCGGCGCGGCAGCTGGGGTTTTGATGGCGCTGACGGGATCGGAGACCACGCCATGAGCGAAAAGATCGTACGCATCGGTGGCGCATCGGGCTATTGGGGCGATAGCGCCTCAGGGCCGCGCCAGCTCGTCGAGAAGGGCGGCATCCACTACCTCGTCTTCGACTATCTCGCCGAAGTCACCATGTCGATCCTCGCCAAGATGCGCGCGCGCTCCGCCGAGGCGGGCTACGCCACCGATTTCATCACGCTGGCGATGAAGCCGCTGCTGCGCGAGATCGCTGCGCGGAAGATCAAGGTCGTCGCCAATGCCGGCGGCGTCAATCTCGCTGCCTGCCGCGCGGCGCTGGAGCAGGTCGCCGCCGAGGCGGGGATCGCGCTCAAGATCGGCACGGTCGAGGGCGATGACTTGCTGCCGCGCCTCGACGAGCTGCGCGCCATGGATCTGCCTGACCTGGCGACGGGTGCGCCTTTGCCCGACCGGCTGCTCAGCGTCAACGCCTATCTCGGCGGCTTCCCGATCGCCGCCGCGCTCGCCGCCGGCGCCGACATCGTCGTCACCGGCCGCTGTGTCGACAGCGCGCTGGTGCTGGGGCCGCTCATCCACGAATTCGGGTGGGCGCCGGGGGATTACGACCGGCTCGCCGCCGGCAGCCTCGCCGGCCATCTCCTGGAATGCGGGGCGCAGGCGACCGGCGGCAATTTCACCGATTGGCAGGACGTGGCCGACGGCTGGGACGATATGGGCTACCCCATCGCCGAGGCGCGGGACGATGGCAGCTTCGTGGTCACCAAGCCCGAAGACACCGGCGGCCTCGTCTCACCGCTCAGCCTCGGCGAGCAGATGCTCTACGAGATCGGCGATCCCCGCGCCTATGTGCTGCCGGACGTGGTCTGCGACTTCACCCAAGTGCGCTTGACGCAAGCCGGCAAGGACCGCGTACTGGTCAGCGGCGCGCGCGGCCGGGCGCCGACCGGGACATACAAGGTGAGCGCGACATATCCCGGCGGCTTCGGCTGCGTCGGCAGCATGGTGGTGGCGGGCTTCGATGCGGCGCAGCGGGCGCGGCGCAACGGCGAGGCGATCCTGAAGAAGAGCCGCCGCATGCTCGCCGCGGCCGGGCTCGGTGATTTCAGCCAGACGGCGATGCAGATCGTCGGCGCGGAAGCGCTGTACGGCGCCAATGCCGGCCCGGTCGCCGGGGCGCGCCGCGAGGTGGTGCTGCGGCTCGCCATCCGCCATCCAAAACCCGACGGCGCCGAGCTGTTCTCTAGGGAATATGTCGGCTCCGGCCTCAGCATGTCGACCGGCCGCTGCGGCCTCGCCGCCGGTCGGCCCACCGTGTCGCCGGCGGTGCGACTTCATTCCTGCCTCATCGACAAGCGCTTGCTCGACATCGCCGTGCGCGTCGCCGGCGAGCGGGTGCCGCTGCCGCACGCCGCCGTCATCGGCGGCGGCGATGTCGTCCCGCCGCCGGCGCCGGTCGCGGACGTGCTGCCGCCGGGGCGGCGCGTCGAGGTGCCGCTGCTGCGTCTGGCGGTGGCGCGCAGCGGCGACAAGGGCAACGACGCCAATATCGGCGTCATGGCGCGGCGCGCGGAGTATCTGCCGGCGATCCGCGCCGCGCTGACGCCCGAGGCGGTGAAACGCTATTTCGCGCATTTCGTCGACGGCGAGGTCGAGCGCTTCGATCTGCCGGGCACGCACGCGCTCAACTTCGTGCTGCGTGACAGCCTCGGCGGCGGCGGCACCTCGTCGCTGCGGCTTGATACCCAGGCCAAGACCTATGCGCAGCTGCTGCTGAGCTTCTCCGTGCCGGTTCCGGAAGGCTGGATGAACGAGCTCGGCGTCAGCGGCCGGTGAAGCGCGGCGGCCGCCGCGGCGTCGATCGGTCCGTCCATGTCTCCTCCAGCCGGGGCGAAGCCGAGCCGGATCATGCCATTCGGGCGGCGCCGGCCGAAGCGGAAATTATCGCCGAGAGAGCGCGGCGCCGAGTTACAAATTAGGCCTGCAATTGCCGCCGCCGATCGGGTAGAAGAGCGCCGGCATGCTGTTCAGCTCAAGCATCTTCATCCTCGTCTTCCTGCCGGTCACGCTCGGGCTCTATTACGCTTTCGCCCGCCACCGCGCCCTGCGGATCGGGCTGCTGATCGCGGCGTCGCTGGTCTATTACGGCTATTGGGACGTGCGCTTCGTCCCGCTGCTGGTCGGCCTCGCTCTCGCCAACTGGCTGCTGGCGCGGCTGTTCGCCGCCGGGCACGGCCGTTTCTGGCTCGATCTCGGCATCGTGCTCAACCTCGGCGCGCTCGGCTTCTTCAAATATACCAACTTCTTTCTGGCGAACCTGTCGGCGCTGACCGGCCGGGCCGCGCCCAGCCTCGACATCATCCTGCCGCTCGGCATCAGCTTCTTCGTCTTCCAGAAGATCTCCTACCTCGTCGATCTCCGGCGCGGCGACCGCCATGTCTATCCGCTGGCGGAGTATTGCCTGTTCGTCTTTTTCTTCCCGCAGCTCATCGCCGGGCCCATTGTCCGCCACAACGAGATCATCCCGCAATTCGCGGCGCCGCCGCGCCGGCCGGAAATGTGGGAGAATCTGGGCCGCGGCGCCATGCTGTTCATCCTGGGGTTGATGAAGAAGGTGGCGCTTGCCGATACGCTCGCGCCCAACGTCAACCTGCTTTTCGGCAAGGCGGCCGCCGGCACCGCGCTCAACTTCGCCGAAGGCTGGGCGGCGGCGGTGAGCTTCGCGCTGCAGATCTATTTCGATTTTTCCGGCTATTCCGACATGGCGATCGGCCTCGGGCTGATGTTCGGCTTCCGCCTGCCGTTCAATTTCGCCGCGCCCTACCGCGCCGCCTCGATCCGCGAGTTCTGGCGGCGCTGGCACATGACCTTGTCGCGCTTCCTGCGCGACTATCTCTACATCCCGCTGGGCGGCAACCGGCAGGGCGAGCTGCGCCAGGCGGTCAATGTCGTCGTCACCATGCTGCTCGGCGGCCTCTGGCACGGCGCCAGCTGGACCTTCGTCGCCTGGGGCGGACTGCATGGCGTGGCGCTGGCCGCGAACGGCGCCTGGGCGCGACGCCAGCTCCGCTTGCCCTGGGGTGCCGGCTGGGCGCTCACCATGCTGTTCGTACTGGTCGGCTGGGTGCTGTTCCGCGCCGATGATTTCGCCACGGCCGGGCATATCCTGCAGGCGATGGCCGGGCTCGACGGCTTCGGCAAGGTGCGGCTCGACAACCGCGCCGTGCTCTTCATCGGCCTCGCCGTGGCGTTGTTCGGGCCGACCAGCCAGCAGGCGATGCTTGCGCGGCTGCGGCCGAGCGGCTGGGCGGCGGGGGCGGCGGCGGTGGCGCTGGTCTGGGTCCTGCTGGCGATCGGAGGCCGGCTGCAGAATGACTTCATCTATTTCCAGTTCTGACCCCTGGCGCCGCTTCTGCCGCCGGCTGCTCGGCCTTGCGCTGGCGCTCGGCGCCGCGATCTACGCCTTCGTCTTCATCCTCGATCCCTTCGACACGCTCGCGCTGTCGCCGCCCTTCGATCGCAGCCCCATCACGACCAATGCGCGCTACGCCTTCCCGGCGCTGGCGCGGATGAGTACGTTCGACAGCGTCATCCTCGGCACATCGACCAGCCGCCTCTTGCGTCCGGCCGAGCTCGATCCGCTGTTCGGCACTCGCTTCGCCAACCTCGCGATGAACAGCGCCACCGCCTATGAGCAGTGGCGCCTCGGCATGCTCTTCGCCCGCCATCATCCCGACGCCAAGGTCCTGCTGGTCGGCATCGATATCGTCTGGTGCGAGAGCGGCGACAGCCTCGCCAAATACACCGAGCGCTCCTTCCCGGAATGGATGTACGACGACAATCCCTGGAACGACTACCTCGAGCAGTTCAACCTCTATGCCGTCGAGCAGGCCGGCATCGAGCTCGGCGCGCTCACGGGATTCCGGCCGCGGCGCTATGGCCGCGACGGCTACACCGATTTTCTGCCCGATGACGCCACTTACGACGTCGCACGGGCGCGGGCGCATCTCTATCCCGCCGGCGTCGCGGCGATCGCGCCGGTGCTGCCGCAAGTGCGGATGAGTGACGAGGAGCGGCAGGCGCTGCGCTTTCCGGCTCTCGCCTGGCTCGGCGACCTGCTCGGGGCCATGCCCCGGGCGCGGAAGATTCTCTTCCTCGTGCCCTACCATCTCGCCGCGCAGCCGCGCCCCGGCAGCCGGGAAGCGATCGTGTGGGACGAATGCAAGGCGCGGCTTGGCGCGCTCGCCGCCGCTGCGCCCGGCACGCGGCTGGTCGACTTCATGATCCCGAGCGAGGTGACGCGCGCGGACGAGAATTACTGGGACCCGCTGCACTACCGCCGGCGCGTCTCGAGCTGGCTCGCGCACAGCCTGCGGGCGGCGGCCGACGGCCCGCCGCGCGTCGAGCTCGAGGGCTATATCGTCCGTTGAGCCGCGGCGGCGGTGACGCCGACGACAGGGTCGCGTATCGCCGGCGACGGCCCTATACTTTTTTCGGGCGCTGCGAGCCGACGGGTGGGCAATTAACCATATTCTCTTAAAAATTGCTAGAGCTCTTTCGTTTGCTATGGTTCAGGGTTCCTGCGATAGGAGACGACCTTGAGAAAGCTGATGTCCGTGTCCGACGCCGAGAGCGCCGGCCCGTCCTTCAAGCGTCGCACCGTCATCGTCGACGGCCCGGACCCGATCGACCAGCACGTCGGCGGGCAGCTGCGGCTGCGCCGCGCGCAGGCGGGGATGACGCAAACCGACCTCGGCGCCAAGGTTGGTCTTTCCTTCCAGGCGGTGCAGAAATACGAGACCGGCGAGAACCGGATCAGCGCCAGCCGGCTCTACCAGCTGGCACGCATTCTCGACGTGTCGCTGTCCTATTTCTTCGACGGCCTCGACGAGAGCGGCCACGCCGAGGAAACGGTGGGTGCGGCGGATCTGACGCGCAAGGAGGCGTCGATGGTCCTCGGCGCCTATTACGGCATCAAGGATCCGCGGCTGCGCTCAGCCTGCCTCCTGATCATGGCGCGGATGGCCGATCGAGCGGACGATAGCGTGTGATGGCGATCGACGCGCCCGCCAGCGTCGTTCATGCACCGCCGGACATCGCCTGTCGAGCGGCGGAGGGCTGCAGCTATCTGCGGGCGCTCTCGACGATCAAGCACATCGCCGGCTTCGAGCACACCGCGCGCAACTATGCCGGCTAGTTCAGCGTCTTGAGATAAGCGACGATGTCGTCGATCTCGGCCGGCTCGAAGCTGCTCTTGAGCGCCATGCGGTTGCCCTTCACCTTGGCCTGCGGATCGGTGATGTAGGCCTTGATATTCTCCTCGGTCCAGGTGAGGCCGCTGGCGCGCATGGCGCTGGAATAGCGGAAATCCTCGATCGAGGCGGATTTGCGCCCGACGATGCCCTTGAGCGTCGGGCCGACCAGCGTATCGTCGCCCGCGGCAGTGATGGGATGGCATTTCGCGCAGGCATCGAACAGCGCCTTGCCCTTCCCCGCATCGGCCGCCATCGCCGGCGGCGACAGCGCGACGATCGCGACAAAGCCGAACAGTGCCAAGGTCCTCATGATGCTCTCCTTCTCTCCGTCGGCGCGTGCCGCGCGCCTGATTTACTTGTCCGCAGGCGCCGGATCAAGCCGCCCGCACCTGATCGACGAAGGCATGCACATCGCGGTCGAGCCGCTCGGAGGCGTCGGCCAGCACCTGGGAGGCCGCGCTCACCGCCGCGGCGGTCTGCTGCCCCTCGCGGGCGCTGCCGGCGAGCAACTCGATGGTGCCGACGATCTGCTCGTTGCCGGCGGCCGCGCGCGAGACGTTGGCAGCGATCTCGTGCGTCGCCGCGCTCTGCTGGGCGATGGCGCCCGCCACCGAGGCGGCGATGGTGTCGGCCTCGGCGATGACGCGGCGCACCTCTGCCATCGACTTCACCGAGCGCGAGACGACGGTGTGCAGCTCGTCGATCTGTGCGCCGATGTCCTCTGTCGCCTTCGCCGCCTGAGTGGCGAGGCTCTTGACCTCGCTGGCGACGACGGCAAAGCCCTTGCCGGCCGCGCCGGCGCGCGCCGCTTCGATCGTCGCGTTGAGGGCGAGCAGATTGGTCTGGCTGGCGATCTGGCCGATCAGCTGCACCACGTCGTTGATCCGCGCCGCCGTCGCCGCGACGCTCTCGACATCCTTGCTCGTCGCCTCGACATCGTCCACCGCCCGTTTGGCGATCTCGGCCGAGCGCTCGATCTGCCGCGCGACATCCTGCAGGCTGGCGGAGAGCTCCTCCGCCGCCGCGGCGACGGCCTTGACGTTGTCGGCCGCGTGCTTGGAAGCGTCGCCGGCCTCGCCGCCATGGCGCTCGGTCGCGGCGGCGACGGTGGTCAGCGCCTCGGCCAGGCCGCGCAGCTTGCCGCTTTCGCTGGTGATGGCGTCGATAAGGCCGCGCATGCGTTGGTCGAAGCGGCCGGCGAGATCGTCCATGAGTGCGCTGCGCTCCGACGCGGCGCGCTGCTCGGATTCCTGGCGCTCGCGCTCGAGCGCGTGCATCTTCTCGGTATTGGCGCGGAACACCTCGACAGTGGCCGCCATGGCGCCGATCTCGTCGCGGCGCGCGCGGGCGGGGATCTCGATGGCGGTCGTGCCCTCGGCCAGGCGCTGCATCGCGCGCGTGAGCTGCTTCAGCGGCCGCAGAATGCTGCGCGTGCTGAAGAACAGCAGCGGGACGAGGATGATCAGCGCGCCGGCGAAGGTCGCGAGATTGACGAGGTCGGCCTTTGCGATCTCGGTCGCGGTGCCGGCGAAGTGGCGCCGCATCTCCGCCGTCGACAGGTCGGCCATGGTCTCGAGCATCTCATTGAGCGCACCCGCTTTGGTGTCGTAATCGCCGCTCGCGCTGGCGAGGGCGGCGAAATCGTCGCTTTTGATCGCCGGCCTGACGGCTTCCTCGATCAGCCGGTTGAGCTCGGCGAATTCGCGTCCGGCGTCGCGGTCGCCGAGCGCCTTGGTGGAGTCGCGCATGAAATCGGCGACCTTGCGGGATTCGCGCTCGAAATCCTTGCGCGCGATGGCGAGGTCCGAGAGGTTCGCCTTGCTGAAATCGGCGCGGCGGCCGACGGCGTCCTTGACGACGAGCTCCGATTGCAGCACGGCGGTGCGCATCACCACCAGGCTGTCGCTGGTCTGGCGGAAATGGTCGCTTTCGCCCATTTTCTCGCTGACCACGCGGCCGAGCTGCAGATGCAGCAGCGACAGCAGGCTCACCGCGCCGAGCGATACAACGGCGGTGAGCAGCATCTTGCGGCTGATGCTGAGGCTGAGCCTGCCGGCGATCTTCCCGGCAAACTCGCCGATATGCTTTTTCATCGGCCTGCCTTGGCGTTGCGGCGAGGCCGAATCGCGGCTTTCCAGGTCGGGAAAGCGGCATGTGCTCGGTGCTTGCCCATGGCAAGAGAGTCCGCCTTGCGCCTTGATTTTCGGTAAATATCCACGGGGCCGCGTTCGCCCATGAGGTGTATCAGGCCGGCGTGATGCGCCGCCGGAGCGAGGGTGGGGCGGGGTCGAGGCCGCTATCGCCTATGGCGAGCGCGCGAGGGAGGGGCGCTTGGCGGCGGCCGGTGCGGCGCCGATCTGGCGATAGATGAAATCGCCCGCGGGCGCCGCGGCGTCGGCCTCGCGCAGGCGATCGAGCAACGAGCGGTCGGGCGCCAGCGCGCAGGCGGGATCGGTGCGCGCGGCATCGCCGGTGAGCGCGAAGGCCTGGCAGCGGCAGCCGCCCCAATCGATCTCGCGCCGCTCGCAGGAGTGGCAGGGCTCCGGCATCCAGGCGGTGCCGCGGAAGCGGTTGAAGGCTTCGGAGCGGTGCCAGATCTCGGCAAGGCTCGCCGTCTTGACCGAGGGAAACTCGAACCCCGGCAGGCTCTCGGCGGCGTGGCAGGGCAGCACCTTGCCGGCGGGCGAGATGTTGAGGAACTGCCGGCCCCAGCCGCCCATGCAGGCCTTCGGCCGCCGCGCGTAATAATCCGGCACCACATAGTCGATGGTGAGGACGCCTTTGAGCCGCGCCCGCGCCTCGGCGACGATCGACGTCGCGCGCTCGAGCTGCGCCTCGGTCGGCAGCAGGGCGCGGCGGTTGGCGAGCGCCCAGCCGTAATACTGCACATGCGCCACTTCGAGCCGGCCGGCGCCGAGCTTAAGCGCGAGCTCGATCATCTCCGGCAGCCGCTCGAGGTTCTGGCGGTGCATCACCGCATTGACCGTGAGCGGCAGCCCGGCCTCGCGCACCAGCGCGGCAACGGCGAGCTTCTTCGCATGCGCCTCGGGAAGGCCGGCGATGCGGTCGGCGCTCGCCGCCTGCGTGTCCTGGAAGCTCAGCTGCACATGCTCGAGCCCGGCCGCGACTAGCTCGGCGAGCCGGGCGCGGTCGAGCAGCACGCCCGAGGTGATGAGATTGCTGTAGAGCCCGACCGTGCCGGCATGGCGCACGAGCTGGGCGAGGTCGCGCCGTACCAGCGGCTCGCCACCGGAGAAATGCACCTGGAGCACGCCGAGCGCCGCCGCCTCGCTCAGCACGCGCTGCCAGCTCGCCTGATCGAGCTCGGCGCCAGCGCGCTCCAGCTCGAGCGGGTTCGAGCAATAGGGGCAGCGCAGCGGGCAGCGATGGGTGAGCTCGGCGAGCAGCGCCAGCGGCGGGGCGATCTCGCCGTTCATGACGCGAGCACGCCCTTGTCGGCGAGATCCTGCAGCATGCCGATAACGTCGCCGGCGATGATCTCGCGCGGCGCCTCGAAGCGCCGCGCGAGATCGTCGATGACGGCATCGACGCTCAGCGCGCCGTCGAGCAGCTTCAGGATCTCCACCGCCTGCTCGTCGGGCAGCAGCAGGCGCTCGGGCGCCAGCACGACCCATCGGCCGCGCGTCTCGTCATGGCGGAACTTCACATGCGGCGCAAAGCGCAGCCGGCTCGCGCCGGTGATCAGCACGCGCTGCGGCGCGCCGCTCACCGGCCGGTCCCGTCGCGCCCGGGAACGAAGGCGCCAGGCGGCACGAAACGCGGCTCGACATAGGCGAGATGAAGCCCGTCGAGCTGCGACCAGAGCACGCCGCATTTGAAGCGCAGCGCCGCCAGCACCGTCTCCTGCTGCTCGCGCGTGCGCGCCTCGGCCTTGACATAGGCCAGCGCGAAATCGGCGTCGCGCGGCGCCTGGGAGAGGCGCGGCTTGAAATAGGCGAGCGTGTCCATGGTGATAAAGGAATAGCCGCGGAGCATGCCCTCGACGCGCTCGGCGATGATGCCGGGCGAGAACATCTCGGTGAGCGACGAGGCGATGGCCTCGAGCACCGAGCGCTCGCGCACGAAATTGACGTAGGCGTCGACGGCAAAGCGCGTCGTCGGCAGGATGCCGTCGGTCGATTCGACATAGGCGCGGTCGAGGCCGACGCCCTCGGCGAGCTTGAGCCAGCGCTCGATGCCGCCCGGCGTGGTGCCGTCGCCGTCGTGGTCGACGAGCCGCGAGCGCCAGGCGCGGCGCAACTCGGCGCTGGGGAGTCGGGCGATCAGGCTGGCATCCTTGATCGGGATCTGGCGCTGATAGTAATAGCGGTTGAGCGCCCAGGCCTGGACCTGGCCGTGATCGAGCTTGCCGCCATGCAGCAGCCGGTGGAAGGGATGACGGTTATGGTAGCGCTCGGCGCCAATCGCCCGCAGCGCCGCCTCCAGCTCATCCGGTGTCAGTGGTTTCTCGGTCATGACGCCCCGTCATCTGTGCGCTGGGGCAATAGCTTATGGCCTCGGGCGCCAAAGGGTCGTCCGGGCGATCGATCCGACCGCACCCCTGCCGAGCGCATGCTCGGCAAAGGGCCGGTCTGCTCTGATGCTTATTTCAGCTCGGCGCAGGCGTAGGAATTGATTTCCAGGCCAACGGCGATTTCGACGATACGCGGGGTCGTCCACTTCATTGTAGTTTCCTCCTCAGAGACCAGTCGATGAAACACAATCGACCCTAGTCAATTGTTAACGCTAGGGGCTGGGCGTTCGGCTGTCAACCGCCGATCATGCCCACCGTTCTCGCCCACAGTGTATCCGAACCCCTGGGCAGGCCTACCGGCTCCGGGCCCGCTGATACACCAAATACCGAATGCCCAAAGATTCCCCAGTCCCGCCCATCTTCTCGGCATTGACAGGATGTGTGGGACACTGCAAGCATGCCTTGAGCAAACGCTATGTCACGGCACTCGTGACTAAAGAAATATAATTATCGCCCGGGGAGGGACGTGCTCGAAAGATTTACAGGCGCAATCCGTGTGCTCGGCCGACGGCGGCAATACGCCGCCGGGTTGAGTCGCGGCCTTGTCATCTGGAGGGGGGCAGTCGGCGCGCTGCGCGCCGGCTGGCAGCTCTGATTTCCCGCGCCGCTCGGCCTGCATGAAGGCACCGGCACGGGGCGGACAACGACGGAAGGGGACACCATGACCATTCTTACCATCAACGGCTTCCGGCGCGTCGTCGATATGCCCGACGACACGCCGCTTCTCTGGGTCATCCGCGAGCATCTGCAGATGACCGGCACGAAATTCGGCTGCGGCGCCGGGCTCTGCGGCGCGTGTACGGTGCATCTCAACGGCGAGGCGGTGCGCTCCTGCCAGACCAGCCTTGCCGATGCCGCGACGGCCGAGGTGACCACCATCGAGGGACTCGACCCGCAAGGCGAGCATCCGCTGCAGAAGGCCTGGATTGCCGAGCAGGCGCCGCAATGCGGCTGGTGCCAGTCGGGCCAACTCATGCAGGCGGCCTCGCTGCTGCATAAGAATCCGAACCCCAGCGACGCGGAGATCGTCCACGCCATGAACGGCAATCTCTGCCGCTGCATGACCTACGTGCGCATCAAGAAAGCGATCAAGCGCGCCGCCGCCGACATGCGCAAGACGAAGGAGATCTGAGATGGGTGAAACACTCGCTCGCACCGCGGCGGCAGCGCGCAAGCCGAGCCGTCGCCAGTTCCTCGTCGGCAGCATCGCCGCCGGCGCCGGACTTACCTGCGGCTTCGCCCTCCTGCCCGTGCTCGAAGGCAATGCCGGAGAGGCGCTCGCCGCCGGCAATTTCTCGCCGACGGTCTGGTACACGATCGACCGCGGCGGCATCGTCACCGTGCACATCACCAAATCCGAGATGGGTCAGCATGTCGGCACCGCGCTGGCTCAGGCGGTGACCGAGGAGCTCGAGGCGGATTGGCGCGATGTCCGCATCGACTATCCCGACCCGGCCGAGCGCTGGGGCCTGATGGTCACCGGCGGCAGCTGGAGCGTGAACAATACCTTCGACACGCTGTCGCGCTGCGGCGCCGCGGGGCGCCAGGCGCTCATCGAGGCCGCTGCCGGCATCATGGGCGTGCCGGTCGCCCAGCTGCACGCCGCCAACAGCCGCGTGATCGCCTCCTCGGGCAAGTCGATGAGCTATGCCGAGCTGGTCTCGACCGGAAAGCTCGACAAGACCTATACGCCCGACGATCTCAAGGCGATCCAGCTCAAGAAGGCGAGCGACTACAAGATCGTCGGCAAGCCGGTACCGGCGCTCGACCTTCCGGCCAAGACCAACGGCACGGCGAAATACGGCATGGACATGTTCGTGCCCGGCATGGTCTACGCCAAGATCGCCCGTCCGCCGGTGCGCTACGGCGCCAAGCCGATCGCCGTCGACGACAGCGAGGCCAAGAAGGTCGCGGGATACGAGCAGTTCGTCTCGGTGCCCGATCCGACCGGCACGGCGACGGCCTATGTCATCGCCATCGCCAGCAACTATCCCGCTGCGATGGAGGCGGCGCGGGCGCTCAAGATCAACTGGGATCTCGGTCCCAACAAGGGCGTCAGCAGCGACAGCATCATCGCCCATGCCAAGGAGCTGGTGGCCGATCCCAGCAAGGGGCTCTCGTTCTGGGACATCGGCAATGCCGCGCAGGCGCTGCCGACGGCGCCGATCAAGCATGAGGCGGTCTACATCACGCCGCTGGCGGTGCACGCGCCGCTGGAGCCGATGAACTGCGTCGCCTTCGAGCGCGAGGGCACCTGGCACATCTATTCGGGCTCGCAATTCCAGACCCGGTCGGGGCCGCTCGTCGCGGCCGCGGTCGGCGCCAAGCCCGAGCAGGTGCTGATCCATCAGGTCTATCTCGGCGGCGGCTTCGGCCGGCGGCTCGAGGCGGATGCGATGGTCCCGGCCGTGCTCGCGGCCAAGGCCATCGGCAAGCCGGTGAAGCTGATCTACGATCGCCCGGAGGACGTGCAGAATGATTTCTTCCGCACGATCACCTATCAGCGCATGGAAGGCGGCGTTGGTGCCGACGGCAAGATCATCGCCTTGACCCAGGACGTCTGCTCGGCCTGGGCGACCAAGCGGTGGGGCATCGAGGCGTTCCTCTCCGACAGCACCGACAAGAAAGGCAAGCTCGATTCCTTCTCGGTGAACGGCTCGGACAGCTGGTACACGATCCCCAACCACCATGTCCGCGCCATCGAGAACGACCTGGCTCAGGCGGCGACGCCGTCGGGCCAGTTCCGCTCGGTGGCGCCGGCCTGGACGTTCTGGGCGGTTGAGAGCTTCGTCGACGAGTTGGCGCATGCGGCCAAGAAGGACCCGGTCGAGTTCCGCCTCGCCATGCTGGACGCAACCGGCGGTAACGCCGGCTCCGCGCCCAACTCGGTGGGCGGCGCCAAGCGCATCGTCGAGGTGCTCAAGGTGGCGGTGGAGAAGTCGGGCTATGGCAAGAAGCAGCTGCCCAAAGGTCATGGCCAAGGCCTCGCCGTCGTCTCCTCGCAGGAGCGCAACACGCCGACCTGGACCGCCGGCGTGGCGGAGGTCTCCGTCAGCGAGAACGGCGAGGTCAAGCTGCACAAGATGACGGTGGTCATCGACGTCGGCACCGTCGTCAACCCCGACGGCGTACGCGCCCAAATGGAAGGCGCGACGCTGTGGGGCATCAGCCTCGCTCTCTACGAGCAGGCGACGATGAAGGACGGCGAGATCAAGCAGACCAACTTCGACACCTATACGCCGCTGCGCATGGCGCAGGTGCCGGAGCTCGACATCATTGTTCTCAGCACCGGCAACTACCCCGCCGGCGTCGGCGAGCCGGCGGTGACGGTGGTGGCACCGGCCATCGCCAACGCCGTCTACAACGCCGTCGGCGCGCGGGTTCGCACCTTGCCGTTGACGCCCGATCGGGTGAAGGCGGCGATGAAGGCATGAGGCCGACGGGCTCCCCGCCGCATCAAGCGGGGAGCCCGGTTCCGGCAAAAATACGATGAAACCGGCATCTTTACGGGGAGGGATCATGAAACGACTACTCATTGCGGCCGCGCTGGTGGCGCTCCTGCCGCTTGGCGCGCAGGCGCAGACCGACCAGGATCTGGCGAAGGGCGCCGGCGACACCAAGAACGTGCTCAATTACGGCATGGGCTACAACCTGCAGCGTTACAGCACGCTCACCCAGATCAACAAGGAATCCGTCAAACACCTGGTCCCGGTCTGGAACTACAGCTACGACGACAGCCGCTCCGAGGAATCGCAGCCGCTCGTCTATAACGGCGTGATCTACGTCACCAGCAACAGCGCGACGATGGCGATCGACGCCAAATCCGGCCACCAAATCTGGAAGACCAAGGTCGATTACCCGCCGGAGACGCCGCGCATCGTCTG